>JAEPQP010000044.1 GCA_017640485.1 Phycisphaerales bacterium | reverse complement strand
ATGATGACCAGTCTCGCGCCCGCGTCCGGCGGACCCGACGGAGGACAGGGCAACTACCCGATCTTCTACGCACGCGAGAACCCGATCGCACACATCTTTGGCTACACCGCAACGCTCGACATCGATGCCTGGATCGGATCGCAAGGCGATTTCAACGGCGACGGTGTCCGCGATTTCTTCGACATCTCCGGATTCCTGAGCAGCTTCTCAGCAGGAGAACCAACCGCGGATATCAACGGCGATTGCCAGTTCGACTTCTTCGATATCTCAGCGTTCCTGATCGAGTACACCGACTAACCAAACCAGTCCACACAACCAGTTTTTTCCATTCACCCAAGGGATACCCCCTTTCGTTAAGAGGATAGAGATATGAACACGATCGCAACGATCACCACCATCGCCGCTGCTGCATTCACCGCGTCAGCGTCCGTCACTCCGTTCACCGAAACATTCGCAAACGACGCGAGCAACTGGACCTCAGGAGACAACTCTGCGCTCAGCTGGGTCTCGTCGGGCGCCCTCGACGGCAGCTCATACGCAAGCTCCACACTTGACCTCAACGCAGCGGGTCCATTCGGGCTTACCCTCCTGCGTGGTCAAGCGAACACCAACGCATCCAACGGCGCGTTTGTGGGCAACTACCTCGAGAGCAACATCACCACCGTCTCCTTCGATTTCCGCCACAACGCGGGTGTTGATCTCGGCATCGCACTGCGTGTCGCGTCCCCGTTCAACTTCCCAGCGTTCGCTGTCGAGCTCCCGGACACCGTTGCCTCAGGGGAATGGGTCACCCTCTCCTTCGATCTCTACTTTGGAAACCCACTCATCACCATCGAGGGCGCTCCGACACCGATGGCATTCAATGAAATCATGGAGAATGTCGGCAACCTCCAGATCTCAGCTGACCGCCCAGACGGGCTCACCACCCCACTCGTCGCGGACTTTGACATCGACAATGTCTCGATCGTCCCGGCACCTTCAGCAGCCGCAATGCTCGGGCTCATGGGTCTGACCGCAACCCGTCGTCGCCGCTGATTGAAACATCGCTCATACCAAAAAACGCACAAGGCTCACAGCAATGTGAGCCTTGTGTTTTTGGAATCTATGTTCTGAACTCAAGCAGGGGTAATCGGGGTCCGACCAACCGAGTAGTAATGGAACCCAAGCTCACCCAGATGCTGACGGCGGTACAGGTTCCGACCATCAAAGATGACCTTGCCCTTCATCACGCTCGCGAGCTTCTCGAAGTCCGGGCTCTTAAACTCGGGCCAATCCGTCGAGATGATGATCGCGTCACAATCACGAGCACACTCGTACATGTCATCGTGGATCTCGATGGTGTCACCCATCTCGAGTGTCACATTCTCCGCCGCGACCGGATCGTACCCTGTGCAGGTCACGCCGTACCCGAGCGCCTTACGGACAAGCGTGAGCGCCGGAGCCTTGCGGATATCGTCTGTGCGAGGTTTGAACGCGAGACCCCAGAAACCGATCTTCTTGCCTTGCAGTCCCATCTCACCACCGAAGTGCTTGAGGACCTTGTTGAAGAAGAGGTTCCGCTGGCGCTCATTGGTGCCGTGGACCGCGTTGGAGACCTGCATGGTCACACCGGTCTGGTCACCCATCATGATGCACGCGAGCGTGTCTTTCGGGAAGCAGGATCCACCGTATCCCAATCCCGGGTACAGGAAGTGGTGACCGATGCGTGAGTCCGAGCACATGCCCTCGCGGACACGGTTGATGTTCGCGCCGTACGCTTCGCAGAGATTCGCCATCTCGTTGATGAATGAGATCTTGGTCGCGAGGAAGTTGTTCGACGCGTACTTCACCATTTCCGCGCTCAGCACATCCATGATGAAGATCGGGTGCCCGTTGCGGACAAACGGATCGTAGAGATCGCGGAACATCTCGCCAACTTCTTCGGACTCGACACCCACGACCACACGGTCAGGCTTGTTGAAGTCCATCACCGCGTCGCCCTCTTTGAGGAACTCTGGGTTGTCAGCAACATGGAACGGGATGTCCCCCACGATCTTCTTGATCGTGTCGCGGACACGGAATGTTGTCCCGACAGGCACAGTCGACTTGACCACGATCACCTTGGGCTTCGCGTCCGGACCAAGTTCCTTGATCGCGTGACCGATATCCTCGGCCGCACCATCGATGTAGGACATATCCGTGTGACCCTTGTCGTCCGATGGGGTCCCCACACAGATAAAGATCATGTCCGCACTCTGGTACGCCGCTTTCTTGTCCAGTGTGTAGGTCAACCGTCCCGCGGCACGGTTCTTGACCATCAGATCGGTCAGACCAGGCTCATAAATCGGGCAGATATCCTGCTCCAGCTTCTTGATCTTCTCTGGATCAACATCCAGACAGGTGACATCATTGCCAGTATTGGCAAAGCACACCCCGGTCACGAGCCCCACATATCCGGTACCAACCATGGTCAGTTGCATTCTTACGGTTCCCTTCGTCGTTCCGCCATTCTGCGTTTCTGTCGAGCTTGGAACTCTCCAAAGACTGGCAGTGTAGACCCCAACCATCGGGATTGGCAGCCCCAGATTCATGCAGAATCCTTCATCTATCGAGACAACCGCCGAAGCGATCACTACGATCGTCATGGGTCCGATTCTCGGACTTTCCAGAGTTACGATCGCCAGAGACGAGGGTTCGCATGAGTACCGAAACATCACCACGAAAATCGGGCCGGAAAGCCAACATCGAGAAGAAGGCCGCCGAGAAAGCAGCCAAATCCGGTGCCCTCACCGCACTGACCGCTGACCGCCACGAGCTCTATCAACTGTCGGTTCAGAATGTCGAATCCGAGATCGATTTCGTCGATGAGGAGTTCGAGTCCATCCGTGGGCGAAAAGCGACTTCATTGCGAGAAGATTTCTGTGGCACAGGCAACACCTCCACAGAATGGATCCGTCGACGCGACACAAACACCGCTGTAGGACTCGATATCGATCAACCAACCCTCGATTGGGGATACGAGCACCACATCGCCAAGCTGACCGAAGACCAGAAGTCACGCGTCCGTCTGCTCAACCGCGATGTTCTTGAACCAGGAGACGCCGCGGGAACCGACTGCGTCCTCGCGATGAACTTCTCGTACTGGCTCTTCAAGACCCGCGACGAGCTCCGCAACTACTTCAAGACCGTCCGCGAATCCATGAGTGATGACGGCGTCTTCTTCCTCGATCACTACGGCGGTTCGGAAACCATGACCGAAACCGAGGAAACCAAAACCATCGACGCCGGAGGCGGTCGCTCGTTTACCTACATCTGGGAGCAAGCGTCCTACAACCCGATCACCGGCGATATGCGCTGCCACATCCACTTCAAGTTCCCGGACAAGACCCGGATGAACAAAGCGTTCACCTACGAATGGCGCCTCTGGACGATGGTCGAGATCCGCGAACTGCTTTCTGAAGCAGGTTTTGCCAATGTCCTCGTCTACTGGGAGGGTGAAGACGAAGACGGAGACGGGAACGGCGAATACGAAGCAACCCTCGAAGGAGAAGCCGACCCCGCGTTCATCTCCTATATCGTCGCATACGACTAACCGATCGGACCAATGAATCCCATGATGCAAGGCGTGCTCGACATCCCGGACGAACTCCAATCCCTTCAAGACATCGTCGCGTCCGGATTCGAGCGTGTCGAGAGCGTCTTCGCACGACAACTCGTGTCCGATCTCCCGCCCGTCGATCAGATGTGCGAGCATGTCGAACGCTATCGAGGGAAGATGCTCCGCCCGATGCTCGTCCTGCTGTGCGGCGCTGCGTCTCAGCCAGATCTCGAGTCCCGGGTCCGCGCAGGATCAACCGATTTATTCATAAGCGATGAGCACATCACGATGGGTGCCGTCTGCGAGATGGTCCACATGGCGACGCTCGTCCACGACGATGTCCTCGACGAAGCCGAGATCAGACGCCGGGGTAAAACCATCAACGCGATGAAGGGCAACGAAACCTCCATTATCCTCGGCGACTACCTCATCGCGTCCGCCTACGAACTCTGCGCCTCGCTCGAATCCCCGATCCCGTCCCGAATCGTTGGACAAGCGTCCGCGATCATGTGCACCGGAGAGCTTCTCCAACTCCACAACCGCAACAACACCGATCTCGACGAGGACACCTATTTCGAAATCCTCAAACGCAAGACCGCCGCACTCATCGGAGCCGCATGCGAACTCGGCGCACTGGGAACCCTCGGCTTCGACCAGCAAGACCACCCCACCACCAAGGCACTCCTCGGATTCGGAACCGACCTCGGCATCGCTTTCCAGATCCAAGACGATGTTCTCGATCTCACCGGTACCCTCGAAACCGTCGGCAAGTCCGTCGGCAAAGACCTCGAAAAGGGCAAACTCACCTACCCCATCATCCACCACCTCAACAACGCAAGCGATCAGCAACGCACGCTCGCACTCGAGATCATCCAAGAAGCCTCCACGGGCGATCAATCCAGGATCTCGCAACTCATCGACCTCGTCTCCGAGACCGGATCGATCCAAGCAACACAGAACATGGCCCAGTCGTTTGTCGACAGCGCCAAGGCCCGTCTGACCGATATCCCAGAAGGCCCCGGACGCCCGATGCTCCGCCTGATCGCTGATGCGGTCATCACCCGATCCCACTGAGAGCTCCCCGCAATGCCCCAGCGTGTCTTCAAGCTCTACCAACGCAAACGGGTCATCAATATCAATCTCAATATCCTCGCCGCGGGATTCCTCGCGATCGCGCTTGCCAAGTTCCCCGTCCTGCTCATCGGGAACTGGATCGGCACCGAGCACAAACTCCTCATCGCAGCAGCCGCGTATGTCGTCGATACCATCTTTGATGTTCTCGTCTACTACGGCCTCCACTGGATCGCCAACCACTGGAACCCAAACGGTCACCTCCCCACCAAAAAAGAACGACCCAAAAGCAGACGCTTCATCCACGATGCAACGAGAATCCAAGCCGAACGCATGGCCCTCGTCCCAATCTTCATCCTCATCGGTCCAGGAGGCATGTGGGTCCTCGACAAGTACTACGGCATCCCCCACTCATGGGCCTTCGTCATCGCATTCGTCAGCGCGATCATCACCACCAGGATCATCCACACCTTCTGGGGATACCGCTCGGGAACATTCAAAGACACCGTGGACTTTGTGGTCGATGACGACATCCAGATCGGTCGCGACCTCACCAAAGAAGCCGAGGACGCAGAGCAAGCCGCTGGTGTCGATCAAGAGCCCAGCAGCACCGACAAGGCCACCCTCTGATGTGCGGCATCGCAGGCGTCATCAAAGTCCACGATCCCAAAGACGGCCCCCCACCGCCGCACCTCGAAGCCATCCCCGAGTCCTGGCTCGACATCCTCGACGACTCCATCAAACACCGAGGCCCCGACGGGCAAGGACGCTTCCGCGACCGCGCCACCCGAGACGACGGCACCATCGTCGATGTCGCCCTCGTCCACAGAAGACTCTCCATCATCGATCACGACGGCGGAGCCCAACCCATGGTCCACGACGGAGACCGCCTCCGCCCCGACCTCACCTATCAGCCGGGCGACACACCGATCATCGCGAGCGAGATCGAACCCAACAAGCCACTGATTGCCGTTGCCTTCAACGGCTGTATCTACAACCACCGCGAACTCCGCAAAGAACTCGAAGCCGCGGGACATGTGTTCGAGACGGACCACTCGGATACAGAAGTGCTGTTGCATTCTTGGAGATCGTGGGAAGAAGAGGTCAAGAACACCGGAGCCACCCGTTGGCTCAACGGGATGTACGCTTGCATTTTTTGGGATCGTGGATCGGGACAATGCTCAACATTCCGAGATCCATTCGGTCAAAAACCGCTCTACATTGATCTCGCAATCGACTTGAAGACTCGCGTCTTCAGCTCTTCGTTCAGCGCCTTCCCTAGATTGCCATTAGGCACAATGCAAGACCCAAACACAGAAGCTGATTTTGAACCTTCCATACCAAGAGCGGTCTTCACAGGACCGTGGCTCAGACTCGGATGGGAAGATTTGCATGGCTCAGAAAAATGGTTCAAGAACGCCCATCCCGCTTGTGATATCCCATCGAATGTTGTTGATCCAATTGAACCGTCTCACTTCGGAGTGATCGCTTGGATGAACCGCATTGGCAAACTTCCAGCACTCAATGCGGATACAACAGAAGAGCTTCTGAGAAACGCTGTCCGACGCCGACTTGAAGCGGATGTTCCCTTAGGCTGCTTTCTCAGCGGCGGCATCGATTCATCGCTCATCTCAAAGTTCGCGCTCGATGAAGCAGGCTCGCTCGAGACCTTCACCGTCCGGATGCCTTCAATCGAATATGATGAATCTGCTGCTTCTCAGGAGATCGCGAATCACCTAGGTACAAAACACCATATTCTCGAATGCCAAGCAAATCCCGCTGAGGATCTAATAGAACTTATCGAGCAACTTGGTCTCCCATTTGGAGACAGCTCACTACTCCCGACTTATTGGGTTTCAGAGGCCGCTTCACAGAATGTCAAAGTTGCCCTATCTGGTGACGGTGGCGATGAACTCTTCTATGGTTACGAACGCCATAGAGTTTCCGACATACTCGAATCAAGTCCGAGTTTTCTGAAATGGTTCCCAACAAGTTTGCTTTCCGAGCGTGATCCGAAATCTAAATACACTAAGCTAGCACGACTCATCCGATTGATGCGTGTTACTCCAGTCAGCTTTTGCACAGAACTTGCAGCCATCTTCTCACTCCATGATTACAAAAAATTGAATGCGAACTCGAAGCCTGATAAATGGGCAATTGCAACTCGGGATGGGCTGGACTTTGTAATTGATCGAATTCCTGATCCAAGGGGATGGGACATACTCAACTATCTGACCGGCGACCTTCTCCGTAAAACAGACACCGCATCCATGGCTGTCGCCCTCGAAGTACGCTGTCCGTTCCTCGATCCTGATCTTGCACAAGCCGCCCTCGCGACACCCAAAGACATCCTCATGCCCAACGGCGAGCGCAAAGGCCTCCTCAAACAAGTCGCCCGCAAATACCTCCCCGACCACATCGTCGATCGACCCAAGCAAGGCTTCGCGATCCCGATCGGAGAATGGTTCCGCTCTGACTACGGCGACATGCGACAACTCCTCCTCGACCACCTCCGCTCATCGGACCCCTTCCCAGAACTCGCTGAAGCCGGGGTGAACATCAACATGAAGTTCGTCGAGCAGATGATCCGCGAGCATGACGCCGCGGGAGAAAAATCAATCAACCCCTGGCACGGCCGTGACCATTCCCAACGACTCTACATGCTCCTCGTCCTCTCGATCTGGTGCAAATGGCTCCAGCGAATCCGAAGCAGCAACTCGATGTAAAAACACCCACGCCGGAGCGTGGGTGATGAGTATTGATCACTTGTTCGAGTTGACTCAACTCTGCGAAACTGTGCCGTCGATATGCACATCCATCTGCGGGAACGGGATCCCGATCCCCGCGTTGTCCAAGGCGTATTTCACATCCCGCGTCAAACGGTCCTGGACATCCCAGAAATCTTCCCTCTTCACCCAAACGCGGACATCCCAGTCGATCGACGAGCCGCCCAGGGCTTTGAGATAAATGACCGGTGCCGGATCTTCCAAAATACTCGGAGTATTCTTCGCGGCTTCCATCAGCACCTCCCGCGCTTTATCGATGTCCGCACCATACTCCGTCCCGACCGCAACAGTCACACGGCGGGTGTCGTGGTGTGAGACATTCTCGATGTTGTCGCCGAAGATCGAGTTGTTCGGAACAATGATCCGACGATTGTCCGGCGTATCAAAGACCGTTGTAAACAGCCCGATCTCAAAGACTTTGCCCTTCACGCCCCCGGCATCAACCACATCCCCGACCTTGAACGGACGGAAGAGCAGCAGCATCACCCCGGCCGCGATGTTCCCGAGCATCCCCGACATCGCCATACCGATCGCAAAGCCGACCGCCGCGAGGACCGCCGCGAAACTCGCGGTCTCGATCCCGAGCGTCCCCAAGATCGCAACCCCACCCGCGATCAGGACGATGTAGCGTGCAATATTCGACAAGAAGCGGGCGAGCGTCTCCTCGACATTCGCTTTGCGGACCGCCTTACCGACCAACTTGCGTGCCCAACCCGCCGCAATGAAGACCGCGATAATCAGAACGATCGCGAGCAGCACGGGTCGCCCGACGGTTTCCCAAGCCAAGATCCAAGTCTCTGTACTCATATCACCGCTGGTGATGCGTGATACGAGATCACCGAATCCCTCAGCCGTAGATGGCTCAACAATCTCAGCCGTGGTGTCCGCGGCATTCTCTAGCGTTTCAGTCTGTTCTGCTTGCATGTTCAGTTCCCAATCCTGAACGCCGTCCCCACAGCGTTGTGTTCAAGAATGTGGGTCAGAACTGCCAACCCACAGTGATGTCGTAGTAAAGGTCGTTATTGGCATTTCGACCACCCGGCTCCGAGTCATATCTGTGCCTGAGCTTGAACTGGAGATTCATGTTGCTCTCCTTGTCCAGCATGATGTTCCACTTCAGCTCGTTGTTGAGACGATCCCGCGCGACTTCCGAAACATCCACAAAGTACTCAGATCCGAGCTCAACATTCATCACTTCACTGATCTTGTGCCTGAGATCAATCCCCGTCACCAGTGCCTCAGGCCGAAAATCGTCCGAAGTTCCACCAAAGGTCTGGGATCCACCAAAGCCCGTGCGTGCCTTGAGATCAGTGCTGTCATTCTTGATGAACTGATAGCTGATCCCGCCGTGCCCGGTTATTCGATAGTCCCAGTCCTGAAACTCATCCATCTCATAGGACGCCGTCGCCCACCACCCGACCTTTGACCCCTCAGGAGCGAGCCATTCGTGCCGCAGATCCAGTTCCAGTCGATTCTGTGAATCCACCCCATCACGCGTCGCGAGCCGGTACTCGCTCTCAAACTTGGTGCGGTACTTCTTTGATTTGCGGATCGTATTGAACTGAACATTGAGGTTCGAGTTCTCAGTGTTCCCCTGCGATGCGTTGAGTCCAAGCCGCACAGACCGCTTCCAGCCCTTCCAGAACGAGGACCCGTCCTCCTTCTCCTTGATCTGTTTCGGAACCTCAGTCTCCGACTTGGGCTTTGGGTCCGCAGCAGTGTGTGGTGCTGCCTCCGATGACGCTGATTCGGGAGCCGAATCAGCAGGCGGAGGCACGGGTCCAGACTCAGGCTGCTTGATCGCTCCCAGAGCGATCGCGTGCGCCTGTGCCAACTCCAGGTTCGCTTTGGTTATCTGGACCTGCTCGAGCGCCAGCGCGTACGCCGCTTGAGCCGCCTGCAGCTCTTGCAACGCGGATTCGATCTCCTGATCCGCATCCGCACGCCCCAAAGCACTCGTTGACAGCACTCCCAGCAGGAACAGAACATTGATGACGACAACTCGTCCGATGGCCATCAGCCACCTCCCTGAAACAGAACACACCCGGAATCAACTCTTCGACAACCAAGAATCCGCTCGAAGCGCCACTGGATCAGCACAATCTTGCTGCGGATCGGGTAGCATTGTACCTGAGTGATCGATCTTGCCGAATAGAGATTACGGATCAAATCTTTGTAAAGTATGAGGCCAGTTATGGAAACCCCACAACCATCACATTCGGCATCTCGCCGCCGAGCACTCCAAATCGGAGCGAAGGCCGGCTCCTTCATCGCGCTCTCCGGAGTGATCGCAGGACTCACCGGATGCAACAGCTCCTCGAAGCGCTCCGCGAACTCCAAGAACATGATCGGACAACCGATCCCAGAAGACCCCGTCTTCACCGCCACCGCGCCTCAGTGGAACGGCTCGTCGGTCCGCACACCAGCGATCAGCAGCGCGAGTCTGACGCAGCTCCCAAGCTTTGTCATCCCGCGCACCAAGTGGACGCGAGGCAAGACCAAAGTCAATCTCGCCGACCCAATGCAACGGATCACCCGGATCACCGTTCACCACGACGCGATCAGCCCGCTCCCATCGGGACAGTACGCCGAATCTGTCCGCCGTCTGACCGCGATCCGCCGAGGACACCTCGGGAATCACTGGGCTGACATCGGATACCACTACGCGATCGACCCCGCCGGACGTGCTTGGCAAGCCAGACCCCTCGTCTATCAGGGCGCTCATGTCAAAGAACACAACCCCGGGAACATCGGGATTGTCATGTTTGGGAACTACGAGCATGCGAGACCCACAAGCCAAGCACTCTCCACACTCAACAACCTGATCGCCCACGAGATGCGGCGTTTCAATGTCCCGCTGAGCCGGGTCTACACCCACCGCGAGCTCCGGAGCACCGCGTGTCCAGGGAAACATCTCCAAGCGCAGATGATCCGCCTGCGTCAACCCAACGGCGCACTGGCACAAGCGCTGAGCTCAACCCCATCGCTGATCAACGCTTGATTCGCGAGTAGTTGTGATTACGCGTCGATGATATGACCCGCAGACGATCCCGTTTCGATCTCCGGTGTCGGGTCTTCCTCGCGCTCTCCAAAGATCGCGGTCCCGACCCGAACCAGATTCGCCCCTTCTTCGATCGCGACCTCAAAGTCACCCGACATCCCCATCGAGAGAAGATTGAAGTGGTCCTCGCCCACTCCCGCCTTGATCAGGTCATCAAAGATCTCTTTGCAGCGAGCGAAGTGGACGCGTGAATTCTCCGGATCGTCCGTCAGCGGAGCCATGGTCATCAATCCACGAACGCGCACATTGATCATCGTATCGATCTGCTCCGCGATCGCCCCCAGCGCCGCGATCGGGAGTCCCGCTTTGGACTCCTCCCTCGATACATTGACCTGCACAAGCACATCAATCACACGGTCCAGTTTGTTTGCAACCACCTGGAGTTCTTCCGCGAGGCGCAGCGAATCAACAGAATGGATCAAGCGGGAACAATCCGCGATCTTCCGAGCCTTGTTCCGCTGCAGCCGCCCGATCATGTGCCAGCGGACCGGATCATCCACATCGATCGTCGAGTCCGATGATGTCCTCGGCAGCGTCCGGATCCGCTCGAACCATTCATCAATCATCCCCGCACGCTGCGACAACTGCTGGACACGGTTCTCACCAAAGTCGCGATGACCAAGCTCGATCAACTCACGGATATCCTCAGGCTCAGCGTACTTCGCAACCGCGATCGTGTACACCGAGTCGGGAGTCCGACCCGATCGAATCGCCGCTTGCGCGACGCGTTCTTTGACTGCTGCATACCGTTCCGCGAGTGCTGTCATCAGGTCTCCAAACTTCACACAGTGCCCGGCTTCGTCCTCAATCACTGTCCGCCGAGTTCGTCTTTCTATCCTACCACTCGATGGTCATTCCACTCAAGGCGATCCGATCGGCTTGCGTCGCGACGGATCCGTCGGAGAAGCCGTCCCCTCTGTCTCAGGCTTTTGCTTCCAGCGCCCGTACCCCATCTCCTTGTCTCGCTCGCTCGGATCCTGTGCATCAGCGGTCAACCCAAAGCGATCCTCAAGATCAGCATCCGCACCGCTCGCCTTATTGACCTCAACCCTCCGCCGCTGCAGATCCCGGCAGCCAGTCGCTGTGCTCAAATACCCAGCACAGACAAGCAGCCCGATCATCGAGAGCAAAGACACTCGACAGGACACGCGAGAACTCAGACCAGTTCGTTCGGATGCAGTATTCATGTTCATCGAAGCAAGTATACGCTCAAAACCTACAACGGATCGCGCGACACATCAGGTCCAGCACTGTGAGGCGGAGCGACCACCCCGGGGTCGGCTTCCGCAGTGTCCAAGCGGGTATTGAGGTCCATCAGTCTGGATTCGAGCCGTTCCATACGCCCATTGAGCTCATGGATCGCTTTGCTCAAGACATCAAACTGCTCTCGTGCCCTTGAACTGTCGATCTCAAGATAACCGATCGACTCCTCGACCTGATCAATCCGCTCAGAATCAGAGCGATGATCATGATGTGATGATTCTGAACTCATGCACCAGATTGTAGCAGACTGTCATGGATTCAGGAGGGGAAGCTCGATCGCAGCCTCAGCCCGCTTGATTCAATGAACCCGGAGTCTCGCTGCAGACGATCTGATTGCGTCCAGCTTCCTTCGCGCGATACAAGTTCGAGTCCGCAATCGCGATCCAAGGCTCCACCTGCTGCGTCGGCGCCCCAGTCGCACCAGCGATCCCCATCGAGATCGTGATGTTCCGATCCGGGTGCATCGGCCAGCTCATACCCTCTATATCCTCACGGATCCGTTCACACAGACCCTTCGCTTTCTCCGGATCGGTCTCTGGGAGGATCAGCACGAACTCTTCACCGCCGTATCGGCACGCGATATCTGACTTGCGGATGTGCCCCTGCAGAATATCTGCCACTCCTGCGATCACCGCGTCCCCCGCTGGGTGACCATAGTTGTCGTTGACTGATTTGAAATGATCAATATCAAGCATGACCAGCGAGAGACCGTTCCCGTGCCGGAGTGCTCTCGAGTGTTCTTCTTCCCACCGGTTATTGAAGTACGCACGATTGTACAATCCTGTAAGACCGTCGATCTGCGCGCGTTGCTCAAGCATCCGCATCAGCGATGAGATACGGAGCGAACTCCGCAAGCGTGCACGAAGCTCTGTGAGTTCGAATGGCTTGGAGACAAAGTCCACAGCACCCAAGTCAAACGCGGTCACCTTATCCTGAGTTGTGTCCTGCCCTGAAAGAATGATCACCGGGATATTCCGTGTCGTCGGTTCATCCATCAGCGCACGCAGGGTCTCAAAGCCATCCATGACAGGCATGTCGAGATCAAGCAAGATCAGTGAAGGAAGCTCCTTCTTCGCGAGCCCGACGCCCTCGTTCCCATCAAACGCACTCACCAGCCGGATCGATTCGCTCTTGAGACGCGCCTTGAGCAAACGATGCACGAACTCCGAGTCGTCTATCAGCAAGACGCCGGGATTCCGATCGGTCGGGTTGATGCTCGAAGGGGTCATTGTGGTGCAGGTGATCCTGTGTTCGTATTCGCCGTGTCTGGGAATCTCAGTTCTTGATAAATCGCATGTACGAGTTGCATTCAGCCATCAGAAGATCGAACTCTTCACGGATGTGCTCCAACTCCACCATATCGAGATTGCTGGTTTTGAGACGAAGCTCCAGTGATGCCGCAGCTTCCCCGATCGGATCAAATCCAAATCCAGGCGCCGCGCCTTTCAGTTGATGTGCGAGTCGATTCAGGTGCGAGAAATCACCCGATTCTGCGGCGTTCGAGAGCATCTCCATCCGTTTGGGAAGCTCACCCAAGAACATCTCAATGAGTTCAACATCATCAGAATCGGTCACATCAAGAGAGAACCGTGCTTGGTCGTACTGCGTCATTCCTGAATCTCCTATCCGCAGTATCGGAAGAGATCAGCCCCCAGTTCAGTGCAGTCGCTGTTTTGACGAACCTATGCAGATGGTCCATGTCCGGATAATGACCCCTTGATTGATCGATCACCACACAGACCCCAGTAGGAGGTAAAAGACCCCTGTTTGATCAAGAGCAGCGTTTTGAAATTGTGGCGAATTGATTGCTGGAATTTTTGACCAGAAGTTGACCGGATCTTTGCAAACCGGTCCTCGGAAGTCCTGCAGAGCAGGTGGACATGCAAATCAAGAAGAATGACCCCAGCGGGATTTGAACCCGCGTTACCAGGATGAAAACCTGGTGTCCTGGACCAGGCTAGACGATGGGGCCGATCGGACAGGGGGTACTTTAACCGCGCAACACGCATCGTCAAGTCAACACCACTCGGAATTCGCCGATCCACGACCAAATAACCAAAATCACCCGCAGATTACTCCGCCCAGACACGGCTTCATCTCAAGCCAACACAAAAATGTGAATCTACCTACCCTCAAACGAAGGAATGATCACCAGCACAAGCAGGTCATAGAACAGGTGCACACCCACCGCGATGCCCAAACCACGCATCAGAAAGAGAATTCCGAAATACATCCCCGCCATGAAGTAGAACACGGCCATCCGCACATTGATCGAACCATCCAGCATGAACACCTGATCGTGGTACCACGCAAACGCGATCGACGAAAGCACCAAACCCACAAGGAATCCACGCGTCTCGCTGAACCCAAGCACATCCGAAACCAAAAAGTGGATCATCGTGATCAGCACCAGCCGAAAGAGCATCTCCTCGTACAAACCCGCTCCCAGCGCCAGCATCGCTTGACTCACGCGAGACGGCTCAGCATTCACCGCAATATCCGTCGCTTGAATCACCATCTCCCCCCCACCGATCGGCTTCAGGATCATCACCAACACGATCAAAGGCCCGGTCAAAAACGCGGACTCCGCAATCATCTTGAGCCAAACCGACCACGAGAAGCGTGCCGAATCCTTGCTCAGCACATGCTGGATCAGCAGCATCAACACCAGCGCCACCGCAGGCAGATGCAACCCCACAACCCCAAAGAGATCAAAGAACCGGACCAGCATCTGGTGCGCTTCGAGCGAGTCTTCGACAGGACCGAAGACTCCGAGCGAGCCGAGCTCGTAGAGCACCACTACCGGGAACACAAACGCAAGCACATGCAGCGGGCGCATCGAGAGCAGAAAGTAACTATCACGAGCGAGTCCCGATCGCCTCGGAACCCCGGACTGGTTCGGGAGCATCTTCGATGCACGATCGGAAGACGACTTGCTTGAGCTTTGTGAAGACTGTTGCGATGCCATGCGTTCAAACGACCCCGTGCGTGAGCCCGCACACCAACGAGCAAGCGGGTGTCATCATAGAAAAACCCGACCGTCAAGGTCGGGCATCTGATCAAAAGTTTCCGCTTTCAGCGAG
This sequence comes from Phycisphaerales bacterium, assembly GCA_017640485.1. Lineage (GTDB taxonomy): Bacteria > Planctomycetota > Phycisphaerae > Phycisphaerales > UBA1924 > UBA1924. The sequence continues at coordinate 3,790 of JAEPQP010000044.1, read as the reverse complement.
AAGCCAATCGCAGGGTCTGGACTCAGCTGGAGTGTGCCTTGAGTCGAGCGTTCATGCGGCTCTTGCGACGAGCCGCTTGGTTGCGATGGATCACACCCTTCTGTGCTGTCCGATCCACGATCGCCGCTGCCTTGCGGTACGCAGCAACAGCATCACCACCCGAGGACATGCTTTCTTCAAAGTCCTTGATCGCAACACGCATGTTGCGGAGGCGCCAGCGGTTGAGTGCGCGGCGTTTCATGTTCTGACGGATACGCTTCTTAGCGGAGTTCGAGTGAGCCATACAGTCTTCGTCCTTCGGCAATAAGTGCCTCTGAGAGATCAACCGACGCGGAACCCCACGCCGGGTCGATATTGTTCACCGCGGGACAAAAGAAATCAAGCCAGAACCCAATTTCAACTTGCCAAACCCCGAATACCCGCTTACCGTATCTTTCGCCCTGAAATGGGCATCTGCGTGCGTAGCTCAACTGGATAGAGCACCTGACTACGGATCAGGAGGTTGAGGGTTCGAATCCTTCCGCGCGTGCTTCAGCAAGCCCATGATCGATCTTCGATCCAGGGCTTCTTCTCTTTTTGGACCCAACCCCACACACTTTACCACCCACCTCTTCAGTCACCCTCGCACCCTCCAAGCCCGTTACAGATCCCATAGACCCCCAATTCCCTCGGCTTCTCCCCGCCTGGGCTGCTTTCCTGCGTCCAGAACTGACCACTCCGCGAACCCCCCACCACGCCGGGAGTTCGCGTTGGATCTAAATATCCGTCCCCCGGCCCTCAAAAACCAATCACACTCGCACAGAGGGACCCACCATGCTTCTCAAATCATCACTCCTCGCACTCGCTGCCACCATGACCACCGGATTCTCAGCATCCGCCCAACCTCTGAGCATCGACTTCGATGAAGGCCTCGACTCATGGAGAATCGTCCTCGACGGCGTCATGGGCGGGCGCTCAACCGGACGCGTCCGAGCAGGTGACCCAGGAACCATGGTCTTCACCGGCGATCTCTCCCTCGAGAACAATGGTGGATTCTCACAGATCCGCAAGAACATCCAAGAAGGCACCCTCGCAAACCAAGACGGACTCGAAATCAAAGTCCTCGGCGACGGCCGAACATACCAGTTCGATATCCGCGTCTCCAATGTCCGCCTCATGGCCGGCGGATTCCAGACCACCTTCGACACCTACCCGGGAGAATGGAAAACCATCAAACTCCCATTCGATGATTTCCGCCTCTACTCATTCGGACGACTGGTCCGCAACGCTCCTGAACTGGATCCAGCCCTCATCGAATCCATCGGGGTCACCATCGCTGACAAGAAGACAGGCACCTTCCGAATCGCACTCGACTCGATCGAGTCCTACTCCGCACAGACTGATTCCAGCTCAACAACAAATTCTTCCGAACCATCGCTCGCTCAACTCGCTGATGCGGCGGGACTCAACACACTCATGGCGCTCGTCGCACAGTCCGGGATCGAACTCCCCCAAGGCGAGCAGGTCACCATCTTCGCGCCGACCGATGACGCGTTCGCTCAGCTCCCCTCCGAGACCGTCGAGTTTCTCACATCAGAGGAAGGCAAGGACACCCTCCAGTCCATCCTCGCATACCACATCGTCCCCGGATCTCTCCGCTCCAGTGATCTCTTGAATCGCCGCACCCTCCGCACACTCAACGGCCAAACACTCGACATCCAGACCAACCAGGGTCTGAGCATCTCTGGAGCAAACTTCCAGGTCACCGATGCAGCATTCGACAGCGGAACTGTCCATGTCATCGATTCGGTCCTGATCCCGCAGTCCAAATCGATCCTCGAACTCGCATCCCACACCGACGAACTCTCCACGCTCGCAACCGCGATCGAAACCGCCGGGATCGGTGATCAACTCAGCAACGAGAACGGCCCATGGACCGTCTTCGCACCGCTCAACTCCGCCTTTGCATCGCTCCCACACGGCGTGCTCGATAATCTCCTCAAACCCGAGAACCGCGCCCAGCTTATCGATGTCCTCGGACTCCATGTCATCCCCGGACGGATCTCCAGCGCTGACCTCCTCACCAACAAACGAGCTCGCTCCTACTTTGGGAACCCGGTCGAGTTCACACTCCGCAACGGGAAAATCGAAGTCCAAGGCGCTCGTATTGTCGCCGCGGATATCCAAGCCGCGAACGGTGTCATCCATCTCATCGACGGCGTCATCACCAAGCCATCCGCTCCGACCAAGAGCAGCGAAGACGCACTCATGACCAGCAAGTCAACCCGTCTTGAGAAAGAAGCCATCCGTCTCTATGACCTCGCCGTCGAGCGTGGCGTTCCACTCTTCAACGATGGTCAACAGCAAGCGTGCGCATTCGTCTACGAAGTCGCGATCGAGTCCATGATCGCGCTCGGAGCCGACAACCTCGACAGCACCGGGATCCAGATCCTCGAGATGGGGCTCGCTGAAGCAGAGTCGGAGCACAACTGGACCGAGCGCGCGTGGATCTACCGCCGAGCGATGGACGCGGCCTACAACCGTTTCCGTTCCGTCAACTAAACCCGGTACACTCATCACATCATGAGCGACACACCCCCCACGATTGTCTGGTACCGTCAAGACCTCCGCATCGACGACCACCAAGCGCTGTTCCACGCAGCCGATCGAGGTCGAGTGGTCCCGGTATATATCCACGACCCAGACCCACACGCATCCAGAGCGAACGGCTCAAGCAAACCACGCCCGATGGGCGCCGCCTCCAAGTGGTGGCTCCATCACTCGCTCCAAGCACTCGCAGATTCACTCGATGATCTGGGCTCCCCGCTCGTGATGCGGAGCGGAGATCCAGCCAAAGTCCTCAGAGAACTCTGCGAGCAAACCGGTGCGGATCAGGTCGCAGTCAACAAAGCAATCGATCCGGTCACTGATGACTGGGACGACGAGATTGAGGACGAGCTCGAATCCTCCGACATCGAGCTCATCCGATTCGCCCCGGATCTCCTCTGGACCATCGGCACCGTCATGACCGGCGACGACAGTCCTTACAAAGTCTTCACCCCGTTCTGGAAAGCAGCAATCCAGCATCAGGTCGTGGATCCGCTTGACGCACCCAAGAAACTCAAGCCTCCGACCACATCACCAGATTCTGATGACCTCGAGTCCTTTAATCTGATCGATCCAATCGGTTGGGACGATGGCTTCATGGATCGCTGGACCCCGGGAGAATCCAGCGCAAGGAAGAGATTCAAATCGTTCCGAAAGAACCTGATCGATTCCTATCACGACACGCGCAATCAACTCGACGAGCCGGGCTGGTCCGCGATGTCCCCCCACCTGCACTTCGGAGAGATCTCCCCGCGTCGCATGTGGAACATCCTCCACACCAAGCACGATCTCAACAACGAGAAAGGCCCGGCCGCGTACGCACGACAGCTCGTCTGGCGCGAGTTCTCGTGCCATCTCCTAAACCACTTTCCAGAGACTCCATCCCAGCCGTTCCGAGAGCAGTTCAAGGACTTCCCATGGGCAAGCAACCCCGAGCACCTCAAACGCTGGCAACGCGGCCAAACAGGGTACCCCATCGTTGATGCCGCGATGCGACAACTCTGGACGCAGGGATGGATGCCCAACCGGGTCCGCATGGTCGTCGCGTCTTTCCTCTGCAAGCACCTGCTGATTTCATGGACCGATCCCCGTTGGCTCGAGGAACAACTGCATCGCTTGGAGCGCCATCTCCCAGTCCGCATCGGTTGGGTTCATCGCTTTGACTGATTCGGGCGCGGTATCCGCGACTTCCTCGAACGATGTT
>JAEPQP010000240.1 GCA_017640485.1 Phycisphaerales bacterium | reverse complement strand
TCGAGCATCTCGTCGAGATCATCAAAGTACCACGACTCGTCCAGCTGGTACTTGTCCTTGTACTTCGCAAAGAGCGCGGGATCCGGGTCGTAGACCCCCACGATCTGCAGATCATCGCGGTCCTTCGCTTGCCAGAGCACGCCCTCGACATGCCCGTGCACCAAACCAATCACGGCGATCCGCAAAGGTTCAACCGGCGCAGTTTCCGATGAAATCGCTGGAGAAACGAACAGCGACACAAGCAATGCAAAGCACACACGGAACATGCGTGATCCTCCAATGATTGATTTATTCTCCGACATTCATGAGCACCTTGATCCCCTCGCCGGAGATCATGGTGCGGAACGCTTCTTGGTACTCGCTCATCGGGAACTCGTGCGTGATGATTTCGTCGAGGTCGAGTCTTCCGGAGAGCAGGAGTTTCTCCATCTGGTACCAAGTCTCCCACATGCGCCGCCCGTTGATCCCCAGAACGGTGCATCCCTTGAAGATGATGTGCGCGTTAAAATCGAAATCGACTGTGCGGGCCGGGAGTCCCAAGAGCGCGGCCGTCCCCCCGTTACGGAGCGCCCGGAATCCCTGATCCATCGCCGCTGGCGCGCCCGACATCTCCAGCAGCACATCCACACCCTGATGCGTTTCGCTGCGGACCTGCTTGACCCAGCTCGCGTCGCGCGCGTCGAACGCTTCGTACGCGCCGAGTTTCTTCGCAAGCGCCAGACGCTCGGGATTGATGTCCGAGCAGTAGATCTTCGAAGCGCCCGCGGCCCGAGCGACCGTCACCGCCATGAGCCCGATGATCCCAACCCCAGAGATCAGCACAGTTTTGGCGCTGACTCCAGCAGCCATCACCGTGTGAACCGCGTTCCCCAGCGGATCAAAGATCGCGGCGTATTTGTCCTCGATCTCAGGATGCACGGGCCAAACATTGTCCTCCGGGACGACCATGTACTCCGCGAAGCATCCGTCGCAGTCGATCCCGAAGATCCGGGTGTCCTCGGCGATGTGCGCGTTGCCTGTTCTGGAGTTGTAGTCCAGCCCCTTGGTCATGTGACCCTCGGCACTAACTCGACGGCCCTTCGAGAACTTGGTCACCGCTGATCCGACCTGATCAACAACCCCGACAAACTCGTGACCCGTGATAAT
>JAEPQP010000104.1 GCA_017640485.1 Phycisphaerales bacterium | reverse complement strand
TACTGGTGTGATGATGTGCCTCCGGATGGGTTGTTTGCGGAGGTGTTCGAGTATCAGTCGCGTTGGTACACGGTCCGGGCGGTCACGCTGGAGGATTACGAGGGGTGCATGAAGGTGCGGTCTCCGAAATGGAGGACGGTGAATCTGCCTGCAGCGGACTACGAGCGGGTCTGGCGGGGGGTGTGTCCGGCGAGCGGGGTGGGGTTGAGCGGGTCGCATTTGTTCGGAGTTGGGGCGGCAATTTGATCGGTGGGGTCGGCGCGGGTAGCGTTGTGGATGATTGAACAGGCTCAGAATCGGATTTCGTCGTTGTACTCTTGGCTCCGGATGGGGCTGATTCTGGGCGTGGTATCGGTGATGAGTTCACCGGTCTGGGCGCAGGCCGAGGCGCTCAAGCCGCCTCGGGCGAAGGAAGCACCGAGTTCTCCGAAGTTTCTCCTGATGGGGGTGCTGCTCGTGCTCGTCGGCGCGGCGGTGGTGGTGGTGACGCTCAAGACCAAGCGTGGGCACCAAGACTGATTGGTCCGATGGGGTTCTGATCGAACTGTCTGCAGGGGTTCTCATCGAACCTTTTGCGAGCGCGTGCGGATCGGTAGTGGCCGCGGAGCGCGCGGCCGAGTGGTTTGCTGGGTCCGGCTGGACCAGATCGGGGATCGATGATGAAAATCGGGATGAATACCGGAAGAACACGGAAGAGTAACGCGGTCGCTCGATTGAACATCGGGCTCGCGGCTGGCGCGGTGGTGCTCGCGGTTGTGGGGATGGCGGGGGCGCAGTCCACGCAGTCGCGCCGGAACGCGGGGCAGTACACCTGCGTGGGTGGGCAGACGCTCGGCGGGTACACGAATGTGATCTATGTTCTGGATTCAGCGAATCGTGAGATGGTCGCGCTCCAGTGGAACGACACGACCAAGCAGCTCGACGGGGTGGGGTTCCGTGATCTGGTTGAGGACATCACGAAGGAGAACGATCGATGAACGATTCCACTCCACAACACGAACTTGTTCACGACGACAGCGTGCTCTCGAGCAGGTGGCTGACGGTCGGTCTGCTGATGGTCGTGGTCTTTGTGCTCTCGCGGATGGTGGGGGTGATGGATTCCCCGGCATACGCGGAGATGGCGATCAGCGAGAACGGGTACACGATGATGACGACCGACGGCGGGACCGATGAGGTGCTCGTGGTGATTGATTCGCGCGAGGAGATGATCTTGGTGTACCGGGCGACTCCGGGCGGCGGGAACCAGAGCGGGGTCGAGTTGCTGGATCGTGAGGCCTTGAGCGGACTGTTCCAGCGTGCTCGCACGCGAGCGGTCGGCGGACCCTAAAGTGTTGTTGTGACGATTTCTCCCCTCCCACAGTTTGAAGCGGATCTCGCGGAGTATCTCAAAGAGAAAGCGGATCGCGAGGCGTACGAGAAGCTCAATGCTCCGTCGTCGATCGTGGTGCGATTCGGGTACTCCATGATGGTGGGGGAGTTCCCGTATCGGGGTGAGGTCAAACCCGGGTGTGGGAGCAAGCTGGTCGTTAAAACGCAGCGCGGGACAGAGATGGGGGAGATGCTCACGAGCACATGCGCCAACTCGGGGTGCTCCAAGAGTGTGTCGCGCAAGGAGATGCTCGAGTACATCGAGAACTCTGGGGGACGCAAGTATCCGTTCTACGAGCAGGGTCAGGTGCTGCGGGTCGCGACGAAAGAAGACATGGACGAGGTCGCACGGCTCGAGCAATCCAAGCATGGGCTGCGGACGATCGTGCGCTCGAAGATCAAAGAGCACGGCTTGGACATGCGGCTCGTCGAGGTCGAACCGATCCTCGGGGGGGAGCGGGTGATCGTGTACTTCAGCGCCGAGGACCGGATTGATTTTCGGGAGCTGGTGAAGGAGCTGCAGGTTGATCTGAAGAACCGGGTCGAGCTGGTGCAGGTGGGGGCGCGGGACGAGGCGCGGATTGTTGCGGATTATGAGCGGTGCGGTCAGTACTGCTGCTGCAAGAACTTCTTGAAGGTCCTGAAACCGATCAGCATGAAGAGCGCGAAGATCCAGAAGGCGACGCTGGATCCGCTGAAGATCTCGGGTCGGTGCGGGCGGCTGATGTGCTGCTTGCGGTACGAGGATGAGACGTATGACCAGCTCCGGAAGAACCTGCCGCATCGCAAGAGCCGGGTGGGGACTCCTGAGGGGGACGGGATGGTGCTGGATTCGCAGATTTTGACGCAGCTGAGCAAGATCCGGCTTGATGATGGGACGATTGTTGCGATCCCGATTGAGGATTTGACGGAACCGAAGCTTGCGAAGGCGCCGGATCCTGAGGAGATGCGCGGCGGGCGAACGATGCGCCGGGAGCCTCGCGGTGGACGCGATTCGAAGCGAGATCCGAAGGCGAGTGATCAGTCGAGTGGGGATCGTCCCAAGCGGAAGCGTCGTCGCTCTGGATCGAAAGCAGGGACTGCTCAGGTGGAGGCGCCATCGCACGAGGGCAGTGGTCAGGCGGGTCAGTCTGGATCGGGTGTTCAGGCCAGCGAGGATGGGGTGGCGCGTCCGAAGCGGAAGCGGCGGCGTGGTGGGAAGCGTCCTCGGCCGACGGAAGCGGAGCGTGCTGAGCGAGCGAAGCGGAACGCGGAGGACGCGGAGAAGCGTGCTCAGCGAGAGGGCGAGAAGCCGAGCGGCGAGGGGGGGGCCGGGAAGACTGGGAAGAAAAAGCGGCGTCGGAGACGGCGGCGCGGGGGTGGTTCGTCGGGGAATGCGTCTGGTGGAGACGGATCCGGCGGGGATTGATCTGAACGCGGGGGCTGTGGGTGGCGTATTGTGTGGTGATGAGTACACCAACGCAATCGGCTTCAACTGAATCAACATCAAGCTCGGGTGCCGCTTCGGGATCGGGGACGCATCACAAGCCGATCGGGATCAAGGAGACGATTACGAGTCTGCTGATCGCGTTTATGCTTGCGTTTATCTTTCGGGGGTTTGTGATTGAGGGGTTCCAGATCCCGACGGGTTCGATGGCGCCGACGCTGCTTGGGAAGAACATTCGCTTTGAGAGCCCGCACAATGGGTACGACTGGACGACCGGTCCTCATGATCGGAACGGTGCGAACGGTCCGCCGTTGAGTGTGCAGGGCGCGACGAAACCGATGCAGGTGACGGATCCGATGACGGGGCTGGATCAGGGAGAGACGAATCGGAAGTTGTCGTCGGGTGATCGGGTGTTTGTGCTCAAGTACTTGCCGATCCTGCACGAAGCGGAGCGGTGGGATGTGGTGGTGTTCAAGAATCCGGGGACACACGAGAACTACATCAAGCGGTTGGTGGGGCTTCCGGGCGAGCAGATCGCGATCGTGGATGGGGATGTCTTTGCACGGCCGTTCGTTGAAGGGAAGACAGCGTTGACGGGGTGGGACGCGTGGGCGCAGGATGATTGGGCGGTTGCTCGCAAGAGCGAGCGTGTGCAGCGTGCGATGCTTCAGGACATTTCGGATTCGCGGTACGCTCCTGTGTCGGGTGATCCGGGGTACCGGTCGCCTTGGAACGGTGAGGGGAGCGGATGGGAAGGCGTGCGGAGCGGATCGAGTTATGTGTTCACTGGATCGGGTGATGCAAGACTGGTGTGGAACGGGTCGCGGCCGCTCACGGATCGGAACGCGTACAACCAGGTTCATAAAGACTTCAGTTTATGGGTGAGTCCAGATGATCGGATCCTTAGAGGGCATCGTCCGTTCTGGACAGCGGATCTGGCGCTCTCGGCGGACATCAAGATCGGGGATGCTGGGGTAGTCGCGATGCCTGTGGTGAAAGCACGCGGGTACGAGTTCCGCGCGGTGGTCGATACCAGCGCGGGGTCGGGTCGCGTCGAGATGCGGACGGCGGCGATTGAGGGCGGGGATGTTGATTGGGATGGGGGCGATGCGACCGAAGCGGGTGCGTGGGAGGTGCTTGATTCGGGCGAGTTCAGTGATCGATCGGGAGGGGATGTCGTCGGGGTGGAGTTCTGGCACATCGATCAGTCGTTGTGGTTGTTTGTCGATGGGGAACTGGTCGCGGGTGGTGCGCAGGACGGGGGGTACTCGATGAGCCCGGTGCAGCGCGCCAGCGCGGCGACGGGGATGAGCGATGAGGAACTTGAATCGTTTGAGGCGGATCAGGTGGGCGAGAACGGTTGGCGGAAGCGTCCGGGAGTGCTTTCTCGCGCGGAGTTGTTCAAGAAGCCGAGCGTGGAGTGGGAGTTCAGCGGCGGGGAGTTCACGCTCCACAATGTGCGCGTGCGGCGCGATATCAGTTACATGAATATGGCGGGGCGCGCAACACGTGGCGGGCATCCGGAGTTCTTCCCGACGCTGAGCGACGAGGAGTACTTCATGTGCGGGGACAACTCGGCGCGCTCGGAGGATTCAAGGCTCTGGAAAGAGGGGGAGATCGTGCCTTGGGTTTCGGACTTGATCGATGATCGCGCGGGGATGGTGCACAAGGATCTGGTGGTGGGCAAGGCGTTTGTGGTGTATTGGCCGAGCTTGCTGAAGGATGGGGTGGTGCCTGCGCCGGATCTCGGGCGGGTGCGCTGGATCTGGTGATCAAACGATTGTTCGTCGGATAGGTCGGATTAGAACAGGATGATGTCGATGGATCCCAGCGCGCCGATGGTGAGGGAGATGATGCCGTTGAGTGTGAAGAAGGCGATGGGGATGCCTGCTTTGCCTCGCTTGGCGAGGATGGCGTGCTCGTAGAGGAGCAGCGCGGCGGTGAGGGCGGTGGCGATCGCGAAGAGGGTGGTGAGTTGGGTGGATTGGGACCACGCGTAGACGAGGGCCGCGAGGGCGATGGTGTGGAATGCTCGCGCTATCCAGATCGCGCGTTTCCATCCGAACTTGGCGGGGATGGAGTTGAGGTTTGTGGACTGGTCGTGGTCGAGGTCTTGGAGGGCGTAGATGATGTCGAATCCCGCGACCCAGAAGAGGACCATGATCGCGATGGTGTAGATCTCGGGGGTGCTTGAGAGCAGGGACGGGTTGATCGCGATCGCGGCGGCGATCGGGGATGCGGCGAGCGCTCCGCCGAGGAAGACATGGCAGAGGAAGGTGAATCGTTTGGTGAAGGAGTAGAACCCGATCCAGATGAGGACGGGGATGGAGAGGATCGCGGGGAGCCAGTTGGTGTAGAAGAATCCGAAGCAAGACGCGGCGGCGATGAATCCGAGTGCGGATACGCTGAGCATGAGGTAGCCGTCTTTGAGGGAGAGTTTACCGCTGGCGAAGGCGCGGTTTTTGGTTCGTTCGTTGGCGGCGTCGAGCTTCGCGTCGGCGACGCGGTTGACGAGCATTGCCCATGTGCGCGCGAAGATCATGCAGATGATGATGAGGACCAGCATCCCAGAGAGCTGACCAATCAAGAGGGAGTTATCTGCAGCGGAGCGTGGGGCAACGAGGAACGCGGCGAGGATCGCGAAGGGGAGCGCGAAGACGGAGTGGGCGAGCTTGATGTCACCCAGCGCGATGGTGAGGCGCTGGGTGAACGGGAGCTGGGTTTGGGGTGTTTCGATGGTGGTCACTGTTGATTCTTGAGCGAGCGCGTGAGCTCTGCGAGTGCGGCGAGGGTTTGCTGGGAGGTGTGGTGCTCGATCCCCTCGGCGTCGATCTGCGCTTGGTGTTCGTCGACCCCGATCGCGAGGAGGAAGGCGAGGATGATCTCGTGGCGCGCGTGGGATTCCTCGGCCATGGTTTTGCCGGCTTGGGTGAGATGGATCGGTTTGCGGGGTTCTTTGGTGACGAGTCCCTCTTTGGAGAGTCGGTCGATGATGCGGGTGACGGTTACATGGGAGACGCCCATGCACTGCGCGAGGTCGCTGATGCGTGCTGAGCCCGTCTGCTCGATGAGCTGTGCGATCGCTTCGACATAGTCCTCGGCGGTCTCGTCGCGGTGCGCGGCGCGCGTGGACGCGAAGCGTGCGGAGTGGGTGATGTCGGGCTGGGGTGTGCTCACGGATGGTCCATCAGGATTGGTGTTTGTGGTCACCCTGAGTGTAGGTATGAGCTCCGATGAGCGATCGGGTTTAGTGGCAGTTTCCGGTCACGGCGTCGTTGTATTGCTCGATGAACTGGAAGATGTCGTCGTCGGTCAGTTGCCCATCGTCGTTGAGGTCCGCTGAGAGATTCTGTGTGTGGTACGCGGTCAGGAACGCGTTGACATCGAAGTAGTCGAACTGCGCGTCTTGCGTGTAGTCCATCGGGTGGTATGCGTTGATGTTGAGGTGCTGATTGGCGGGGACATCATGCATGACGACGGTTGAGCCGTCGGCGTACTCGATGCGGAGTTCGGAGACGGTGGTCGCGACCCCCATCCCGATGTGGAGGGTGAACTCGGACTGTCCGAGGAAGGACGCGTTGTTGTGCAGCGCGTGGTGTTGGGTGAGTCCGTTGACGGTTGCGTAGACCTTGGTTCCGAACCCGTCTGGCGCGAGGCATGGGTGGGCGGAGGTATCGAAGTTGATGCGGAGGAAGTTTGTGAATCCGTCTTCGATCGCGAGGTCGTTGCGGTAGAAGCGGATGGGTCCCTCGTTGTCGATGAAGACGAGGTCGAGGTCGCCGTCTTTGTCGTGGTCGAGGGTGACGAGTCCTCGGCCGTTGATGTTGAAAAGGAGTCCGGCGCTGATGGAGTTGTCGGAGAAGAGTCCGATGCCGTCGTTGGACCAGAGGCGGGTGGTGGCGTTTGGCCAACCCGGCCAGCCGTTGGTGGCGACGAGGTCTTGGTCGGTGTCGTTGTCGAAGTCACCGGCGGCGGTGCCCCAACCCCATCCGATGTCGATGACGCCTCGGGCGGCGGCTTGGTCTTGGAAGATCGGGTCACCCTCGTTGTCGACCTGGGTGTGCATGTAGAGGGTGTTACCTCGGTTTTCGGTCGCGACATAGATGTTGGTCTGGAACCAGTCGAGCAGGCCGTCGAAGTTGAAGTCCGCGACGGCGGCGCCCATGCCGTTGAAGTCGGTGCTGATGTTGGATTTGTTGGTGGTGGTGCGGAAGGTGGCGCGGCCGTCTTTGTTGACGCCGTTGTTGACGAAGAGTTCGGAGGTCTGGAAGTCGGCGGTCAGCAGGATTTCGGGGTAGCGGTCCCCGGTGATGTCCACAATGTGGGGAGTAAATCCACGGATGATCTCTTCGCGGTCGGGTTCGGAGAGGGATTCGGGGGTGATGTCGATGAAGGTGGTTTGTCCGGTTTGGCTGAACTGGTTTTCGAAGAGTCGGTTCCCGGAGTCGTGGAAGCGCCATGTCGCGACGAAGAGGTCGAGGTCGCCGTCGAGGTCGATGTCTCCGAAGGCGGGGGTCATCCCGCCTGGGATGTCCATGACATGGTTGACGCCTGCGGCTTGCGCGATGTCGGTGAAGGTGTGGTTGCCTTGTTCGTCGGGTCCTGAGTTGAGGTAGAGGATGCACTGTCCGGGTTGTTCGTTTCCGAATCCGGGTTGGCCGTAGGACACGAGGTAGATGTCGAGGTATCCGTCGTTGTTGACATCGCCGACGGCGGAGCCCATGCCGGTGAGGTTGGTTTTGATTCCCCATTGCTCGGCTTGATCGGTGAAGGTGCCGTCTTGGTTGTTGATGTACAGCTTGTTTGGGGTGATCCCGAGTGATTGGATGAAGAGATCGGGGTAGGAGTCGTTGTTGAAGTCACCGACTGAGAGGCCTCCGGCCATGCGGCTGTGCTGTTGGGGGTAGCCTTGGGAGGTGACGGACTCGGCGGAGATCCCGACTTGCGAGGTGGCGAGGGAGTACTTCGCGATCTGGGCGTTGGTTGGGCTCGAGATGAGCGAGAGGAGAAGCGCGCTTGCGGCTGGGGCAGTGAACGCGCGAGCGTCGCGCACGGATCGGCTCTGTGGAGTGATTGTCATGGGTATAGGGTGACGCGTAAACGCCGATTTTCAAGCGATTTGGCGGTTTTGACGGGCCAATTGGGTCTTTATAGGGGTGAAAAGAGGGGGGCGATTGGGGTCACGCGGCCAACTGGGGTTAGCGGGTCTTGGCGGGGGCTCTGGTGGACCGTTTGGGAGCGATCGCTGTTGAGGTGCCTCGGGCGGCGGTGAGGTCGCGGATTGGTCCGAGTTTGACGCGTTCCATTGCGGTTTTGGAGTTGTCTTTGGAGTACTCGGTGCCGACGAAGTGGCGGCCCAGCGCGGTGGCGACGACGGCGGTGGTTCCGGATCCGAGGAAGGGATCGAGGATGGTGTCGCCGGGGTTTGAGGTCGAGGCGATGACGCGGTGGAGGTATGTTTCGGGGAGTTGGTTGTCGTGTTGTGGTCGGCGTTCTTTGTTGTTGCCTTGGATGCGGCCGAGGTGTTTGCCGTACCAGACATCCATCGGGACGCGGAGACCCGCGGGCATGCCGTCGCGTTTAGATTCGGTGCGCGAATCGGCGTAGATGGCGCGGCGGTCGGATTCTTCGAGGATGGGGTCCGGGTTCCAGATGCGGTTGTTGGGGTCCTTGGCGAAGTAGAGCGCGTGGACTTTGGAGTTGATGAATCGGGACTTGGTGTTTTGTCCGAAGCGGTAGTGCCAGACGCACCAGTTGATCATGGTGAGGTTGCGCTTCTTGAGGTGGACCACAATCTCGGCGGCCCAGTCGTCGGGGATGTTGACCCAGATCGCGCCGGAGGGCTTGAGCGCGTTGACACAGAGATCGATCCAGTCGTAGGTGAACTGGGTGTACTCTGATTCGCTCATCGCGCTGTCGTCCCAGACGCGATTCTGCTTGGTGTTGGGGGTCTCGTGCTTGTTGTAGTCGCGGTTCCAGTTGAAGGGGGGATCGGCGAAGACGAGGTCGATGGACTGGCTTTGGACTTCGGGGATCTTGGGGAGTTGCTGTCGGCAGTCACCGACCCAGACTCTTGCTGTGACTGGGGCAGTCGCGCCGGACTTGAGGGTGAGGGATCGGGTTGGTTTGGATGAGGCCATGGTGTGGGAGTGTATTTCAGTTTTGTTGATCGCGCAAGCCCCAGGCTACTTGAATCATGCGGTATCCGTCGGGGTCGTGGGCTTTGAGTTGATCGCGTGAGAATGGGTAGAAGTCGTTGAATCCGAAGTACGCTTCAGTGAGTTCAGCGAAGTACTCGACCTCGTTCTCCATCGCGTAGTGGTTGCGTGGGTTCCCGGAGATGTGATCGACCTGATCGTAGGTTCCGGAGGCTTTGGCTTGCTCGTAGGGTTTGGTGACGAGGGGGTTGTTGTAGCCGAGCGTGGCGTGCTGGTACGCGTGGGCGAGCTCATGGAGGATCATGGAGGGCTGTCCGGTGTTGACCCAGTTGACGAAGTTGGTGGGGTTGGCGATCTCGATGGAGCGTTCTTTGTCGGTGTTGTAGCCGTTGCCCACGAGCCAAACGGCGCTGGGGTGGTAGCAGGCGCAGGGGAACTGGGGGTTGTTGTGCTCGATCCAGAAAGTGGTTTTGCGGAGTGTCTCGTGGGTTGATTCTGGGGTTTGGTTGATGGTCTGTTTGAGTTGTCTTCTTAGGAGATCGAGTGCGGGGTTGGTGGATTCTGGGTGGTCGAGTGCGGCTTTGGAGATGCGGATCCTGAATCCTTCGATGGATTTGGTGGTGTACTGATCGGTGGTTTCGTGGACGAACTCTGGGGTTGGTTGGTCTTTGGATTGGCCGTTGGGTTCGGCAGAAGAGTGAGTGGTTGCGCAAGACGCGATCAGGGTCGCGGTGAGGAGGACGGGCACGGCGAGGAGGGCGAATCGGTTGGATGGAGTCTTCATAGGCGTGGGTTC
>JAEPQP010000073.1 GCA_017640485.1 Phycisphaerales bacterium | reverse complement strand
TTTCTGCAAAGCTTGCGTCGGATTGGAACGCTGCGATCAAGCAGAGGACTTCTGAAGGGAAGCCGTTGAGTCCGGGGAGTCCGACAGAGGCCATGGTGAAGAAGACCATGAAGAATGCCCAGATCGGCATTTTGCTTGCGAGCCCCCCCACTGTCCGCATGTCGCGTGTGTGGTAGCGTTCGTACATGAAACCGATCATGAGGAAGAGCCCGCCGGTGGAGAGGCCGTGGGAGAGCATGTAGAGGATGGATCCTGAGAGTCCCGAGACATTGAGTGCGGCGAGTCCCAGCACACAGAATCCCAAGTGAGAAACCGACGAGTACGCGACGAGTTTCTTGATGTCTTCTTGGACCCAGCAGATCAGTCCGGCGTAGATGATCCCGATGACGGAGAGCACACCGATCGCGGGCGCGTATTGCATGAACGCGTCGGGGGTGATGGGGATCGCGAAGCGGAGGATGCCGTAGGTACCGAGTTTCAGGAGCACACCCGCGAGGATGACGGACCCTGCGGTGGGTGCCTCGGTGTGTGCGAGTGGGAGCCAGGTATGGACTGGGAAGAGCGGGACCTTGACGGCGAACCCAGCGAGCATCGCGAACAGGACCCATGCTTGATGCTGGATCGGCATCTGCGGCGCGACGGCGGTGAGGGTCGCGATGTCGAGGGTCCATTCACCGGTTTGCTGGGAGACGAAGTAGACGACATACATGAGACCGGCGAGGGTCATCATGGATCCGGTGAAGGTGTAGAGGAAGAACTTGGTGGATGCGGCGACGCGGTTGGTTGAGCCGTAGACGCGGATGAGGATGAACATCGGCAGGAGCGTGAACTCGAAGCAGATGTAGAAGAGGAGGAGGTCTTGAGCGGCGAAGACGCCGACCATCGCGGACTGGAGGACGAGCAGCCAGCTGTAGTACATCTTCTTGTTGTCGGTGATCGAGGTCTTGGACGCGGCGACGACGATCGGTCCCAGCAGCACAGACAGCGCGATGAGCAGGAGCGAGATCGAGTCCATCCCGATGGAGAACTTGAGTCCGAGATCCTGGATCCATGAGAAGGCGTAGGACGCTTGGGTGGTTCCAGAGCGGGTGTAGTCGAACAGACCCACCATGAACGCGGCGGGGATGATCAGGACACCTGAGACCACGAGCGCGGTCCGGTAAGCTTTTTCAGCGCTTGGTAAGCACGCGATCCAGAGCGCTCCGAGGAGCGGGACGATCATGAGCGAGAGCAGGAGGAGTGTGAGTGTGCTCATGAGAGACCTCCTTGCATCACCATGACGAAGACAACCAGCAGGAGAATGGCGACCCCGCCGGCCATGGATACGGCGTATCCCTGCAGGACACCGGATTGGCTCGGACGGATGATCCACGCGAAGATGCGTGGGAGTAAACCAAAGAGATTGACGAGTCCATCAACAAGCAGCTTGTCGATCCAGTGGAGGATGTGTGATCCGATCCGGAGCGGGCTGACCAGAATCGCCCAGTAGATCTCGTCGACATACCACTTGTTCTCGGCGAGCTTGGGGATCGGACCGAACATGCGTGCGATCGGATCCATCTTGCACTCGGCGGCGTTGGTGCGACCGAACAGGTGGAGGAACCATGCGAGGGCGATGCCGATGACACCGATGACGCCGGAGATGTAGTACATCATCTTGTGCGGATCGCCTCCGACGATGGGCATCTCGAGTGCTTTGTCGATGTTGCCTCGTGGTCCGACGCCGGCGACTGGGTAGTGCTCGGGGTCTTTCTCGTAGTACTCGAATGCGTGCTTGCCGTAGTTGGAGTGGTAGGACGCGGTCGATGCCGAGACCATGGTGTCGGCGTAGTGCTTGGTGTGTGCGTCTTTGTCGCCGCCGACGAAGTAGAGTCCGGTCGCAGCGATGGAGCAGGCGGTGAGGATCACCAGGACAGTGTTGATTGCCCAACCCGGTGCGTGTGGATGGAAGTGGTCGCTGTGGTGATCGCCGTGCTCGTTGGTATCGTGGTGTGCTTCTTCGCCGTGGTCGTCGTGATCGTGGTCGTGGAGCTCGTCACCCGGGTGGTATTCGACCGGTCCCAT
This sequence comes from Phycisphaerales bacterium, assembly GCA_017640485.1. Lineage (GTDB taxonomy): Bacteria > Planctomycetota > Phycisphaerae > Phycisphaerales > UBA1924 > UBA1924. Next base: position 10,973 of record JAEPQP010000073.1, on the reverse strand, counting down.
GAAGACTCGGAAGAAGACGCGGAAGGTGTAATACGCGGTGAGTCCGGCGGTGATGAGCAGGATCCATCCGATCATCGAGTATCCGGGGGTCACGAATGCTTCGGCGAGGATGGTGTCCTTTGAGAAGTATCCTGCGGTCAACGGGAACCCTGCAAGGTTGAGACATCCGAAGAGCATCCCTACAAACACGATGCCCCACCCCTTGACCTTGCGGAGTCCGGAGAGTTTGCGGAGGTCGAGCTGACCCGCGAAGCCGTGCATGACGGCACCACAGCAGAGGAAAAGGAGTGCTTTGAAGAAGGCGTGGGTGAGCACGTGGTATGCGCCACCGGTCGGGGTTAGCACGCCGAGCCCGGCGAACATGTATCCGAGCTGGGAGACGGTGGAGTACGCCATGATGCGTTTGATGTCGAACTGCGCCATGCCGATGGTCGCGGCGAGGAGGGCGGTGATGGTGCCGATCCATGCGACGATCGGGAGGGCGCTTTCAGAAGCGAGGAAGAGCGGGTAGGTGCGTGCGATGAGGTAGACCCCTGCGGTGACCATTGTCGCGGCGTGGATGAGCGCGGAGACTGGGGTCGGGCCTTCCATCGCGTCGGGGAGCCAGACATACAGCGGGAACTGTGCAGATTTCCCGAACGCGCCGATCATGAGCAGGAGCGGGATCCATTGTGCGATGGTTGGGATCGCGGAGAAGTCGCCGGTCTTCGCTGACTCGACATAGCTCAGGAGGGTCGGGTCGCTGAAGAGGACGGCGTACTCGAGTGTCCCGAAGTGGACGAAGATGAGGTAGATCCCCAGCGCGAGTCCGAGGTCACCGATGCGGTTGACGATGAATGCTTTCTTTGCTGCAGCGACGGCTTCGGGCTTCTTGTAGAAGTACCCGATGAGGAGGTATGAACAGAGACCGACGCCTTCCCATCCGAGGTAGAGCATGAGGAAGTTGTCACCCATGACGAGGCACGCCATAGAGAAGACGAAGAGTCCGAAGGCACCGAAGAATCGGCAGTAGCTGGTCCCGACATCGTGGGACATGTATTCGGATGCGTAGAGCGCGATGCAGGTCGCGAGTCCGGTGACGAAGAGCATCCAGTAGATGGTGAGGGTGTCGATGTAGAACGAGAAGTTCGCGATCATCGACTTCTCACCAAAGTGGACCTGGATCCAGTCAAAGGCGTGGACGGTGTAGGGGGTGCCGTCGAAGGACATGTACATCGCGACGGTGCAGAGGAATGCTGTTCCCGCGGCGGCGACTGTGGTCCATGCGGGGAGTTTGGTCTTGTTCCCGATAATTGCGTAGACCAGCGAGAGGATCGAGCTCAGCAGGGGGAGTCCCACGATGAGCAGGATCCACTTGGGTCCGCTGCCGATTTCGGTGACTGCATGATCCGCGGCAGCGTGTGTGTCTGGCGCGAAGGCGAGCAGATTGGAAAGGAGTGTTGTGTTGATCACCCGTTGAGTTCCTTCCAGGCCTGGGACGAGAGGGTTTCCCGGTATCTAAACAGCAGCACGACCAGAGCGAGCGCCATCGCGGCTTCGGCGGCGGCAACACAGAGCACGAAGATGACAAAGGTTTGGCCGTCGGCGCCGAGGTGGTGACGACCGAATGCGATCAGAGCGAGTCCCGCGGCTTGGAACATCAGCTCGGTGCACAGGAACATGATGATCATGTTCTTTCTGGTCATGAACCCGATGAGTCCCATGACGAACATCGCGGCGGACACGAAGAGGTAGTGCGCCATCGTGATGCTGGGGACCGCGTCGGGGAATGCGAGCTGCGCGAGTTGGACGGAGTGTGTCATGTCCATTAGGCGTTCCCCGTTTCCGGTACTGATTTCATTTCGGGATTCATTGATTCACCAAGCTTGCGGGCTTGGGCTGCTTTGAGGTCGTCCTCGAGCTCGATGTGCTTGCGTGCGAGGACCGTTGCGCCGAGCATCGCCATCAGGAGGATGATGCCCGCGATCTCGATGGTCATCGGGTGATCGTGCATGAGGTTGTATCCCAGACGATCCAGGTTCCCGGCGGTGAGGGTCTCGGGCCATTGATCGGCTTCGAGCGTGCGGGTGGTCCCGAGGTCGGTGTTTTCAAGAGTGATCGTGCGGTTGACGACATCGATCGCGGCGGTGCCGTCCTCGTTTCGTACCAGACGCTCGGTGTTGGTGATGAGTCCCTCGCGCTCGAGCAGACGCTCGACCTTGCGTGGAAGATTGACGAGCACGGACTCCTGAGCGAGTGTCTCGTCTGGTGGTGCGGGGAGATCGCCGATCCCTCTGAACATCGCGGTGGTGAGGATCGCGAGGAGGACGAACCCGATCCCGGCGGCGAGGATTGGCTCGCGTGAGACGGCGTCGGTTTCATCGATGAACTCTTCGGAAGCGGAAGATGGCGCTTGCGTCGCGAGCATGATGACGAAGAGGTAGGTGATGAGGATGGCACCGGCGTAGATGATGACGAGCGCGAAGGCCATGAACTCTGCGGAGAGCAGGAGGTACATGCCGCAGGAAGCGATGATGGTGAGGATGAAGTAGAGCGCGGAGTAGACTGGGCGCGGATGGGTGATCATGCGGGCGCTGGCGCCCAGCGCGAGGATCGCGAATGGGTAGAAGAAGAAGTTGGGGAGTCCGCCTTCGATCTCCGATGCGCGGAGCGCGAGGACGAGTGTTCCGAACCCGACTGATGCGGCGATCAGGAGTCCGCCGACGATCTCGGATGCTTTGTTTCGGCGCGGGAGCGCTGCTCCGATACCCACGGCTCCGAGCACGCAGATGAGGTAGAGAGCGATCGGGCTGATGATGGTGTCCACCGCGTTGTCCTCGGATCGGTCGTTCCGGTGTGCTGATGTGCCGAGCGGCTGATGGGCTGCCCTCCGGTTCAGGCAACAACATCGCAGACAGGCCCCCTCAGGAGACTGATGCTGTGACCGTCAGGATAGATCAATAACCCGCTTTCTTCAACCTCTGGGGGGTTCTGGGCGCGTCTTTGATCGGTTTGTTTGAGCAATGTGCAGCATTGTGCATTGGGGACGCGCGGGGCTTCGACTTGATGGATCATGCGTCCATAGGATCGGGTTATGGCACAGATGCAAACAATGATGCAGGCGGCGCAGCAAGACCGCAAAGTCCACATCCCGAACCTCCTGACCATGGGCAGGGTCGCGCTGGCGATCATCTTCGTGGCGCTGCTCTCGAGTGTCTCGGCGCCCGCGATGAGTGCAGAGGATTCGCTCAGTGAACGGATCGGTCAGCTCTCGTCAGGATCGACCACGATTCTGATCATCGCGGCGACGATCTTCATCATCGCGGCGCTGACCGATGCACTCGACGGTCATCTTGCACGCAAGTGGAAAGCAGAATCCAAGTTCGGGCGCATCATGGATCCGTTCGCTGATAAGCTCCTGATTCTGGGCGGTTTCGTGATGCTCGCGGGACCAAACTTTACAAGCCCTTTGATTTCAGGGGGTTCGATTCAGCTCTCGGCGGTGTCCGGGTGGATGGTGGTTGCGATCGTCGCTCGTGAGCTTCTCGTCACGACGATCCGAGGGGTGTACGAGGGAGAGGGGGTTGATTTCTCGGCCGGGTCGATGGGCAAGGCGAAGATGATCCTTCAGTCGATCACGATCCCGATTATTTTGTTGTTGATCGCGTTTACCTCGCCTGGACCCGAGTCTGGGGAGCGGACGATCATCATTTTGTTGGTGTGGGCGACGGTCGTGGTGACGCTGATTTCGGGTCTGCCGTATATCGGGAGGGCGCTCCAGCACACGATTGATGAGAATGCTCGCATGCTTGAGGTCATGCGGGGGAAGAAGGCTCGCAAACCGACCAAGGCAAGCGGGGTTCCTGGTGCGAAGTCTCGTCCAAAGTCCAACAAGGGCGGACAGAGCAAGAAGCGTCGCTAAAGCGATCCATACAAAGGATTTGTGATGAATACCATTGCGCCGACCGCTGAGCGATTGCTGACGACCTTTGGGCTGGGGCACCGGAAACCCGCTTCGGGGACTTGGGGTTCGATGCCTCCGGTGATTTTTGCGTTTGTGCTGGGATGGATTGGGATCGCAACTCCATCTGTATACGCTCTTTATGTTCTTGCTCTCGTGTTGATCTTTGTGATCTTCAGCGCGGCGTGCGTGATCTGGGGGACGGATGCGGAGGCGCGTTGGAAGAAGGATCCGGGGCAGGTGGTTGCGGACGAGACGGCTGGTCAGTGCGTGACGCTCCTCATGATTCCGACGGCGATGATGGGGAACTTTGTTTCGCTGTTTTTCACGATGATTGGGGCGTTTTTGCTGTTTCGGGCGTTTGATATCTTGAAGCCTTGGCCTGCTGGAGCGATGCAGAATATTCGAGGCGGATGGGGGATCCTGCTGGATGACTGGATCGCTGGTTTCATGGCTGGGATCGTGATTTGGATCATCCATTCCGCGTTCTAGGACCCTGAAGCGAGTTTGAGCGTCAGATGGGCGTTTTTTCGATTGAATCAATTCTCGGTGTAGACTAGACTTATGTGCGCACAGCCGCTGAATCTAAAGACGCCGGGTGGGCTGGTAAGTCTTGAGACCAATCTGATGTTGGCTCCGATCGCTGGGTGGTGCGAACTCGCTTGGCGAGTTTCTGTGCGCGCCCTCAACGGCAAGCACGGCGGGGTAGGGCTCGCGTGCACCGATCTGCTCAACTCACAAGGACTCCTCTGCGATGAGGGCGCTTCGCGCGATCTAGCACGCACAAATGAGCTCGATCGTCCGATTGGGATGCAGCTGTACGGCGCGGATCCGGGTCATCTCGCTGAAGGCGCTCGATGGTGCGCCGATCACGGCGCGAGTGTGGTTGACATCAACATGGGGTGTCCGGTCGACAAGATTTGTAAAAAGAACGGTGGGTCGAAACTGATGTGCGATCTGGGTTCGACCTTTGAGATCTTTGAAGCCGTGCGGGAAGCGCTTCCTGACTCGATCCCACTGACGGCGAAGATGCGGCTCGGGTGGGATGAGCAGGCGAAGAACGACGGGGTGGCGTGTGCGCTTGCGGTCGGGTTGTGTGAACGCGGCGCGGCGTGCATTACGGTGCATGGGCGGACCACTGAACAGAAGTTCAAAGGCTCGTGCGATCACGCGGGGATCAAGCGGGTGGTTAAAGCCGTGCGCCATGCGACGGGGAAGTACGACGGGACGACTGATGGAGGTGTCCCAGTCTTGGGGAACGGGGATATCAAATCAGCTCGGGATGTGGTGGTGATGCGGCGCAACACGGGATGCAGCGGCGTGATGATCGGGCGCGGGGCGTTTGGGAATCCGTGGATCTTCCGTTTGGGATGGGGACTCCAGCAGCGGATCGACGACGCGGGGATCGACTGGTTTGATGATGGGGCGATCGATGCGGTTGATCTGAGCGATCTGGAAGCAAGCGAGGACGAGAAGCTGGATCTGGTGCGGGATTACTTTTTGCGGATGATTGAGTATCGCGACGAGAAGCACGCGTTGCATGTGATCCGTCAGAAGATCAGTTGGCTCGGGAAGACGATCAATGACGGGCACTGCCGGGGATTGAAGGACGGGGTGCGTCAGGCGAAGACGGTGGACGAGGTGCTGGGCGCGATTGAGGATTGGCGGACCAAACCTTCGAATCTTGTTGTATAAAGTTTTGTATCTTGTATGATGTAGAGGATTATGGAGTCCTCAATGAACTATCTATGTGCATTTCTGATCAGTGTTTCTGCGTTTCCAGCGTGCGTCTTGGGCGGGCCGGATCTGATCTGTAGTGAGATTCAGGGAGCGATCCTGTTTGGCGAAAATGGCAAGGGCATCAACGCGTACTCCTTCGGCACGACACTTTGTAATATCGGGGACGAAGAGATTCCTTGGGACGCGAACTCGAATGAGCACCCATTGATTTCGCAGACGCTCTACAAGCTCAAGGATCATGAGATCAAACAGATCGGGATTGGATTTGTGCGTCACACGACGGTGCCGCTTGCCGGGGATGCGTGCGGGCTTGGGTGCAGTCCTGCTGGTAACTTTGCTTTGGGTGTTGGGTGCTCGGATGTGAGCAGCGCGGTGATCAATGGTTCGCAAGGATTGATGGGGCCTCGGAGCGAGGTTGATCCGCAGAGTGGGTTCTATCCGTATCCGTTTACTTCGATCAATCAGGTGGGAGATGCAGTCTACAAACGGCTGCAAGTCTCGCAAGAAGACATCAGTGACCCCGATGCGTTGTACTTTGTTGAGACGCAGGTCATTAGTTCATCTGAAACAACACTTGAAGCACGCAACAACAACATGAGCTATCGGCAGGTGACTTTTCAATCAGGAACCCTCGCGCCAACGCTTGTCGGACCGACTTACAGCGAGCAGCCCGCGATCTTTGCGTGGCGGGATCACGGGAACGGGATTGGTAATCCAGATCCGGATGTGATCATCAGCGTCGCGAGCATACCAGATCTCGATTCAACGTATGTCGTCGGATCACATGTTGAAGTGCTTGGTGAGGATCATTCACTCGCTCGGTATGCCGTGCTCAATCTGAATGGCGAGGTTGGGATCAGACACCTTGGGATTCCGAATATGAGTTGCTCTATAGGTGAGGCTGAAATTGTCTCTGTGGACTTTGGTGCCCCACAGTATCATGACGATCTTGATGATCAGATTGACTCAGATCCTTGGAGATACAACCCGGTTGAGTTGTTTGGATATATGCACTGGAATGTCGATACCTTTGAAGATAACGCGAATGCCAATGCGATCCGATGGGGGACGATGTACAACTTCTCATTCGAAGCGGACGGGTATGTGGGATTGAACAATTCAGAAGTTGATTCAGTGGCGTTGCTGTTCTTTGGACCTGGGCAGTCTGTGGATGTGTACACTTGGATTCACGCATGGGCACCAGTACATTGCGATCCGGGCATTTGTTTTGTGGATTTGAATCAAGATCTGGAACTCGATTTCTTCGACATCGCCTTCCTATTTGCCAACCGGGTTGACTACAACCAAGATGGTGATTTCGACTTCTTCGATATCAGCAGCTTCCTGACTGATTTCAATATCGGGTGTCCATGAGACTGTGCTGAATTCGTCTTTCTTGGCGCATGAGGCGGGTTTGGTGTGGAACCAGACAGTCAACTACGACGAATAGATTGTCATAGAGCCCGTTCGTGGCTCTGGTTGTGGTCACAACACCAAATCACTCAAAGTGAGCACTCTCGCCCACTGCTTTTCTGGAGTTTCTTATGCGTCATGCACTCTCGCTCTCGGCTCTTGTTGTCCTGTCTGCTGGTACCGCGATCGCGGGTCCTGTGAATGTAGAGGATTCGGATGTCGAGATGATGCCGGTCTTTGGATGCTTTGGGGATGAGCACGGGCATTTGTCGGGTGGGGTGCACATGATGCCGATGGACGAGGAGGTCCGGGAGTTCATGGAAGCGTTTGAGATCGCGAACCAGGGCGTGGTGGACAACCGCGTGGATCTGGTGTTTGTTGGTGACGGGTACACGGCCGGGGAGATGGCGCAATACCACGCGGATGTGGATGGGATTGTCAACTCGTTGTATCAATACGAGCCGTTCACGAGCTATCAGAACTACTTCCGCGTCACTGCTGTTGAGGTGGTATCGAATGAATCGGGTGTGGACAACGATCCGAGTCAGGGTGTGTTGCGCGACACGGCGCTGGATATGCGGTACTGGTGCAACAACATCGAGCGGCTGCTGTGTGTGAGTGTGAGCAAGGCGTATACGGCCGCGGCTGCGGCGCCGGATATCGATCAGGTGATCGCGATCGCCAACTCCTCGAAGTACGGCGGTGCGGGGTATCCGAGCAACAACCTTGGGACTGCAGCGGGTCAGAACGGTGCGGCCGCAGATATTGCGATCCATGAGCTGGGTCACTCGCTGGGTGATCTCGCGGACGAGTACACCTATGGCGGACCGACGACCTACACGGGTCCGGAGCTTGGGCCGGTGGATGTGTCGATCTTTGATCGTGCTGCACAGGAAGCGAACGATCGGAAGTGGCACTACTGGATGGACGCGAATCGTGTGGGGTTTGATGGTCCGATTGATACCTTTGAAGGCGGGAACTACTCGCAGTTTGGTGTGTACCGGCCTTCGAACAACTCGATGATGCGGGCGCTGGGTCGGCCGTTCAATCTGGTCAGCGCTGAGCAGTTGCTCAAGGAGATTTACCGCGAGGTGGATCCGATTGAGTCGGGCACGGCTACGGGATCGGTCATCGAGCGCGGTGGTTCGGTAGAGATCACCCCGATGCAGCCTTTGAATCAGGATCTTGCGGTGCTGTGGTATCTGGACGATGTGGTGCAGACCCAGTTGATCGGCGCGACGGAGGTTTCGACGGATGATCTGGTGCTCGATGGGGGGAGCCATGAACTGCGGGTGGTGGTGACGGACATGACCCCATGGGTTCGTGACGAAGCGATGCGTGCTCAGTTTATGACTGAGGAGCGTGTGTACACGATCGCTGGATTGCCTTGCCCGGCGGATCTGACGGGCGAGGGGGATCTGGATTTCTTCGATATCGGCGCGTTCCTGACCTACTACGAGGCGGAGGATTCACGGGCTGACTTCAATGATGATGGTCTGTTCGACTTCTTCGATATCGCGGGATTCCTTTCTGCGTACTCGGCTGGGTGTCCGTAAGGGAGTACCTATAACGGGCTGCAGGTGCGGTTTTCGGACGAAATTTGTGGCCAGGATTGGCAATAGCGGAGCGTATTTCGCGTTCTATTAAGGAAGGAATCGGGCGGATTGGCTTGCGCGGGTGCGATGGTCGATGGTCACGATTCTGGATCGATGATTGAAACTGTGATTGAAACCATGCTCGGCGGTGTGTTGTATGTGTAGAAATGCCGAGATTGAACCTAGAATATGTGGTCCAGAGCTCACTGATCTTCGAATGATCGAGTTCACTGACCTATCTGAGAGGATGACGACTGATGAACGCTACCCCGAATCGTTTTTGCTTGCTGACTGCTGCTCTCATTGGTCTTGCGGCGGGAGTCGCTCATGGTCAGGCCGCGACTGGCTCTGAGCCGGCTGGGCACAACCATGCTCACGAACCAGGACATGCGGGTCACAACCACGCGGCTGATCCTGCTACGGCGCATCGCGCGACGGGGACTGGACAGGTTGATCCGAACACGGTTGGTGGGCCGACAGCGAAGTCTGTTCTGCTCTTCAAAGAAACGCATGTCTCGACTGGTGAGATTCTGGATATCGAGTCCGTCCCTGTTGAGTTCAAGTTCAAGAACACGGGGTCTGAGGATCTGGAGATTCAGTTGGTGAAACCTTCGTGTGGATGCACGGTTCCCGACATGGAGAAGACGGTCTACAAACCAGGCGAGAGCGGCGTGCTCAAGGTGACCTTCGATCCGACTGGGAAGAAGGGCACGGTTTCACGCAACATCACGATCTACACCAACTCGTCGATCAAGCCGGTGCACACGATCTTCTTGCAGTCTGAAGTCAAGCCGGTCGTGTTGACTGAGCCTCGCGTGCTTGCGTTTGAGATGACCAACAAGGGTCAGAGCAACACGAAGGACATCAAGATTTACGGCCGTTTCCCTGAGTTCAAGGTCAAGCGTGCGACTACGCAGGACTCTGATGTGTTCGGGATCGAGATCGTCGATGGCGGGAAGGTCACGAAGGACGGCGAGGACATGTGGCTCCAGATCGTCCGCGTGACACTCATGGAGAGCGCGAAACCGGACAACTACCGCACCGAGGTGACGATCCGCACGAACGAGGAGCATAAGTCGATCTTCTCGATGGCGGTTGTCGGACGCGTCATTGGTGATCTGCAGTTGTCTCCGGTCCGGATGACGCTTGGTCGTCTGGTGGTCGGCGATGAGTTCAACAACACGGTCACGCTCCGCTCGATCAGCGGCAAGCCGTTTGAGGTCAAAGGCGTGAACTCGTCGAATGTCGTACTCAATGCGGAGTACACGGCTGAGCCGATCGATGCTGAGAAGCGGAACGAGTGGACGATCCGTGTGAAAGGGACTGTTGCTCATCCGGCGCAGCGCTTTAACTCGGAGATCAATGTGATCACGGATATGGCGGACGAGGAGATGGTGTCGATTCAGGTTTACGGCCAGCTCCAACCGAAGCCGATTTCACAGCAGTCGAAGACCGACTCGAACCAGTGAGCCCATCCCCATGCGTATGACCACTCCACAGCGGGTGCTCGCGATCGTCGGCGGCGCGTTCCTTTTGGGAACGGGTCAGGCGCTTGTGACTGATCCGATCGTGCTCGAAGAAGCGAATATCACTTCCGGGACTGGGAATGTGAAGGGCGGAGCGCCTCGGGGCGGGCAGGCACCTGTTGAAGATCCGACCGAAGATCCGACTCCAGCGGATCCAGTGGACGAAACGGAACCGACACCTGACCCGGATCCGATTGATGACCCGGGCGATGAGCCTGGGACGTCATGGAATAGTACGGTTCCTACGGCGAGCTTTGCTGGATCGACGCTTGAGCAGCTGCTCGATGCGCCGGTGCCGGAGGGTTCATTGACGCTTCGTGAATCGCGTGAGCTGTGGGAGATGGGTGCGTACTTCATCGATGCTCGCTACGAGCATGAATACGAGGAGGGGCATATCCAATACGCGGCGCTGCTCCCGGCACAGATGTTCGATACCGATGTCGATCATGCGAACAGTGTGATGGATTCGATCCCGCTTGATGCGACGATTGTGCTGTACTGCGTTGGGGGGGACTGCGACGCTTCAAAGAACACCGCGGCGTTGCTTGAGCAGTACGGCTACTCGGATCTGCGGATCATGGGCGCTGGGTACGAGCACTGGGTTGCGGCGGGGTTCGAGACGGCGAGCGGTGCTGATGGGGAGGTGTCGCCGTGAGTCAGAGTGCAAAGAAAACAACCGCGATGACCTGGGTCGAGTCGATCTTGCTGCAGCTCCCGTTCAGGGTGTTAATTGGCGGTGCTTTTATCTTCGCGGCGTAC
>JAEPQP010000140.1 GCA_017640485.1 Phycisphaerales bacterium | reverse complement strand
GTGCTTGCTGCTGAGTCAGACCGATGCACTCCCGCTTGGTGAGACGAAGGGGACCAAGGCGCTGGAAGGTGTCGAGCGGATGCAGCGGGTTCTGAAAGCTGCATCCCTGATGGGATGCAACGCGATCTCGCTTTCGATCAAATCCAAAGACAGTGATGAAGCGTTTGAGCAGGCGGTCGAGAGCATGAAGGACATCTTGGAGTCTGCGGATCGCGCCGAGATCAATGTGCTGATCGAGCCCGCGGCTGGTCTAACTGAAGATCCTGAACGGCTCACCGATCTGCTCAAGGCAATCGGTGGCTTCCGGATCGGGACGATGCCGGACTTTGCGACTGCCGCGGGGACGGGTGATCCGATCGGGTACCTCAAGAAGCTTACCCCCTATGCATCGGTAGTGAATGCTTCGACTCTGGGGTTCACAATCCCGGATGTTGCCGAGGGTGACGCTCCGACGCAGGAATCAGCAGAAGAGTCCAAAGATGACGCGGGTGATGAGGGCGATGATGCGTTGCCGCTTAGCGGACTCGAAGCGCTCGCGGCTGAACTCGAGGGCATGATGATGGAGGAGGATCCGGTTCCTGTACACACCGGATACGATCTTCCTGCGCTTGTAGGAGCGATTGCTGCCGTGGGGTTTGACGGGGCGGTGTCGATCGATTATCGTGGTGATGACGACGAGAATCTGGGTGTGATTCACTCCAAAGAAGCGATCGAGGATGCACTCGCATCGCTGAAAGATTGAGATGCTCGGGTTCGTCGTCTATGGTTGAATCGGACATGTGTTGAACAGAGTTTGAGTTTCCAAGTGAGGAAATCGTGAGCAGAACGCACAGCCCAGCACTGCAACCGCTCGCTGCGAAGGAACTGATCATTCCGCAAGGGACCCGACCTGCCGTGCCTGCTAATACTCCAATCATCATCACGATTGACGGTCCAGCGGGGACCGGGAAATCGACCGTTGCGCGGATGCTCGCTCAGAAGCTCGGATTGGACTTCCTAGATACCGGCGCCATGTACCGCGCCGCTGCCGCGATCATGCTCGAGCGGAAATACGACAAGGATCAGGTGGGTGAACTGGTCAGCACGGTCATCGGTGCTGATCTGCACTTTGATTGGTCGCAGGATCCACCAACGATTCTCGCGTGGGACACCCCGATCGATCACCGGATCCGCGCGCAGGAAGTGACCGATCTGGTCTCGTTTGTCGCAACCCTCTCCGAACTACGTCAGCACATGGTCCGGAAGCAGCGGATCATCTTCGCTCAGCACCCCCATCTGGTCACAGAGGGGCGGGATCAGGGGTCGGTTGTGTTCCCGGATGCGGCCGTCAAGTTCTATCTAGATGCGGATCCTGAGATCCGAGCTCAGCGCCGGATCGACCAACTGGGGATTGATCCAGAGACCATGACCCTTGAAGAGATGTGCGAGCGGATTGTCGAGCGTGATCGGATTGATATGACCCGGCAGGACGGTCCGTTGGTTTGTCCAGACGATGCGATACAGATCGATACCTCGAAGATGAGCATCGATGATGTGGTTGAGCTGATGTATGAACGGACGATGGCGGTCGTTGCCGATCTGCCAAAGATTGATTCGTAGCATGTTCACACAGGTCCGACTCAAGCACCCGGGTTCTTCGCTCCTGCATATCGCGTTCTTCAACTTCTGCAGGAAGATCTGTCATGCGATCTTTATCGTGATATATCGTCGTCGACGCGTCGGGGTCGAACGGGTGCCACGAACTGGGGGCGTGCTGTTGGTCGCGAATCATCAGTCGTTCTTTGATCCGCCGTTTATTGGCGGGTGTTTGACAACGCGGGACACAGACTTTCTGGCGCGCGGGGGACTCTTTAAATTCAAACCCTTCGCATGGATTATCTCCAAACTCAACGCGACCCCGATCAATCAGGGCGCGGGCGATACCGGCGCGATGAAAGAGACCATCAAACGGCTCAACGAGGGAAAGGCGATGGTCGTGTTCCCGGAAGGATCTCGCACTCCAGACGGCGAGCTCAAGTCCTTTGCACGCGGGATCTCGGTGCTCATCAAGCGGGCGGACTGTGTGATTGTCCCTGTGGGCATCGCGGGCGTCTTTGATGTTTGGCCTCGTCACAAGAAACTCCCGAGACTCTTCACGCGACCGGTCTCGATCGTGTACGGGCATCCGATCAGCAGCGATGAACTCATGGCAGACGGAGCGACCCAAGCGATCGAGGCGCTGCATGAGCAGGTTCGTGAACTGGTTGAGCAGGCCGAGACACTCCGGTCACGGTGAATCATTCGATAAAGAAACCGCCGCTCAAATGAGCGGCGGTCCAGGGTCATCATCTAGGGTCGTCAACTGATCGGGCTGGTGTCATCCACCCAAGAGATCGGCGATCTCATCATCAACAGGGTTGGATGCACGATCGTCTTTCGGTCCTTTGGACTTCTTCTTGGACTTCGCATCATCATCCTTGTCCTCCGAATCCTCTTTCGCATCGATCGCTGCATTCTGGGCGGCGACCTCCGCTTCAAGTTTCGCGAGGTCTTCTTCGGCTTCTTTGCCTTCCTGAGCGAGCTTCGCTTTGTAGGATTCGATTTTCGCCTTGTCCGGACCGAGCACAACGGTGATCGAGCGACCCGCTGCACGCGGCGCCATCTCGATCTTGGCGACATCGCTCAGATCCTGACAGATCTGGAAGAGTCTTTCTTCGCCGAGTTGCTTGTGCATCATCTCACGCCCGCGGAAGCGCTGGGTGATCGAGACCTTGTGACCTGCGAGCAGGAATCGACGGGACTGATCGACGCGGATCTGGACATCGTGCGGGTCGATCTTGATGGATCGTCCCAGACGGATTTCCTTCATCTCGGCACCGGATGATTTGGATTTGGACTCGCGTTTGGAGAGTTCGTACTTGTACTTGCCGTAGTCCATGATCTTGCACACGGGCGGGCGCGAGTCCGCGACGACCTCTACGAGATCAAGTCCGGCTTGCTGCGCCATGCGCATGGCGTCGGGGGTCTCCACGACTCCGAGTTGTTCGCCGTCCTCTCCGATCAAACGGATCGGGGACAAGCGGATCATGTGATTGATACGGGTCCGAGTGACTGGACCTTGTTGGCGGAAAAAGCGTCTGCGAGCGATGTCAAATCTCCTGGTATGACTCTACTTACGGCTGGGAGCACACGCTCACGCCGACCCTCTCTGAGAGGGGTTTGTTCTATTGAATCGTCTTGCTGAGCATAAAGCAAGCGGATATTGGGTATATCGGACGAATCGGCGCACGATTCCAGTCTTTCACGATGCGGGGGCACTCATGAGCTGACGGACTGAGGATCGATTGAGCCGGACCGCTGAAGGCGCCGCCGCGAGGAGGGTCAGGACGAGCGCTGCTGTCCAGGACAGGATGATCGGGAGCATCGGGGGCGGGCGGAAGTTCATATCAATGCCGACAATCGCTCGATTGATGTGCTGACCTCCCCACGCGGCTTGAAAGCCGAGGAGCGTGCCGAGGATGCAGGCGGAGATCCCGATGATGAGCGCCTGGGCGCAGATGAGCCGAACGATCTGGCCTCTTGAACCCCCCACAGCTCTCAAGACGCCGAGTTCATACTTGCGGGCGCTGACCTCCGCGACGATCAGGTTCGCGACCCCGAAGCACGCGACGAGCATGGCACCGAGCGCCACGGTGGAAACCACTACAAACGACGACGCGAATACGGCTTCGATCTGCTGACGGATCCGAGCGCCGGATCCGACATTGAGCACACCCGATCCAACCAGAGCCTGCTCGATGGTTGCGATTGCTTCTTCGGGCGGCACCGAGTCGTCGAGATCCATTTGGATGAGCATCGGTTCGCGGATCCCGAAGTGCTTGATCATGTCTTCGCGCGAACCGAACACCGAGCTGACCGCTTGCTGGACCATGCTCTCGCCGAGATCAAAGTACTGTGAAACCAGTTCGAGTCCCGGGGTCGTGACAACTCCAACGATCTCGAATGCATGCTCTTCTCCGCTTACGTCTCTGCATGTAAAGGTGTCCCCCACTCCGATCCCTTTCGCGACGAGGAACTCGCGAGCAACGATGACACTTCCACCTTCTTTGAGTTTGCTCAGTGCAGTCTCTGGATCGCCTTGGATGAACTCGACATTGACCATGTCGAAGAATGCTTGGGGCTCGAATCCGAAGTAGTTGGTTTTGTAGGATTGGAGGGCCGTGACCCCAAACGCGTCTGTTTCGACGGCGAGCATGTTGATCGCGCAGGTCTTCTCGACCACATCGAGGTCGTTGAGGATCTGGATCGCGTCCTCGTTCATCGGGAGCCCGTACGCGAACGCGTCTGGAAACTGGATCTGGTTGATCCAGTCGCGCATCGCCGCGGAGCCGTTGGTCCAGATCGCGATAAGCAGCGCCAGTCCGGTCATGAGCGCCCCGGCAGTGAACCCATGGCGGTACGGTGTCGCGCGGACGGTTCTAGTCAGCAGAGACTCGGGGAGTTTGAACAACTTGGAGATTGGGACTCCAATGACTTTGACCACGATGACGACCACAGCCGCGGACGCGAGGAAGTACCCAAAGAACATCGATGGGAGCCCGATTGTGACATAGAGCCAGAAGAAGGTCTGCCCTCTAAATCCAGCGAGCACTATGACGGCCATCAGAGCGATACCGAGGAATCCGATCAGCGTGACTTTCCAGATCTGTGCAGGCTTGGAGGGTTTGGATTGCTGAGTCATCGCTTGGATTGGCGAAAGCGTTGCGGCTCTCCACGCGGGCCAGAGTGCTCCGATCAAACCCGCGCCGAGCGCTCCGATCAGCGTGAGTGTGAGATTCAGTTCCGGGATGACCAGTCCGGCTGAGAGTTGTTGGTCAAAGACTTGCACGAGGATCCATGCGAGCATGATTCCCAGCGGGATCCCGGCGAGTGCTCCGAATCCTGAAACCGTCAATCCGACAAGGAGTTGGGCAATCCCGAGCTGGCGACGGTGCGCTCCGATGCAGCGGAGAACTCCGAGCATGCGTTGCTGCTCGGCGACGCCTGTTGTGAGCCCGGTTGCGATGATGAACGCAGCTGAGATCAATGTGATGACAGTGATCAGCATGAACCCGAGTTGCGCTGACGCAAGATTCTGTTCGACCCCTGCGGTGATGCGTCCCGTCGTCTGAACAATCGCTCGACCGGGGTACGCGTTTTCATGAACTGCAACAAAGTCGATGGGATCAACGCCTTCGGCGAGTTTGACTTCGAGATCTGTGATCTGACCCTTCTTCCGCGCCATCGAATCGAGTGTTGCGATGGTGGTGTACGCCATGGGTCGCCCGCCCATTGGTGGTGCTTGTGCGATTCCGACCACAGTGAGCTCGAGGTTCGATCGGAGAAGGCGAGCGAACTCGACCCGATCACCTACGCGGACACCGACCGACGCGTTGAGCTCATCGGCGGCTGCCTTGGACTCGATTGACTGCCCGTTGAAGAGCGGATCCGAATCCATGTACGCGATGGGGTTATCGAGCATGCGCGATGCTATTGGCTTGGCGAGGTCGTTGGTATAGGTCCAGCTCAGACGCTGAGCGACGCGTGCGTCGATGAGGATCTCGTTGTCGCGTTCGGGGTATCGGCCTGTGATGAGCTGGACTGGTCGTGCATCAAACTCAGATGAAGGATCGATGCCGTTGACAAAGACACTGGTGAGGTAGCCCTGATCCTGGACTGAATGCGGTCCAGTGGGATTCTCAGGATCAGATGGCTGTGCCGTCGGGAGGGTCGCGAGGAGTGACTGGGTCTGCTGGAGTCTCGGGAGGACCGATTCAACCCCATCCCAAGTGCTCACGGTGTCGGCGACGGATGCGGGCATTGTGGAGCCTTTGATCGCGACGACGCGGACCTCGGCAAGACCAACCTGCGTGTCGATCTGCTGCGTGAAGGATGCGTTGATGGAACCCATTACGCAAGCGACAGCGCTGATGAGAATCACCGACATACACACCGCTGCGGAGAGCAGCACGAGTCGGCTTGGTCTACCCAAGCAGATGCTGCGTGCGAGTCGCCAGAGTGCCTGCATCGAGCCCCCCTTCCTCGGCGGTATCGATCACACCCTTGACCAATCCATCCCCCATCACAAACACACGCTCGCAATAACTCGCGGCTTCCGGTTCGTGCGTCACCATCAGCACGGTCACTTCTTGCTCGGATGCGATCTCACGAAGCACCTTCCAGACCAACGCGCTGGACGCGGAATCCAGGTTCCCGGTCGGCTCGTCGGCAAAGACGACTGGAGGTTTATACAGCAGAGCCCGCGCGATCGCGACGCGTTGTTGCTCTCCTCCAGAAAGGGCTTGCGGTCGGTGCGATGTGCGGTCGCTGAGTCCGAGTCGATCGAGGAGTTCCAGGGCGCGGGATCGGAGGGCGCCGGTCGAGTCTCCAGCGAGGAGTCCGGGAAGGAGGGTGTTCTCGAGTGCGGTCATCGTTGGGATGAGATTGAATGATTGAAAGATCACGCCGATGGAGGTTCTTCGGAACTGGGTCGCTTGGCGTTCGGTGAGTTGGTCGACTCGCTTGCCTGACACAGTGACTTCTCCGGAATCGGATGGATCCATCGCGGCGAGGATGTGGAGAAGCGTTGATTTCCCGGATCCCGAGCGACC
>JAEPQP010000097.1 GCA_017640485.1 Phycisphaerales bacterium | reverse complement strand
TGTGCTGCGGTTCGACCTTTGCGAGTCTCGGTCCTGTGTATCCAACTCCCTATTGTTAGGGAACACTCGCTTAGGATTGAATGTTAGAACCTCCGCATCGCTGAGCCAACCGATGCGATCAAATCCCGACCAATCAGGGTTGGGAACTGTGCTCTTGCAGCACAGCGGCGGATTACTCCACGACGCGACCATCGACGAGTCGGATGACCCGATCGGCGCGTGCCGCGATTCGTTCATCATGGGTGACCATGACCATCGTCAATCCGGAACTCTCGCGGAGTTCGGTGAGCACATCGAGGATCGCTTCACCCGTCTTGAGATCAAGGTTCCCTGTCGGCTCATCCGCGAGGAGCAGCGCGGGTTCGTTGATCAGCGCCCGAGCAATCGCGACGCGTTGACGCTCTCCACCCGAGAGCTCTGCGGGACGGTGCTTCATGCGATCGCTGAGCCCGAAGCGATCGAGGAGTTCCTTGGCGCGTTGTTCCACGACTTTCTTGTTTGATGTGTACCCGAACCTGCCGTGACGGATCATCGCGCCGATGCAGACATTCTGAAGGATGTTGAGTTCAGGGAGGAGGTGGTAGAACTGGAAGACGAACCCGACTTCGGATGAGCGGTATTGGTTGAGTCCCTTGGCGCCGAGTTTGGTGATGACGCGATCGCCGTAGACGATCGAGGGCGGGTGTTCCTGCGAGCGATCGGGACGATCGAGCCCTCCGATCAGGTGCATGAGCGTGCTCTTCCCAGATCCTGATGCGCCGAGGATCGTGATCCATTCTTTGTGCTGTACGCTCAGGTCGACGCCGTGGAGGACCGGGACCTTGACTCGACCGAGCTTGTAGGTCTTGCGGACATCCTTGACGCGGAGGATCTCGGATTGGGAAGCTTGGGCAACCATTACTCGAACCTCAACGCTTTGACAGGGTCCATTCTCGCGCTGTGGAATGCGGGGATCAGTGATCCGAGCACACAGGTGAGCACGCCGACGACGAAGACGATGATTGCTTTGGTAAGGTCCACCTCGTGGGGGATCTCGATGAAGTAGTAGGTTCTTGGGTCCCAGATCACGAGTCCGGTGGTGCGACCGATCCAGTCGTGGATGGTGTTGATGTTGGTGACGACGATGTAACCCGTGATGGTGCCGAGGACAGCGCCGATGAGCCCGATCGCGGTGCCGTAGCGGATCCAGAGCCAAGCGACGCCGGGGGTGGAGGCGCCGAGCGCTCGCAGGATCCCGATATCTTTGGTTTTCTCAGAGACCATCGACCAGAAGATCGCGAGGACGAGGAAGACGGAGGTGAACGAGACAATACCGAAGATGAACAGGACGAGCCCGGTTTCCTTCTTGACCGCGTTGATCATCGTCGCGTTGAGTTCTTCCCATGTACGGATCTGATTCTCCATCGAGAAGATGCTCGGGACTTCGCCGGGATGCTTGCTCTCGAACCGTTCGTAGATCGCTTCGACGCGCTTGCGGACATCCTCGAGTGCTACGCCATCAACGGCTCGCACGAGGACGGTGGTGACTCGCGCGGGATCGATTCCGATGGTTTCGGAGATCTTGGGTCTGACCTCTCCGGTCACGGGATCCACTTCTGTTGCGAACGGATTCTCAACGCGTTCGATCCTGCGGGCTTCGTCCATGCGCAGCATCTGCTGCATCACGCTCAACGGCACGATGATCGTGGATTGGTCAATCTCAAAGATCCCGGACTGGAACTCGTTGGCGATCGGGATCGTGCGTGTGACCGGATCGACAGGCTTTCCGGTTGAATCGAGCGAGAGGACCGTCAGACCGACACTCCCACCAGCGGGCATGAACCCGGGGACGCGCTCGACTGATCCATCGGGAGTAGCGCGGAAGCCGTGGGATCTCGGGTCGTAGATGCCATCTTCAGTGCGGATATTGAGTCCGGTGACCTCGACTCCCAGCACACCCGCGGCTTCGACGAGTCCTGATTCCGGATTCCGGCGAGTCAGCGTCGCGGCATTCGACTCAAACATCGACATCGCGTCGCGGAACTGGGGGTCCAGACGCACATCGGATCCGTCCCGATCCTTTGAAGTCGGCTCGTCAATCGGTTTCCACCAGATGGTCTCTGAGTAGTTGGTCACCCGCTCGTAGCTCTGGGTCTCGATGCCTTTGATCGTGATGAGCTCGATCCGATCGTCCGGGAGCTGGATCATGCCGTAGGTCTCGATGATCGGGGTCGCGCCCTCGATCAGATCGTCCTCTTCGAGCATGACGATGAGGTCGTCGTAGTGCGCGAACCCGACATTCGGCCATGAGATGGTGACATCTCCGATCAGCGATCTTCCCGAGTTGACGAGGGTTTTCAGGAACCCCCCCATCACTGACCAGGTGATCAGGATCGTCGCAACCGACAGTGTCACCGCGAGCATCGCGAGGATGGGCATCAGCTTGCTTGTCAGGTACTTCTTGGTCAGGAGCGCTTGGTACACAGGGCGAGTGTATACGCGCTGCGATCAAATGTTCAGCGCTCCCAGCGGTTGTTCGTCCGATCAACATCAGGGAGCAGTTTGTGGGGATCGATGGTGATCGAATCGATCTCCTTGCCTCCTGTCTTGATCCCAGCGTTCCAGCGTGTGGTCACATGCCAGATCTCGACTGGGAGCGTCCGCTCCTCTGATGTGCCGTCGCGGTAGATGATCCGCATATGCACGGGCATGACCATCTCCCCGAGCGAGTCGATCGTGACGATGTAGGTCTCTTGCTCGCTGTCGTCGATCTTGTTGACGCCGGCGATCGCGAGATCCAGCGAGGTTGGTTCGAGGAACCAGCCCCTCCAGAACCAATCGAGATCCAGACCTGAGGAGTCTTCCATCGTGCGGAAGAAGTCCGAAGGTTGCGGGTGCTTGTACGCCCACCACTGGATGTACTGGCTGAACGCATCGTCGAAGCGTTCCTTGCCGAGCACGAACTCGCGGAGGATGTACAAGCCGTAGCCGGTCTTGCGGTACATCAACCGACCGACCCAGCGCGGCCAAGCGCGATCGGGTGCGGTGACAATGGGTTGTGGGTTGTGGGCGCTGCAGACCTCGATGGTCTGGTCCATGTGGCGCTTGATGTCGGGAGATTGTCCGTACCACGCGGCTTTGGAGTAGATATTGATGAAGGTGTTGAAACCCTCGTCCTGCCACATGTACCGTCGTTCATCGGAGTTGACAAGCATCGGGAACCAGTTGTGCCCGACCTCGTGATCGGTGACGCCGAAGAGCCCCTCGGGATTGGTACGCGAGCCGCAGAACATGATCCCTGGATATTCCATCCCGCCTTCAGGTCCGTTGATGTTGCTCATCACGGGGTACTGGTATGGGTAGAGCCAATCGGAGTAGAACTCGATCGAGTGCTTGACATACCGGGTCGAACCGCCGTCGGGATCGTCGTTGCCCCAGACTGTTGCTTCGACTGGGAACAGAGATTGGCAGCGGATGTTTTTCTCGTTGCCATCAAGATCGGTGATGGTTGCTTTGCAGGCGTCCCACATGAACGCATCGGACGCGGCCCATGCGAAGGTGCGGGCGTCGTCGATCTTGAAGTTCCAAGTAAAAGATTCAGCGCTTCCGGGACGGATGTCGTCACTGCCGATCTCGTCTTTCGTGACGATCCAGACGGGCTCGTCGCTCGCGTCCGCTTGAGCGAGCCTTGATCGTTGCTCACTGGTCAGGACTTCTTCAGGATTGGTGAGCATCCCGGATCCTGCGACGAGATAGTGGCGCGGGACAGTGATCGAGACATCGTACGATCCGAAATCGGTGTAGAACTCACCCGATCCGAGGTACGGGAGTGTGTTCCAGCCGTTGACATCGTCGTACTTGCACACATGCGGGAACCACTGCGCGAGTTCGAAGATCTTGCCGTCTTGAACGGTTTCTTTACCCATGCGTCTGAGTGCGGGCGGGACATTGAACTCAAAGTCGAGCGAGAACTCGAAGGTCTCTCCGGGCTTGATCGTTGAAGTGAGCTCAAGCTTGGCGAGCGTGTCGTGTTCTTTGAGCGTGAGTTCTTGACCAGCTGATCGCACATTGGAGATGTTGTACCCGCCGTCGAAGTCGTACTCGAGCATTTTCATCACCGAACCTGGTGTTCGGCTCTGCGATCCGATCGAATCGAGCTTGAAGAGGTTTTGCTCGAGCTGGATCCACATATACTCCAGTTCGTGCGGCGAGTTGTTGTGGTACACCACAGTCATGCTCGCGCTGACCGAATCGGTCTCAGGATGCAGCGTGGCATCGATCGAGTAGTCGACGCGCTGCTGCCAGTAGTCTGGTCCCGGCTTTCCTGAACCGAGTCGCGCTGAGGTTGGTGTGGGGAGATCGATCTCTTTGAAGATGTTGTTGCCGTCGCGTCCACCGGTGCGCCGGAAGTTGTCATCGACTGCTCCGACGGAATCCGCATTGACAACACCAGCTCTTGAACTGCGTGTGTCGGTCGTTGAGCAGGCAGTGATGGTCGCGATCGAGCTGATCAGCAACGCGATCGTTGCTCGAAAGAGAAGATTCGTAGACAGATTCTGTCGAAGCATGTGAGACTCCTGAAATGGTGCGGATGATCCCCCTCACAGCACAGATGATCATCCAGATGAGAGAACACCATAGCGTGCTAGATCGAGCTTTGCTGATTTGATCAGGATCTGCAGCACTGAACTCTACTCAATGCATTATGCACCATGCAAGCGACCTCAGGATCCATAATTGACGGATCAGACTTTGCGATCGAGGAGTCTGTACTGGACCGCTTCTCCGATGTGCTCAGGTTTGACTTCATCACTCCCGGACACATCCGCGATGGTGCGGGCGACGCGACGGACCTTGTCGTATCCTCGTGCGCTCAGGCCGAGCTGGGTCATTGCTTGTTCGAGGAGGACCTTCGCTGGATCGCTCAGGCGCATCATCTCATCGAGTTGTGTGCCTCGGAGGATCGCGTTGACGGTTGCGCCTTGGCGCGCGTGCATGATGGATCGAGCGTCGAGAACCTGTTGGCGCATCATCGCGGTGGTCGATCCCGTCGCTTTGGTGCTGAGTTCCGACCAAGGCACTGCCGGCGCTTCGACATGCAGGTCGATCCGGTCCATCAATGGGCCTGAAATTTTGGACAGGTACCTGTCCATCTCGCGCTGTCCGAGTTCTCCCGGCGCGACATCTCCGCGCGGGGTTGGGTTCATCGCGGCGACGAGCATGAACGAAGCGGGGAAACGCACGGTGCCGTGGGCACGGGCGATATTCACCACGCGGTCTTCGAGTGGTTGACGCATGGTTTCGAGGACTGTTCGTGGGAACTCGGGGAGTTCATCGAGGAAGAGCACGCCGTGGTGCGCCAGTGAGATCTCCCCGGCTCGTGGGACGATCCTACCCCCAACGATCGCGGGGCTGCTCGCGGTGTGGTGCGGCATCCGGACCGGTCTGCTTGAAATCAAGCCGCATCCAGAATCGAGCAGTCCTGCGGAGGAGTAGATCCGGGTTACCTCGATCGCTTCATCTGGAGAGAGCGGCGGGAGGATGCCTGGGAGGGCTTTGGCCATCATCGTCTTTCCGGTCCCGGCAGGTCCGAGCATGACGATGTTGTGCTGACCAGCCGCGGCGATGACGAGCGCTCGCTTGACGGATTCCTGTCCCTTGATCTCTCCGAAATCAACGCTGGCACGAGAGGATTCGAGCATGGACTCCACATCGACGGGCGGGGTGGGTTCGAGCGGGAGTCCGCCGTTGAACAGCCCGACCACTTGCGCGAGTGACGACACTCCAAAGACACGCACGCCTTGCACGACCGCGGCTTCGTGTGCGTTGAGATCCGGAACGATCACTGCATCGAGTCCCATGGATTTCGCGAGCGTGGTCATCGCGATCACGCCTCGGACTGGTCGGATGCGTCCATCGAGTGCGAGTTCCCCCGCGATGAGCACTGAACGCGGATCGAGGCCGAAGAGTTCTTCGGAAGATTCACCAACTCCGAACCCGTCGGATGAGCCGTACTCGTCGGATCCGCTGACGCCGGCCATCGCAGGAGCGGGGGTGCGAGGCTTGATCACGCCTTGAGCGATCAGCACCCCCACCGCGATCGGGAGGTCGTATGCAGGACCCTCTTTGCGAACATTCGCGGGCGCGAGATTGATCAGCGTTCGTCCCCGCGGCATTGGGTACCCGGCATTCCCCATCGCGGAGCGGACGCGTTCGAGCGACTCACGCACCGCGGCGTCGGGGAGCCCGACGACCACCTCCTTTTGGAGCTGCGTGTCATCGAGGTCGATCTCAATCTCACAGACTTGAGCGTCAATTCCAGAAAGGATGAAGCTTCGAACTTTGGGGATCATGGGCGCATGATACCAAACACTTCCCGCACTGTCAATGTATTTGTAAGGAATATGATTGTGCCAAGAATATCCCGAATATATGCACAAAAACTGCTCTAATGATCAAAAAAATGACTCATTCGAGGCGATAGACCCCTTCAAGACATGCCGCGTACCGATCGGTTGCGGGCGAGTCCACCTCAGTGGTCTTCACAAACCCGTTGGTCTCCAGAACACGGATTGATCCTGTGTTGTTCATCGCGACTCGCGCGATGATCGGTCTGATCTGAACGATCTGGAGCAGATCGCTGAGCGCCTTGGTCGCGATGCCCTTGCCCCAGTGCGACTTGGTGATCCAGTATCCGACATTCAACTCGTCGTCCACATCAAACGCGTTGATGTTTCCAACGACCTCGCCATTGAACATGATCGAGCGTGCGATGACCTCCGGGTTGCTCATGATCCGCAACCAGTGGGCGTCAAAGTCGTCGCGATCGCGGGGGAAAACTTTAGCGAGTTCGTTCGCTTCTGGGTCTTGCTGGTTCTGAAAGAACACATCCAGATGCGATTGATGCACTTCGACCAGATCAATCGTGTCAGGATTGTCCCTCACGCTGCCGAGACCGCGCCTGGCGCGTGTGGGTTCATTGTGGGGATCATCGACGCGATTGCTTTGATGACCTCCTGACGGGAGGTTGATGATCGGGCATGGTCGAGGCGTTCGATCAACGCATCCATGGAATCGATGAACCACGCGGCGTCCTCGTTGAAGCGAGCGATCCCTGGATGCGAAGTCGCGGTGAGTTCCTCGGCGTCGTAGCTCAGTTCTTCGTAGAGCTTCTCACCCGGCCGTGATCCGGTGAGGATAATCGGGACTTGGTCAGGGCTCTGCGACGCGGTTGGGGATCCGATCAGTGGTTCGTAGCCGCAGGCGCGGACGAAGCGCTGAGCGAGTGTGAAGATGTTGATCGGTTCACCCATGTCCAGGACGAAGACTTCACCCGATGCGCCGTTGAGTTGACCGCTCATAGAGCCCGCTTGGAGCACGAGCGTCGCGGCTTCGGGGATGGTCATGAAGTACCGCGTCATGCGTTCATCGGTCACGGTGATTGGTCGTCCGGCGGAGATCTGGTCCGCCCAGATTTCGAGGACACTGCACGCAGAGCCGAGGACATTCCCGAATCGGACCATGCTGAGTTTGGTCGATGAGCCTGGGAAAGCTTCGATCTGGGACGCGAGTGATTGGGTGTACATCTCGGCGATGCGCTTGGTCGCGCCCATCACATTGACCGGATTCACCGCTTTATCCGAAGAGATGAGCACGAAACGGTCGACTCCGGTCGCGACGCACGCATCGGCGATCGCTTTGGTCCCAAAGACATTGTTCGTGACGGCGTGCGCCGGATGGTCTTCCATCAACGGCACATGCTTGTGCGCTGCGGCGTGGAGGACAACATCGGGTGACCAACGCTCGAGATGCGAGAGCGTGGTGGATGCGTCCACAACATCATGGAGGATTGCGACGCGGGTAATCTCTGGATGGATTTCTTTGAGCCAGCGATCGACCCCGAACAGTGCGTTCTCGGCGCGCTCCATGAGGATGATCTTGGATGGACCAAAGCTGGCGATTTGTTTCACGAGTTCGGATCCGATTGAGCCGCCGGCTCCTGTGACCAGGACGCTCTTTCCGGTGATGTTCTCACCAACGAGATCCCGATCGATGCTGTGGGCTTGTCGTCCGACGAGCTTACCGAGATCGATCTTCGCAGATGGGAGGTGAACGCTCGCGTTGTGGTTCGATGATCCGAGCGAGGGTGTGCTGTTGAGGAGTTCATCCATCGGGGTGACGAATCGTTCGATGACTCCGGAGCGCTGGAGTTCGGTGCTTATTGTTCTCCAGAGATCTCGGTACGCCGCGGGAAGCGAGACGATCGCTTGTGCGACCGCTGCAGCGCTGCAGACTTGTCCCAGCGCTTCGATCGGGCCGAGGACCGGGAGGTCGTTGATCGTGCGGAGTCCCGGATCCGCGTCGATGAGGATGACTCCAACGACTGAGGGGGCGTCTGAGACCATCCCGATTTGTCTGGACAGCAAATCAGCGCTCTCGGTCGTCCCGATGATCAGGGTTCTGGTGGTCATAGATGCTGTATCGACACACCAAGAGGATCAAAGCCACCAAAACTCGGCACAATCCTGTGAGATCGCGGGTATGCTGAACCCATGATTACCCGTCTGTCGGCCACACTCGAATCCATCTCGCGCGAATCCATCCCGATCGCGACGCTGCTCCCCAATCCCAGCATGGCCATCGAGGCGCTCATCCCGGCCTACCTCGCAGACGAGATGGAAGCCCAGATCAGCAAACGGGTTACGCTCCATACCAAAACACTCCTCGAAGCGCAGGGACAGGGAACGAGCTTTGTTCCCAGACTCATCGGGTTCGGATCCGCGGATGAGCGGGAGTTCTTTGAAACCTTTACTTCAGTCAAAGGCGTCGGGACGCGCAAGGCACTGCGTGCATTGACCGAGCATCCCTCCACGATCGCGGCGTTGATCATCGCGAAAGATGCGAAAGCGCTCACAAAGCTCCCCGAAATTGGGAAAAGAACAGCGGAAACGGTGATCGCGGAGTTGACCGGAAAGGTCGAGCGATTCGCCGGGGACGCGATCATGTCCGGCGTGGTGCAGTCATCATCGTCCATCGAACCCGCGCTGATCAGCGGTCCGGCGTCCGAAGCGGTGTCCGCGCTCATGGCGCTTGGAGAATCGCGTCCAGAAGCGTCGAGAAAGGTCGAGATCGTGCTCGGGCGTCTCGGTCAGGACGCCGATACGGATACCATTGTCCAAGCCGTCTTTGCGGGCGGGTGATTCCGATCTTTTTGTACTTCGAAGGACCCCAGTATGCGTTACGCGATGATCATGGCCGGCGGCTCGGGGACTCGGCTCTGGCCGATGTCCCGGGACGGACAACCCAAGCAACTCATCAAGTTCATCCATCAGGAAGGGAAGACTGTTTCGCTGCTGGAACTTGCCGCGGATCGTGCGTCGGCGCTGGTTCCTGCGGATAAGCAGTACATCTGCACGGGCGAACGGTACCGTTCGCAGATCCGCGAGGGGCTTCCGTCGTTTGATGACGCGCACATCCTCGGCGAGCCTCAGCCGCGTGATACGGTCAACGCGGTCGCATACGCGGCCGCGGTCTTTGCGAAGGACGATCCGGAAGCGGTCTTTAGTGTGCTAACGGCGGATCAACTGATCGAACCCGCGGATGTGTTCAACAACGCGATGGATCTCGGGTACAAGCTGGTCGAGGAGGATGCGTCGCGATTGGTCACTTTCGGGATCAAGCCCGATCACGCTGCGACGGGGTATGGGTACATCGAGCACGGTCCTTCGATTGATGGCACGGATGGCCAAGCGTTCCAGGTTGCTCGCTTTGTGGAGAAGCCTCAACTCGAGACCGCCGAGGCGTATTTCCAGTCGGGTCGGTACGACTGGAACGCGGGGATGTTTGTGTTCCACGCCGGGACTTTCTTGAAGCTTTATGAGCGGTTTATGCCTGGGAACTTCAAGCTCATCCAGGAACTCGCGGATGCGTGGGGAACTGATCGACAGAAAGAGGTCCTCGATGCGATCTATCCGCAGCTCGAGAAAACCTCGGTGGACTACGGCATCATGGAACCAGCCGCGAGTGAATCCGATGTTTCGATCGTCGGGGTCAAGATGGACATCACCTGGCTCGATGTCGGATCGTGGCCCGCATACGGCGAGACTCTGGATGCGGACGACAGCGGGAACAAAGCCGCGGGATTGGGGATCCAGACCTTTGAATCCAAGAGCAACATCGTGATCGGAGAGGTCGAGAGCGATCACACGATCGCGTTGATCGGGTGTGATGATCTGATCGTGATCCGCACGGATCGCGCGACGCTGGTGGTCCCCAAGGATCGAGCACAGGACATTAAGAAGCTGCACGACCAGCTCCCGGATGGTCTAAAATAAGTCTGTATGCGCATCCTTGCAGTCGATCTTGGTGACCAGCGGACCGGACTCGCGCT
>JAEPQP010000022.1 GCA_017640485.1 Phycisphaerales bacterium | reverse complement strand
CTCGGCGGGCACGCAATACTGCGGTGCCACCACCTGGGAGGATGCCTTCCTCGACGGCGGCGCGGCAGGCGTGGAGCGCATCTTCAACACGTGCTTTCTTCTCGGTCATTTCGACTTCGGTTGCGGCGCCGACATTGACCTGTGCGACTCCGCCTGCGAGTTTGGCGAGGCGCTCTTCGAGCTTCTCGCGGTCGTAGTCGGAGCTTGATGCTTCGATCTGGGCGCGGATCATGTCGATGCGGCCCTTGATGTCGTTGCTGCTCCCAGCGCCCTCGACGATGATGGTGTTGTCTTTGGAGACGGTGACCTTCTTGGCGCGTCCGAGGTCGGAGAGTTCGAGTTTCTCGACATCGATTCCGAGTTGTTCCATGATCGCGGTGCCTCCGGTGAGGGTGGCGATGTCTTGGAGCATTTCGGCGCGGCGGTCGCCGAACCCTGGCGCTTTGACGGCGACGACCTTGAGGGTTCCACGCAGCTTGTTGACGACGAGGGTTGCGAGGGCTTCGCTGTCGATGTCTTCGGCGATGATCAGGAGTTGTGACCCGCTTTCGGCGACCTTCCCGAGAATTGGGAGGATGTCCTTGGCATTGGAGATCTTCTTCTCGTGGATGAGGATGTATGGCTTGTCGAGGACGGCTTCCACGGTGGCGGTGTCGGTGACGAAGTGTGGGGAGAGGTATCCCTTGTCGAACTGCATGCCTTCGACGAGTTCGACTTCGGTTTCGAGGGACTTTCCTTCTTCGACGGTGATGACGCCGTCTTTGCCGACTTTGTCCATCGCGGTGGCGATGATTTTGCCGATGTCGGAGTCTTGGTTTGCGGAGCAGGTGCCGACCTGTGCGATTTCTTTGGAGTTGACGATTGGCTTGGACATGGAGTGGAGTTCACCGATGAGTGCTTCGATGGCCATGTCGATGCCGCGCTTGATTTGGTTTGGGTTGGCGCCGGAGGTGATGTTTTTGAGTCCTTCGGTGAAGATGGACTCGGCGTAGATGGTCGCGGTGGTGGTGCCGTCGCCTGCTTCTTTCGAAGCTTTGGAAGCGACTTCCTTGACCATTTGGGCGCCCATGTTTTCGTATGGGTCGTCGAGGGTGATTTCCTTGGCGACGGAGACGCCGTCTTTGGTGACGGTTGGTGCGCCGAAGGATTTTTCGAGGATGACGACGCGGCCTGATGGGCCGAGGGTGACTTTGACTGCGGATGCGAGTTTCTGGACACCTTTGAGGATGCGCTCGCGTGCGTCGGTGTTGAATGCGATTTGTTTCGCTGCCATTTTCTATCTCCTTGCGTCGGTATGAGACGCTGTTGTTACTGTTTTAAAGGCCGATACGGATGTATGCGATCCGCTCGGCTTCGATGATGTACACGGATTGTCCATCGGTGACTTTGACGAGTTTGTCGGTTTCTTCTGGGATGAGCATTGCCTTTGCGATGGTGAGTGTGGATGCGGCTTCGTGCATTCCTACGAGGGCGAAGTGGGCGTTGCGTTCGCCGTTGAGTTCGTTGAGGGCTTGTCGGAGTTGGGATTGGTTCATCGCGGGTCCTTGCTCGAATTGAAGATCACCACTCGATTAGTCGACGATCGCGAGGACATCGCTGCTGTTGATGATGAGGTACTCTTCGCCGTCGAGCTTGAGTTCGGTGCCGCCCCACTTGCTGAGGATGATGCGGTCGCCGACTTTGACATCGAGGGGGATACGTGCGCCAGAGTCGGACATGGTTCCTTGACCGACTGCGAGGACGGTGGCGAACTGTGGTTTTTCGGAGGCGGACTCTGGGAGGTAGATGCCTGCGGAGGTTTGGGTTTCGGCGGCGTCGCGCTCGACGAGGATCTTGTCGTGGAGTGGGCGGACGGCGACTTTGGATTTGGTTTTGGTTGCCATGGCTGTCTTTTCCTTGCTGTCTTTGTTCACGGCCTACGCCGTGAAGGGTTTCTTGTTTGTGCCTGCGACTTGTGCCGCAGAGGTTGGCTTTCCTACTTGATGCCGTACTGGTGTACGGAGTGAATGAACGATTCGGTCAGTTGTGTGCTCCGCTCGATGTGTTTGGCCAGCGGCCTTCGTAGTGGCGGGTGAGGCAGCGGCGGAGGACTTCGAGGAGGGATTCGAGGTCGCGCTGGGCGTTGGGTCGATCGACGACGGCGAAGGCTCCGGCGCGGAGAGCGGCGTTGAGCTCGCGCATGTCGTCGCGTGCGGTTCGGTTGCGCTTGATGACGACGATCGGGGGCGGGGACGCGAGGCGCGAGAGGAGATTGAGGAGGCGCGGTCCTGATTCTTCGGCGGGTGAGCCGAGGGTGGAGTCGAGCGGGAGGGCGAGGTCGACGACGGCGATGTGGATCGCGTTGGAGTCGATGACGCGCTGCGCGGTGTCGGCGTTGTGGGCGATGTGGGACTGGATCCCCATCGGTTCGAGCATGCGCGGGAGACGATCGACCCAGGGATCGGGCTGCCAACCCGCTCGTGAGAGCAGGAGGTTGAGTCGGCCGCCGGGGACTCCGGCGGGTGTCGATCGGTCAGGATGGGCGTGTTCGCGCAGCATGTCGGGGTGACATCTGGCAAAGGGCGTGCCGAAATGAGTGATTCAGGGGGTCTGATTTTGATCTGAATTGAGTGAATTCTGAGACTCGGATGGGGCTTTGGGGGTCAGGGGAGTCTGTTGGGTGCCATGTTGGCAGTGATTGGGGCGTGATGAGCCGTTGGGGAGTTGATCTGGCGACTCTGGCTGATCTCTCTGGGGAAATTTATCTGGTTTGAAATCTGCGGCTGAAATTCCGTCCGGATCTGCATCGGGCATGTTCCTGCTCCCGAACTCGGGGTCGACAGAACTTGCTCCTTGTGGGAAGTGAAAGAGATAGAGAGATCTTTTTTCGCACAGGCTCTGCTGATCGTTTCAGGCGGGGCGAAACAAATAGGAGGAACTCATATGTTTTCAAAGACTGTTCTTGGTATCGCTGGTGCAATGACTCTCGTTTCGGGAGCGGCAATCGCGGAAGACTTCGGTGTGACAGGAGGACAGACTAACGTCTTGCTCGATGTCGGTACGCTTTCGGCGGCTGCGAGTCTTGATCTTTCATCCGTTTCATCGGATGTGATCGCACCAGGTGATTTGGGTGCGGGGAGCGTCGCATTCGGGATCAACCCGGTCGACGCACCCCTGCTCCCAACAACCTTTTCATACGATGCGGGCTTGAGTGCTTTCTCAGGGACCATCGAGCACACCGGTTCGGTGTTCTTTAACGATGACGCCGTCGAAGTCGGGAACTTCTCGATTGCGTTCGATGCCGGGCGGGTAGGAGACTCCCGGAGCGGATTCTACGTGGAGAGCACAACTGGTATCGCGGCGATTCTGTTTGATGTCGCGACCCCTTCATTCGTCCAAGCGGACAGCTCGGTGCTGAGTATCGAAGCGGATCTTCTGGTTTCGGGTGAGTTTGCAGCATTCTTGCTGGACAATGGGCTTGCTTCAGCTGATCTGACGGGCGCCGATGTCGGCGATGCATTGGTCAGCGCCGTGCCTACACCAGGTAGTGTGATGATGCTTGGTATGGCGGGTCTTGTCGCTGCTCGCAGACGACGCTGATTCGATCGGTTCATTTCAAACCCCCTCAGGAATGGGCGGCACTTGTGTGTCGCCTGTTCCCTTTTTTGGTTGGGGCGATTTGTGATGGAGCGCGCTTCGATCCCTGATATACTCCTGACATGGAAATCGCACTGATCATCGTGGGCTTGCTTGCTCTTGGGCTTGGATTCGCTGTATTTGTCCTGTTCAAGGGTGTTTCGGGCGAGCGGGCACGATCATCTGGTCTTGCGGAGGAACTGGCGGCTGCGAATGCTCGGCTGGAGTCCTTTGAGACTGAGCGGGATCGGTTGATGGGCGAGCTTGGGTCTGCGAGGGAGGAGGCTGCTGGACTGGAGGGGGAGGTTGATCAGCAGACGGCGCGGATCACGGAGTTGAGCATCAAGAACGCTGAGTTTATGGAACGGCTCGAGGCCGCGGAGCGGTCGCGTCAGGAGTTGGTGAAGAACGAGGCGCAGTTGAAGGAGGCGTTCGAGGCAATTGGATCGCGGACGCTTAAATCGAATCAGGAGGCGCTGACCAAACTGTTGTCCGAACAGTTGGGTCAGGCGGGGAAGGCGTCGCAGGCGGAACTGGATCAGCGGAAGCAGGCGATCGAGGCGATGGTGAAGCCGATCAGTGAGACGCTTGGAAAGACGCGGGAGCAGCTGACGCAGCTCGACGAACGGGTGAAGGCGACGGGTGTATCGAATGAATCGTTGAAAGAAGAAACCGCTCGGCTGACACGGGCGCTGTCGCGTCCTGAGATCCGCGGTCGGTATGGTGAGATCCAGCTGCGGCGGGTTGCGGAGCTTGCGGGGATGACGAGTTACTGCGACTTTACTGAGCAGACCTCGGAGCGCGACGGGGACGGAAATCTGCTGCGTCCGGACATGGTGGTGACGCTCCCGAACAATCGGATGATTGTGGTGGACGCGAAAGCGAACATCAATGCGTACATCGAGGCGGTGAATGAGCCTGATGAGGAGGCACGCGAGAAACACATGGAGCGGTTTACTCGGCACACAACGGAACAGGTGAAGAAACTCGCGGACAAGAAGTACTGGGCGCTGTTTGAGCGGTCACCCGAGTTTGTGGTGATGTTTGTGCCTGGGGATCACTTTATCGACGCGGCGCTTTCGAGGAATCCGAAGCTGCTTGATGATGCGGCGCAGCACGGGGTGATTCTGGCGTCGCCGAGCACGCTGATCGGGTTGCTGCGGGCGGTTGCGGTTGGCTGGCGCGAGCAGGCGCTGAGCGAGCAGGCGGCGGCGTTGTTTGAGCTTGGGAAGGAGCTGCATGATCGCGCGGCGACGGCGTTTGAGCATGCTGGGAAGCTCGGGGATTCGATCCGTCAGAGTGTGGATCGGTACAACAAGCTGGTGGGATCAATCGATTCGCGGATGATGCCGACACTCAGGCGGTTTGAAGACGCGGGGGCGAAGAGCACGAAGTCGCTTGTGGAACCCAAAGCGGTGAGCGGGGATTTGCGTCAGCTGACGGCAGGGGATCAGTTGATGCTTGGTGCGGATGACTCTGATTGATCGAGTTCGTCGAGTTGATCCAGCATGTGGTCGTACTCGTCGATCCGGAGTGAGTACGCACGCACGGGGTCTTTGGTGAGTTTGGCGAGGGTGAGTTTGTTGCAGTTGGTGCAGCGGGCGAGGATTCGCTTGGATTTGCTCGATGCCCATGCGCGGAAGATGCCTCGCTCGAGGGCTGGCGCGGCGTGGTAGCACTTGGGGCATTCAATCACCCACTGCTCGGCGCTCTCGACGGCGGCTTGTTGTAGTTTCGAGTTGGATGGGGATGGCATCACACTTTGAATTTACGCCAAAGCGGGTTCTGATGCAAGAGTGGAGTCTTGGGGTTGTGCGGGGAAGATTTCGGTGAGCTGCTCGAAGCGGTATTCGAAGATGTTGCGGACATCGCGTTGGACGAAGAACTTGTTGATGAGCGGCGCGAGGATCCAGCCTTTGGGTTTGTAGAGGACGGTGTCGGTGCACAGGGTAGAGTTCCCGTTGTTGACGGGGGTGAAGGAGTGGGTGTGGTGCCAGAGGGTGTAGGGGCCTTTGTCTTGGTTGTCGACGAAGGAGTGCGGGGGGTTCCAGTCTTGGATGGTGGTTTTCCAGCGGATGGGGATGTGGTGGATTTTGAGTCGGTAGTTGATGACGGTTCCGGATTTGAGATCGATCGGTTTGGGGGTGAGGACTTTGAAGCCGAGGAAGCTGGGGGTGAGTCGCTCGAGATTGAAGGCGTCGGAGAAGAATGGGAAGACCTCCTCGACGGGACGAGGGAGGGTTTGTCGGGCGGTGATTTTCCAGATCTTTCCGTGCTTTGGGTGCGTGTCTGGCGTGATGTTGATGGAGTTTGTGGAGTTGGGTTGCATTGGATAGTCCTGACGAGGTGGCACGGTGGATCCTTGAGGTTGTTGGATCGGCCTCTTGGTGTGGGTTCGATCGGGATCGCGTTTAGACGCACTGATGGGGGTGGGCTGCTGAATCAGGGGAGAAACTGGGGCGTCTGGAGCGATTTTTGGGGTTAGCGGGCGAACCATTGGGTGTGCTCTTGGTCAGCGGCTTGCTGATTGATCGAGCGTTTGATTGACCTTTTTGTGGAGACTCCCATGACGACTGCTGATGCTGTTTTTGACCTTTCCTCTTCGATTGACAAAATGAATCCCGGGCCGCTGTATCGCTCGGCGATCGATGAGGTTGCGGAGTCGATTGCACCGGTGATCCGTGACAATCAGAAGTATCAGGATGCACGCGTGTTTGAGCGGTTGCTGATCCCGGATCGTGTGATCCGGTTCCGGGTTGAGTGGGTGAATGACGAGGGCGGCGTTGAGGTGAATCTCGGTTGGCGGATCGAGCACTCGAATGTGCTTGGGCCTTATAAAGGCGGGCTGCGGTTCCATCCATCCGTGACGGAAGACACACTGCACTTCCTCGCATATGAGCAGTGCTTCAAGAACGCGCTGACCGGTCAGCCGATCGGCGGGGGTAAGGGCGGCTCGAACTTTGATCCCAAGGGCAAGAGCGACAACGAGGTGATGCGGTTCTGTCAGGCGTTTATGCGTGAGCTGTACCGGCACATTGGGCCGAGCGTAGATGTCCCGGCGGGTGATATCGGTGTGGGCGGACGCGAGATCGGGTTCTTGTATGGGCAGTACATGAAGATCACCAAGCAACGCGACGGCGTGCTGACCGGGAAGCCGCTGGGGCTTGGTGGGTTGCTTGGGCGCACCGAAGCGACTGGCTACGGCACGGTGACCTTCGCGGAAGCGATGCTCAAGCACGCGGATGAATCGATGGACGGCAAGCGGGTCATGATCTCGGGTTCGGGGAATGTCGCGTTGTATGCCGCGGAGCTTGCGATTGAGAAGGGCGCGAAGGTCGTGAGTTTGTCGGACTCGGGCGGCTCGGTCGTCTTTGACAAGGGCATGAGCAGCGAGCAACTCGAAGAACTGACGCAATACAAGGAAGTCGAGCGTGGTCGATTGAAAGACTGGTCTGGAAACGGCGCCGAGTTCCACGCGGACAAGCGTCCTTGGTCGCTTGTGGATGCGGATGTGGCGCTCCCCTGCGCGACGCAGCACGAGGTCGAGAAGGACGATGCGGCGGCGTTGGCTGATCGCGGCGTCAAGTGTGTTGCGGAGGGTGCGAACATGCCTTGTACACACAAGGCGCGTGATATCTTCCATGCGAAGGGTGTGATGTTTGGACCCGGGAAAGCTGCGAACGCGGGCGGGGTGGCGACCTCATGCTTTGAGATGTCGCAGAACGCGTCGCACAGCAGCTGGACCAAGAAGCAGGCGCTCGACAAGCTCGAGGGTGTGATGCTTGATATCCACGAGCAATGTCTCGAGCACGCGCCGATGAACAACGGGGTCGTGGACTACGGCGTCGGTGCTGATCGTGGCGGGTTTGTGAAGCTCGCAGACGCGATCATCGCGATGGGTGTGTAAGCGGGGCTGAATGACAACGCACGCCGGAGTGTTGATCGCTCCGGCGTGCTTTTTTGTTTTTGAAATGAATCAGTTTGAGTCAGCGCCGGCGGCGGGTCGTTGCTGAACCGAACGCGAGCAGCATGATTGCTGTTGCGGGTGCGGGGACGACGGAGACGCCGTCGATGTTGGCGAAGTGGAGGTTGGCGTCTTGGTAGTTGGCGAAGGTCAGCGTGGCTTCTTCGTCATCGGCGATGAATGTGAACGAGTAGAGATCCCACTGGAACTGCGAGGTCATGTTGACGAGGTTGAACTGTTCGGTTGTGCCGTCGGCGTCGACGAAGATTTCTGCGGTTCCCGTCCGACCCGAGGCGTTGCTGGTTGAGGCGTAGAACTCGACGGTGTAGGACTGTCCTGCGATGGTCGCGAAGGATTGCTGGATACCACCCGAGCTGAAGGTGAAGTTTGCGAGGTCGACGGCGTATCCGCCGTTGGGGCTGACTGTTGAACCGAACGCGGCGGGGTTGAACCACTCGACGCCATTCTCGATGGTGGTCCATCCTGGGATAGCGGTTGATCCGGCTGGGAGGACGTTGTTGGCGCCGACGGTGGTGTCGGGCTCGAACCCTGAGTTGACGATGCTCGCGTGGGTCATGGGTGCGGCTGCGGCGAGGATCGCTGGGACGATCAATCGTGTGCTTTGCATTGGATATATCTCCTCATTATTGAGCGTGGAGTATATCTCAGGTTCAAGAGAATTCGAGGAAAACCACGCTCGTAGCGTGAGAAACGGGCTTATGTCGTCCGATAACCAATGGTGCTCTGGGGCAGTTTGTTTGCCGCGAGTTCACTTACTCGGATTGGATTCAGGAGTGGACGAGTCTGTTGCGGTGCGCGGTGTTGATGATCTTCTTGAGGTCGCGTCGGGTGTACTCGATCATGTTCCAGTAGAGGATGAGGACGATGAGTGGGCCGAGGAAGAGGAGAACGAAACCCAGGATCGCGATGAGGGGTCCCGACCAGACGAGATGCTTTGATCTCCGGTACATTTTAGTGTTTCGGACGAGCCGTGCGATCCATCCGGTGTACATGACACTCGCGATGAAGTAGATGATCATCACGATATTCGAACTAAGCGACAAGAAGAGCAGACTGTACAACACCACCGCGTTGTAGGTGGCTGCGGAGACGATGCTTGAGCTGAAGATTCCAATGAACATCCCAAGGATGATGACTATGACGGAGATAGTGCTCAGGATACGGAGGAATGTTCGTTTGCTGTTGGCATTGAGTTGGGGAGGGATCTGTGGGATCGGGGTGGAGACTTTCCACCAGCCGTAGATGATGCCGAGGAAGATGCTGTTGTTGATGATGGAACTGACAACATCCACCATGGTGAGTGTTGTTGCGTTCATGGTCGGTGTGAATACAAACGTCATGAAGATTGAGAGGACAACGGAGATGATATAGATCAAGATAAGTGTGGTGACAATCCGCATTCCTGAGTGCAGGCGTTGGAGGATTTCGGTTGGGACGGTTGCGAGAATTCCGCTCCCGATGGAAGCCGTGACGGGGACGCCGCATTCGGGGCATTTGGAATCGGGTGCGGTGTTGGAGAGGTCGTAGTCGCACCAGAAGCATTCGTTGACGATTTTGGTGCCGCATTCGGGGCAGTGCTCGCGGAGGTTGAGGCCGTCGAGGAGGTAATCGCATTTGGTGCAGGTGAGGTTGGTTTGGGTGTGTGCGTTTGCATGGGAATCATCGGTCCTGTGTTCATTCATGTATGCAGTGTATAAGAAAAGCCCCGGGCGAGACCGGGGCTTGGGAGTGTTGTGATTTAGAGAAGACTCACGCCGGGCTTGGGAGGGTGTCCGGTGGGGTGTCGGTGTCTGTGGACTCTTCTTTTTTAGGTCCTGATCCGTTCCCGTTTGATGATGGGGCTGGTGGTTCAGCGGCGAGGAGCTCGGCGACTGTGGAGCGACCGATTGGTTCTCCACGCATGATCGAGTGGACCTCGTCGGCGGACAGGTTCTCGTATTTGAGGAGCGCTTGGGCGACCGCTTCGACCTTGTCCCAGTGCTCGGTGAGCATGGACTCTGCGTGGGTGTACGCTTCGTCGACGATGCGTTTGGTTTCCTCGTCGATGATCTTGGCGGTGTCGTCGGAGTAGTCCTTGTCGGGGATGTATCCCTCGGCGCTGTCTTGTCCTTGGTAGTTGACGAATCCGAGTCGTGGTGACATGCCCCATTCGAGGATCATTGCTCGAGCGAGTCGGGTGACTTGTTGGATGTCACTCGATGCGCCGGAGGAGACATCGTCCATGGCTTTGGCTTCGGCGATGCGTCCGCCGCAGATGACGCGCATGGTGGCTTTGAGCCACTTGAGGGAGTATCCCATGCGGTCTTTCTCGGGGAGGGAGAAGGTTGCTCCGCCTGAAGCGCCGCGTGGGATGATGGTGACTTTGTGGAGCGGGTCGGCGTCTTTGAGGAGTGCTTGCAAGACGGCGTGTCCGGCTTCGTGGTATGCGACGAGTTGGTTCTCGTCCTTCTCGCGGACGCGGCTCTTCTTGGCGCGACCGAACTTGACCTTATCTCTTGCTTCTTCGAGGTCTTCGTGCTCGATGAAGTCTTTGTTGTGCATCGTTGCGCCGATCGCGGCTTCGTTGATGATCGCGGCGAGGTCGGCTCCTGAGAACATCGGTGTGCCTCGCGCGAGTTTGGAGAGGTCGACATTGGGTCCGAGTTTGACCTTCTTGGCGTGGACTTTGAGGATTTCGAGTCGGCCTTTGACATCGGGGAGGGGGACGGTGATCTGGCGATCGAAGCGTCCTGGGCGGACGAGTGCTGGGTCGAGAACATCGGGGCGGTTGGTCGCGGCGATGACGATGACGCCGTCTCCGGACTCGAAGCCGTCCATTTCGACGAGGATCGCGTTGAGGGTTTGCTCGCGTTCGTCGTGTCCGCCCGTCGTGAATCCCCCACCACGGCGGCGGCCTACGGCGTCGATTTCATCGAGGAAGATGATGCAGGGGGAGGATTCTTTGGCTTGCTTGAAGAGGTCGCGGACGCGGGATGCACCGACACCCACGAACATTTCGACGAAGTCTGAGCCTGAGATGCTGAAGAAGGGGACATCGGCTTCGCCTGCGATGGCTTTGGCGAGGAGGGTTTTGCCGCAGCCTGGGGAACCGGCGAGGAGGACACCTCTTGGGATGCGTCCGCCGAGCTTGGTGAACTTCTTCGGGGTTTTGAGGAACTCGATGATCTCGGTGACTTCGTCCTTGGCTTCTTCGATCCCGGCGACATCTTTGAAGGTGACGCCGGTCATTTCTTTGGTCATGGCGCGGTGCTTGGACTTCCCGAAGGAACCGAGCATGCCTCCGCCTCCGGCGGCGCCGCGCATGGAGCGGGAGAGGAGGAACCAGATGATGAGGAGGATGATGAGGAACGGGCCGATCGAGTAGAGGAAGATGACGAACCCGGAGGTTGGTTTCTCGATGACGCGGTTGTTGGTGAGCGCGTAGACCTTGTCGGCCATGAGTTCGCGGGAGGTGGCGGTGATCGGGATGCGGACGGAGGTGGATTGGCCGTCTTGGGCTTCGGAATCGATGAGCTGCGCGGTAATCGCGGCGTCGGTGAGGGTGACGGTGTCGAGCTTGACCTTTTTGTTTTCGTAGTACTGCTCGAACTGCTGGAAGGTGATCTCGCGCCCTTGCTGGGCGGAGCTGAGGAACATGGCGAGCATGAACACCATGAGCATGACGACGATGAACCCGAAGGTGCCCCGACCTTTTTGTGGCGGCTGGGGTGGGAGATTGCCCTTGGGGTCCTTTTTGGGATCAACGGGCTGCTTTGGATCGATTGGTGATTTCGGGTCTGTCATATGGAGTGTTATCGGTTGGATAGTGGTTTGTATTTCATGCGATCGGATTCTGGTGGCTGATCGCTGTTTTTGATGGATTCGAGGTCGGTTTGGTGTTGGATCCGTGCGGGTGCTGGTTGTTGGGACGATCTGGATTGGACTGCGTGTGGATGATAGGGATGCGGATCCCTCGGTGGATCATCCACACTGGACTAACCACACCGGTCCATCCACACTGGTCTATACGACGCAGACGACGGAAGGTTTACCAGCTTTCGCGGAGTTGGGAGACGATGTCTTTGGCGAGTTCTTCGATGGCTTCGCGCTCGCCGTGCTCGAGACGTTCACCGATTCCTCTTTGGGGAACGAAGGTGGCGGTGGCTCCGAATCCGTTGCGGCCGAGGATGAGGTCCCCTGTGCGGTTGTCTCGCCATTCGAAGTTGACGCTGATGCGGACGGCTTGCTCTTGGACGAGTCCGGTTCCTGGCGCTTGGGAGACTTGTTCGAGTTCGTAGAAGGTGATGACACCCAGCAGGGTGGTGTCGGCTTGGGAGGATCCGGACAGGACCCAGGGGGTGCGGTCGCGGATCTGTTTGTTGAGTGATTCGGTGAGTTGGAGTTCGAGTCCACGCTGGAGCGTGTTGTTCCCGAAGATGGGGACGGCGATGGTTTGGATGGACTCGTCGTAGTTGGACGAGAAGGAATATCCATCGCTCGGGTTTGCGGCGCAGGAAGTCAGCAGCGTCGCGGAAACGATCGCGAGGAACAGTGCGCGGAATGTGCAACGGATTGGGGTGTTCATTCAGAGGAACCGGCTTGGGTGGTCTGGGTTGTGGGTTGATCGTCTTCGGGGTAGGTCAACCAGTCGTACTCGAGCATGAGGTCGAGCGCACGATCCGCGGCGATGGTGGCTGGGTGTCGGCGGAGCAGACGCGCGAGCATGAACTTGGCGCTGGGGAGGTCGTTGGTCTTGATGTACCACTTGGCGGTGTCGAGCGCTTGCTGAGCGGCGGATTCGTCGATCCATGCTTCGAGCCCTTCGGTGACCCCTGAGCGGATGGACTCTGCGGGGTACTGCTTGCGGTACTGCTCGATGAGGAGCTTGGCGTCGAGGAGTCCGGATCCGTCGTAGCGCGGTCCCTTGAAACGGGCGATGTTGCACTCGATCTCGCGGAGCATCGCGTAGCGGTGGTCGCGGGAGTCTGGGTGGTTGATGCGGAAGATCTCGTACATCTCCGCTGCGAGTTTCAGTTGGCGGCGGTTGTAGTAATGGTTTGCGAGATCGAGCGCAGCGGCTTCAGCGAGCTTGGATCCCGGGAGGCGCTCCTGCGTGCGGACGAGGAGTTCTTCACCGATCGGTCGTCCGGTCTCGAAGCGGATGCCTAGGAAGCGGCGCTTGAGTCCGGCGAGGTACAGCTTGGCGATGTCGTACTCGCGTTCGATGGCTTTGATGTAGTACTCGGAATCGGAGAAGTCGCGGATGACGAGCTCGAAGTCGAAGAGCGCTTTGTACTCGCGGTCGTTCTCGAGGCGTGCGAGTCCACGGAGGTAGTAGGCTTGGGCGATGTAGGTGGAGCGGGAGCGTTTGTTTTTGTCGAGCCAGCTTGAGAGCTTTGAAACCGCTTTGCCCGGGTTGCCCTCGGCGATGAGTTGTTGGGCTTCAGCCATGACGGCGGCGTCGGTCCCGGGTTCGGGGGCTTGGGCGACTTGCCAGTCTCCCGAGTCATCGAGGATGGTCTCGGTTTGGGCGAATGAAGAGAGCGAGCAAACGCTCAGGGTCAGGACGATCGGGATGAGGTGGCGTCGTATCACATTCGTAGGATAGGAGCGGAGTTCGGGGGGGGCTGTTTGTTGATCTGTACGGTTTGCTACACTGTCGGCATGGAACTGCGGAGCATGCGGCAGATGGTGGCGATCGCGGAGCACGGGCACATGACCCGGGCCGCGGAATCGGTGGGCGTGTCGCAACCCGCGTTGTCTGCAGCGGTTCGGAAGCTTGAGGACGAGCTTGGGACGGAGTTGTTTCATCGCACAGGGCATGGATTGGAGCCCACAGAGGCGGGGAAGGTGTTCATTGAGCACGCGAAGGTGACGATCCAGTCGTGCGAGCAGGCGCGGCTGGCGGTGCGGTCGCTTGTGGGTCTGGAGACCGGATCGATCCGGGTCGGGGCGGGCGCGACGGCGACGGGGTATCTGCTCCCGGCGGCGATCCAGGTGGTCCGGAAGGATCATCCGGGGCTGAAGTTTTCGATCCGCGAGGCGGGGAGTTGTGCGGTTGCGGCGGGGGTGGTGTCGGGGGAGCTGGACCTGGGGATCGTGACGCTCCCGGTGGTGCATCCGCGGGGGGATGAGCTGGTGGTGATTCACGAGATCGGGGACGAGTTGATGCTGATTGTCCCGAGCGGACATGCGCTGGATGGACGCAAGAGCTTCCGGTGGTCAGACCTGGAGGGGGACGCGGTGGTCGCGTTCGAGGCGGGGTCGGCGGTGCGCGAAGTGATTGACTCGGCATCCGCTGAGCACGGCGTCGGGTTGTCGGTGGTCATGGAGCTGCGGTCGATCGAAGCGATTGTGCAGATGGTCCGCGCGGGGATCGGGGTTGGGTTTGTTTCGCGTTATGGCTTAGAGGAGGGGGAGGGGATCCGGTGTAAGGATGGGGCGCTGACGCGGACGCTTGGGGTGGTGCGGAGGCGGGACCGGTTTTTGAGTCATGCGGCGGGGGCGTTTGAGCGCGCGCTGGTGGAAAGGTAAACTTAATCAGATGGATACACCTACGACGAACACTCTGAATATTCGAACACTTTCGAAGCATCGCTTGCATGTGATTTTCTCGACGGTGTGTCTCTTGGTGGTGTCGGGGGTGTGGGTTTCACTGGTATTGAGTAGTTATGACATCTTTGAATCAGACTATTTTTTACCGATTCAAATGGGAATCGGCATGATCTCCATTTGGAATGTCATCGCGTGCATTTTGTTGATGGTGGCGATGCGGACACCGAGATCCATGATCGTCCTGGGTGGATTTGCAGCGTTCTTGATTGGTTGGTTGGTCGGGATTGTGCTGATTGTGGTCTCGAGCATCAAGATCATAAATGCACGGAATCGGATTGCGCAATAGTACGAAGGCTTGCGTTGCTCTGCGGTCAATGGAGGGCACCATGCATTCATCATGGAATTGTATTAGAATGGCTTGCCCGTTGTGGGCAGTTGATTGGACTGATTACTCAACTTGGAGAACTGTGATATGAAAGACTCTGAACGCAAGAACCGTTTCCTGATGATCCTGTACTCGATTGGTCTTGCTGGATTCCTCGGCATGACGCTCGCGGCGTGCAACACGGTTTCGGGTGTGGGGCGCGATATTGAATCGGCGGGTGATGCGATTGCGGATACCGCGGATGACGCGAAGGACTGATTGAGTCCGGTGGATCCCCCACTCTTGAGGGGTCCGATTGAATCACAGCATTGAAACACAATCCAAGGCTGATGGAGTTGAGATCGAGAATCACTTCATCAGTTTTTTCTATGCATTTTGCGTTTCGTATTGATTTGATTCATGGGTGATTGGTGTCGATACTTTCTTTGTACACCTTCTTATGGAGAACCCCGATGACGACTGACCCTTTCAATGCGACGGAAACACTTGATGTCAATGGCGAGACCTATTCCTATGTACGGCTTGGTGCTTTGCAGGAGGCGGGGCTTGGGGATATGGGGACCATGCCGTATTCGATCCGGGTGCTGCTTGAGGCGATGGTCCGGAACCATGATGAGTTCATTGTGACGCAGGACGACATCAAGGGGCTCGCGGCGTACAACGCGGGGTCGGTGAATGCGGTTGAGATGCCGTTCATGCCGGGGCGTGTGGTGCTGCAGGACTTTACGGGTGTGCCTTGTGTGGTGGATCTGGCGGCGATGCGGGACGCGATGAAGAATCTTGGTGGGGACGCGGAGCAGATCAACCCTGCGGTTGCGTGTGACCTGGTGATCGACCACTCGGTGCAGGTGGACGACTTTGCGACCTTTGTGGCGCTGACTGTGAACGCTGAGAAGGAGTTCTCGCGGAACAACGAGCGGTACACTTTCCTCAAATGGGGTCAGGAATCGCTGGACAACTTCCGTGCGGTGCCTCCGGCGACGGGGATTGTGCACCAGGTGAATCTCGAGTACCTCGCTCGCGGGTGCTTGGTGAAGAACGCGGAAGGGAAGCAATGGGTGTACCCGGACTCGCTCGTCGGGACCGACTCGCACACGACGATGATTAACGGCGTTGGTGTGCTGGGTTGGGGTGTCGGCGGGATCGAGGCGGAAGCGGTGATGTGTGGTCAGCCGGTGTACATGCTGACTCCGGAGGTGGTCGGGTTCAAGCTGACGGGTGATCTCCCTGAAGGCGCGACGGCGACGGACCTGGTGCTGACGGTCACACAGATGCTGCGTGAGCATGGGGTGGTCGAAAAATTCGTTGAGTTCTTTGGTGAGGGGATGGAGCAGCTCTCGATCCCTGATCGTGCGACGATCGCGAATATGGCACCTGAGTACGGCGCGACTTGCGGGTTCTTCCCGATTGA
Source organism: Phycisphaerales bacterium (assembly GCA_017640485.1). Taxonomy (GTDB): domain Bacteria; phylum Planctomycetota; class Phycisphaerae; order Phycisphaerales; family UBA1924; genus UBA1924. The sequence continues at coordinate 12,820 of JAEPQP010000022.1, read as the reverse complement.
TGCGAAGACGATCGAGTTCTTCCGCTTCACTGGGAAAACCGAAGAGGAATGTGCACTGACTGAAGCATGGGCGAAGGCGAGTGGGTTCTTCTGGACTCCTGATGCGCCGGTTCCTGAGTTTGGTGCGACGCTTGAGTTGGATCTGTCGACTGTGAAGCCTTGTGTCGCGGGACCGAAGCGGCCGCAGGATCGGATTGATCTGGACCAGTTGCACAGCGCTTTTGCGGAGATGCTGGTGCGTCCGATGGGTCCTCAGGGGCTTGGGGTTGATCCTTCCAATACTGATGCGTCCGTGGAGATCACGCACACTGAAGAATCGCGTCCGGCGGATGTTGGACAGAAGTCGCAGCTCAAGCATGGCTCGATCGTGATCGCGGCGATTACTTCGTGTACGAATACTTCGAATCCTGATGTGCTGGTCGCGGCGGGCTTGGTTGCTCGCAAGGCGCGGGCGCTGGGGCTGAATCGGAAGCCTTGGGTGAAGACTTCGCTTGCTCCGGGGTCGAAGGTCGTGACTGAGTATCTGGATAAGGCGGGGCTGAGTGAGGATCTCGACTCAATCGGGTTCCAAACTGTTGGATATGGATGCACGACTTGTATCGGGAACTCCGGGCCGCTGCCGAGCGAGATTGAAGACGGGATCAAAGATGGCGGCCTTGCGGTTGCTTCGATTCTTTCGGGGAACCGAAACTTTGAGGGTCGGATCCATCCGGATATCAAGGCGAACTTCCTTGCGAGCCCCCCACTGGTGGTTGCGTATGCACTGGCTGGGCGAATTGATGTGGATGTGTACAACGAGCCGTTGTGTCAGACTCCTGACGGCAAGGATGTGTACTTGAAGGACATCTGGCCGACCAATGACGAGGTTCAGGAAGCGGTGCAGTCGTGCGTGACGACCGAGCAGTTTGTTGAGAAGTATGGCGCGGTGTACACGGAGAACGAGCAGTGGAACGCGGTTCCGGTCTCGAAGAGTGAGTTGTTCCCTTGGGATGACAAATCGACTTACATCCAGAACCCGCCGTTCTTTGAGGGGATGACGGAGGATGCGCCGGGGTTTGGTGCGATCACCGATGCTCGCGTGCTGTGTCTGCTTGGGGACTCGGTCACGACGGACCATATTTCTCCGGCGGGACGGATTGAGCCGGAGACTCCGGCGGGTCAGTACCTGATCGGTCAGGGGGTCGCGGTCAACAACTTCAACTCCTACGGCTCTCGTCGCGGGAATGATCGCGTGATGACACGCGGGACCTTTGCGAATGTTCGCGTGAAGAACCGGATCGCGGCGGATGTGGTTTCGGGTGATCAGCCCGAGGGCGGATGGACGCGGAACTTCACGAAGGGTGATGATCTCGCGTCAGCGCCTGTCGAGTACATCTACGACGCGGCGATGGACTACAAGAAGGAAGGCACGACGCTGGTTGTGATCGCGGGCAAGGACTACGGGATGGGTTCATCGCGTGACTGGGCCGCGAAGGGGACGCTGCTGCTTGGGGTCAAGGCGGTGATCGCGGAGAGCTTCGAGCGGATCCACCGGAGCAACCTGGTGTTTATGGGTGTGCTTCCGGTTGTGTTCAAGAACGGCGATACGGCCGCGAGTTTGGGCATCAAGGGTGATGAGACCTTTGATGTGCTGATGCCCGCGGATCTGACGCCGCGGTGTGATGTTCCGGTCAAGGCGACGCGTCCGGACGGGAGCAGCTTTGAGTTTGTGACGATGTGCCGAGTGGATACTCCGGTGGAGATTGAGTATTTCCGCAATGGCGGGATTCTGCATACGGTGATTCGGAAGAAGCTCAATGAGAGCAAGCAGTTGGCTTGATGTAGATATGATCTTACAAAAAACTCCCGGATGTTTCCGGGAGTTTTTTATTGATTAACGGAGTGTCGATCAGCGGCGACGGCGGGTGGTGGCGATGCCAGCGAAGCCGATGAGGGCGAGGGCTGATGGGGCGGGGACGACAGAGATGGTCCATTCATCGAAGATAAATCCCATTGGCTGGACGAATGCATCGGAGAGACCCCAGTTGAATACGGAGAGTCCGGTGAAGTCGTAGGTGCCTACGGCGCCCATGATGTCGAGTGAGTCCAGGCGTTCTTGTTCGTAGGCGACATTGAAGATGGTGCCGAAGGTTGGATCAAGGTTTGCGGCTTCGTCGGTGAAAATACCTTCTTCGAAGCCGTCTATGTTGTGGGTCATGAAGAAGCCGTCTACCGCCGGGTCATCGTTGCGGATGACGAAGTATGGGGTCAGACCAGCGGGGTACGGATCGGCCATGCCTGCGGTGTTGCCACCGATAGAGAGGCTGAAGGACGACGCGATGACTTCGTAACCACGTACGGGGAAGTTGGTGCTATCGACAAAGACATTGGAATCGAGTTGGAAGCTCTGGACGACGGTGTCACCTGACTGAGCGCCAGCCCATTGTCCATTGGGGACCCCACCAAAGTCGACGGTGCCCATGATGTCGACTTGGATGATTTCTGCGTTTGTGATAGTTGCGAGCGACGCTGTGAGAATGAGTGCGAATGAGCGTTTCATGGTGTACCTCTCCTATATAAAGGTATGTGTGTGCAGCAGTTGTATGTGGATTGCTGCGTGCTGAAGTATACATCGTCCGGTAAGTCATACTGATCAATATTGTCAATTTTGACGAAAATTGTGACAATTATAGAGTTTTATGCGCTCCTTTCCGTGTTTGAATCAATCATCTGGGCATGCTGAGATTCGCGAATGATGATCTTTGAATCGAAATCGCTGTCAGTTGAGCTGATGTGTCGTGGTTGCTGTGATTAGCATGCTGGATGCGTACGAAACACTCGACTGGGAATGAATGGGAGAATCGCTACGGCTACTCGCGAGCGGTTCGGTCGGGAGATCTGGTTTTTCTGACTGGTACGATCTCGATGAATGATGATGGGACGCCGCATGTGCCGGATGATGGGTATGCGCAGGCGACTCGGTGCTTTGAGATTATTGAGCGTGCGGTGCGTGCGTTGGGCGGGACGCGGTCGGACATTGTGCGGAGCCGGGTGTATGTGACGGATATTTCTCGGAGCGATGAGTTCGGGCGGGCGCACAAAGATTTCTTTGGGGAGGGCGGTTTGGATCATCGGCCTTGCTTGACCATGGTGGAGGTATCGGGGTTGATTGCGCCGGAGTTCTTGGTGGAGATCGAGTGCGATGCGGTGGTCGGGTCTGCTTGAGGATTGGGTTGAGGTTGGGGCTTTGGTGAGCGCATGAAAAAAGCCGCGACTGGTGTGTCGCGGCTTTGTCTTTTTTGGGATGGCGCGTTAGGCGTGCTGCATCATTTCATCGGGGATTTGGATCCCGAGTTTTTGGGCGACGCGTGAGCCGTAGTCTGGGTCGGCGCGGAAGAAGTGGCAGAGCTGGCGCATCTGGACTTCTTCGCGTGCGTCGCCGAGCGCGCCGGCGATTCGGGTCGCGAGGCGGTCGCGGTGGTCGTCATCGAACATGCGGAAGAGGTTCCCGGCTTGGGTGTAGTCGTCGTGGTCGACTGTGGAATCGAATCGGTCGACGATGGTTTGTCCGAGATCCCATGCGGGGTCTTTGAACTCTGGTGCGACATCGGGGGTGCCTGCGCGGCTTGACGGCCAGTAGTTTGGGCGTGAGCCGTAGTCTTCGGCGCTGGCCATGACGCCGTCGCGCTGAGAGTTGAAGACGGGGCACTTGGGCTTGTTGACCTCGAGTTGGTGGTAGTTGTTCCCGACGCGGTAGCGGTGGGCGTCGGCGTAGGACATCAGGCGCGCCTGGAGCATTTTGTCCGGGCTTGGTCCGATGCCTGGGACGAAGGCGCTCGGGCTGAAGCTCGCTTGCTCCATCTGCGCGTGGTAGTTTTCTGGGTTGCGGTTGAGTTCGAGCTGTCCGACTTCGTGGAGCGGGAAGTCCGCGTGCGGCCAGACCTTCGTGAGATCGAACGGGTTCCATCCGGTGTCCTTCTCGAACTGCTCGGCTTGGGACTGCGTCATGATCTGGACCTTCATGGTCCAGCTCGGGAAGTCCCCGTTCTCGATGGCTTCGAAGAGGTCGCGTTGTGAGGATTCGCGATCGGACGCGATGACGCTATCGCCCTCGTCGTCCATGTAGTTCTTGATGCCTTGGTTGGTTTTGAAGTGGAACTTGCACCAGACGCGTTCGTTCTCGTTGTTGATGAATGAGTAGGTGTGTGAGCCGTAGCCGTTGATGTTGCGGTATCCGACGGGGCGTCCACGGTCAGAAAAGAGGATGGTGACCTGGTGGAGTGATTCTGGGCACAGCGACCAGAAGTCCCACTGCATGTCGTTGTCGCGGAGGTTGGTCTTTGGGTCGCGTTTCTGGGTGTGGATGAAGTTGGCGAACTTGTAGGGATCGCGGACGAAGAAGACGGGGGTGTTGTTGCCGACCATGTCCCAGTTCCCGTGGTCGGTGTAGAACTTGATGGAGAATCCTCGGACATCGCGTTCGGCGTCTGCGGCTCCTTTTTCGCCGGCGACGGTCGAGAAGCGCATGAGGGTATCGGTTTTCTTGCCCACTTCGCTGAGGAAGTCGGCTTTGGTGTACTTGGAGATGTCGTGGGTGACGGTGAAGGTGCCGAAGGCGCCGGATCCCTTGGCGTGGACGACGCGTTCTGGGATGCGTTCGCGGTTGAAGTGTTGCATCTGCTCGAGCAGCGCGACATCCTGCATGAGCAGCGGTCCGCGTGGTCCAGCGGTCATGGCGTTCTGGTCACCGATGGGGGCGCCGTCGGCGGTGGTCATGTAAGGGCATTTGGGCTGGTTGTTATCGGACATGTTGTTTGACATCTCTGGCTCCAGGCTGTGTGCGTGGTGTTGGTCGATTACTTTAGAATAGCTCTAAGATAGTTGGATGGTTGGGTGCGTGATTCAAGGGGGAAGGTCCGAAAACTCGAAATGTCGTAAGTTTTGTTCCTATAAACGCTTACATTCGTTCTATTTTCGTATTGGCGGGCGGTATTGGCTTGCACTCGGCCTGGGATCGGTCATAGTGGAGTGTATGGCTCGCCCGGTTGGTGGCCATCTATACAACAACTTTGAGAGATGAATGAAAGTTCGTAAGGAGATAGAGATGAAGTGTGTACTCTATGTAGCGGTCGCGGGTCTTTGCGCAGCAGCCAATGCTGACATGATCGATTTCAATGGTCAGACCTATGAAACAATCAACTGGAACAGCATTTCGCTCAGCGACAACTCCGCTGAAGGCACTGTTGGTGGGATCGGAGTGACCTTCGAGACTGTCGACATGTCCTCAGACTCGATCTCCGAGAACAACTTCAACGGCGATGCAGCATTTGATGCACTCGGATTCAACGGCGATATGGTCGAGTCCATCTCGATCCGCGGCGGAGCGAACGGCTCGTCCGTGCTCACATTCGATCAGTCGGTCGGATCCGTGCTGATCCTCATCGGTGCTCCTCGTGATGGCTCGGTCGGGAACCAGTTCGGTGCTTCGATCTGGGACTTTGCAGACTCGCTCGCGATGGATGTCATCGACAGCGAAGGCAACCCGGGACTTATGCTCTCTGAGCAGAACGAGGTCTCGAACTCGAACATCAACTTCCATCGCAGCGGCGTCATCGGCGTCTTCAGCGAGCTCTCCTCGCTGACATGGGACCAGGACACCTTCCAGGGTCTCGATAAGATGGAGATCACCTTTGCGGTCGCTCCGGCAACGATCCCTGCTCCGGCATCGGGACTCGCGCTCCTGCTTCCAGCAGCACTCGCAGGTCGTCGTCGCCGGTAATCCACTGACGGTTCGATCTGACTGAGACAATCCTGTTTTCCTCTAAGCGGGCGGCCGACTGGTCGTCCGTTTCTTTCTGCGCTGATTTGTCCCGAAACTCCTGAAAAAACTGGCTGAGTGTGATAAAAAGCACGAAATGGGTAGACGCAGGTTTGGTCTGCTCGCATGCTTACTCCAGAATCGCGGCTCTCTATCTCGCGCGGGGTCGCTCAGGACAAGGATTGAACTATGAAAGCCATCTATGGGCTCTCTTTGAGCGCGACACTGTGTATCGCCGCGAATGCGAGCACGATCCAGTACAACGGGAACGAGTACCTCACGATCGAGTGGGACGCGAACACTCCGGCATTTGGTGATGACCGGTTCGGTGTTTCGGGGTCTGCGAGTGGGATTGATGTGTACTTCTCGTCGGATGGTCTAGAGTCTGACGAGACGATGCTCTTTGACTACAGCACGGACGATGCGTTCGATGCCGTGGACTTTGGAGGGGCTTCGCTTGAGTCGCTGACGCTCTTTGGTGGGGAGTCCGGGACTTCGCGGCTGAGTTTCTCGACAGCCGCGGTGGAGGTGCTGATCTTTGTTGGTGCTCCTGATGACGCTTCTTCATCGACCCAGTTTGGCGCTTCGATCTGGGACTTTGGAGTCAGTCCGGTCGAGGTTTCGATTGTTGATAACGAGCCTGCGGTTGGTGGGCTGCGGGTGGTCGATGGCGTGGTGAGCAGCCCCGGTGCGGCTCAGATCAGTGGGATCATCGGCGCGAGTGGAGAGACATCGGTTCTTGAGTGGTTGCAGAGCACAAGCGATGGACGCGATCGGATGCAGATTAGCTTTGCGGTCCGCACGATCCCGGCTCCAGCGGGCGGGCTTGCTGTGCTGCTTGGGCTGGGAACGATGATGCGTCGTCGGCGTTGAGTGCTGACTCAAACTTGAACGATTCAAGCCCTGGATCATTGATCGGGCGTCTTTGTTTTTCGCGTGATTCCGGATCAAATGGCGCGCTCACTGTATACTGCATCCGTGACTCAAGAGATGAGTGAATCTGTGCTCCCTGCTGCTGTGCTTGAGGCCGTCCATCGTGTGTGGGGGTTTGATTCTCTGCGTCCGATGCAGCAGCGTGCGATCCAGGCGGGGATCGATGGACGGGATTGTCTGACGGTGCTTCCGACGGGTGGTGGGAAGAGTTTGTGCTATCAGGTTCCGGCGCTGGTTACTGGGAAGGTGACGATCGTGGCTTCTCCTTTGATCGCGTTGATGCGAGATCAGGTGCGTGGGCTGGAGCTCAATGGGTATGGAGCGGCGGCGCTGCACTCGGGTGTGGATCCCGATGAGGCGCGGGAGGTCATCACCAGAGCTTTTGATGGTTCGATCAACCTGATCTTTGCGGCGCCGGAGCGATTGGTGACCGGTGGATTCAAGACGATCCTCGCTTCGCTCAATGACGCGGGTCGATTGGGGGCGATCGCGATCGATGAGGCGCACTGTATTTCTCAGTGGGGGCATGACTTTCGTCCGGAGTTTCGGAGGCTCAAGGAACTCCGGCAGGTGGCGCCGGGGATCGGGATTCAGGCGTTTACCGCGACGGCGACGCCTCGCGTTCAGCAGGACATTGTTGATCAACTGGGCTTGCGTGATCCGGAGATCTTGATCGGGAAGTTTGATCGTCCGAACCTGACTTACCGGGTGCAGGCGCGATCGAAAGCCGCGGATCAGATCGCGGAGGCGATGCGTCGTCATCGGAGCGCGGGGGATGGGGGCGGGACGATTGTGTATTGTTTGAGCCGAAAGGACACGGAGTCGCTGGCGCAGGATCTGATCGAGCATGGGTTGGATGCGGACGCGTATCACGCGGGGCTGAGCGAGAAGAAGCGTGAATCGGTCGAGAATGCGTTCTTGAATGAAACGCTCGATGTGGTCGTCGCGACGGTGGCGTTCGGGATGGGGATCGATCGGAGTAATGTGCGATTGGTGGTGCATGCGACGATGCCCAAGAGTATCGAGGCGTATCAGCAGGAGACGGGGCGCGCGGGACGCGACGGCGAGCCCGCGGAGTGTTTGCTGTTGTATTCTCCGAGTGATGCGGGACGCTGGGAGCGGTTGATCGGATTCGGGGCCGAGGAATCGGGCGCGGATCCGGCGGGTCAGCTGCGGCTGATCCGCGAGATGCGTTCGTTGATCGCGTCGATGACCTGTCGGCACAAGGCGCTGAGCGAGCACTTTGGTCAGGAGCTTGAGATTGATCCGGAGAACGGGTGCGGGGCGTGTGATGTGTGTCTCGGGGAGACGGAGATTGATCGGGAATCGGTCAAGGTTGCACAGGTGCTGCTCTCGGCGGTTGCGCGGACTGGACAGAAGTATGGGGCGGCGCATATCTGTGATGTTGTCCGCGGCGCGAAGGCGGAGAAGATTACGAGCCGGGGTCATGATGAGCTGAGTGTGCACGGGTTGCTGGGTGGGTATACCAAGGCGCAGCTGGCGATGTATCTGGACCAACTGATCTCGATGGGGGCGCTTGAGCGGGTGGTCGAGGATCGGTTTGAGACGATCCGGTTCGGGGAGACTGGGATGTCGGTCATGAAGGGGATCGGGGATGTGGTGCTCGCGAATCCGATCGGTACAGGGTCTGCGAAGAAGGAACGCGCTCGGGGTCAGAAGCGGCGCGAGGCGGTGATTCTGGATGTTGATGAGAAGGTCGTCTTTGAGCGGCTGCGTGATCTGCGGACGCGGATTGCTCGCGAGCGTGAGGTTCCGCCGTATGTCGTGTTCTCGGATGCGACGCTGCGTGAGCTGGTGAAGGATCGACCGACCGATCGGCACGCGATGCTGCGGGTCAAGGGTGTTGGGCAGGCGAAGCTGGATTCGTTCGGGGATGCGTTTCTTGAGGCGCTGGCCTTGGATTCCGGTGCTGATTCGTCCAAAATTCGCTCTCAATAGGTCTTCAGTGGCGATACGAGCATTTTTATCGCTCATTGATTAGCGGCTGATCCATGTTGTGGCATATTTGACTAGACGACTATTCTGGATGTCGTTCCTGCACAGACTCCGCGCACCGAAAGGGGAGACTTATGAAGAACATACTGATCGCTACTGGGATCTGCGGCTTATTGACGATGAACACCGCTGCAGACATCATCCACGATACGACTGGGTTTGATATTAATACGACTTGGCTTGTAGGACAGAGTCAGGCGACTCAAACAATCAATCAACCCGCGGATTCAATTATTGTCAATGGTGGGGACTTCTTCCTCGAATCAATCACTGTGCGATTGAGTGCGACGCAACTCGTTGGCGCAGTTGGTGGAGACTACCGTGTTCATTTCTGGTCGAACGATGTTGACAAGCCGGGAACGCTGCTCGAATCGTTTACGATCGAAAACAGTGCCAACCTTGACGGTGGGGATATCACCATGTTCTCTGGAGGCGGGGTGCTTCTTGAACAAGGGAGTGTCTACTGGGTCTCGGCCGCGCTTCCTGATGACATGAGCTTCGGCTCATGGCAAGGTGTTGATGCGACATCCAATGGGCGCGCTGTTGCGTTCTCAGGGAGCGACGATCCGAACTGGATCTCGACATCAAGTACTTCATCGCTGTACTTGCAGGTCACGGGAACACCGGTCCCCACTCCTGGGACGCTCGCGTTGCTTGGGCTCAGCGTGCTCGCGATTCGTCGTCGATAATCACACAAGAGAGCGAGATAGCCTACGCTCCGAGGTGAGAACACTTCGGAGTTTTTTTTTGATGAACCCAAAGAGCGGATCGTTATCTGATTGGAAGGTCAGCCTCATCCCATCCACGGATACCTACTCGCTGCGCCAGCGTGTGCTTCGTCCGAATCTGACGATCGATGAGGTCGCGATGGATCACGACGACGCTCCGGATTCGTTTCATGTGGGCGCTGTTGATGAGCACGAGCGGGTGATCGCGATCATGACGGTGATGCGAGACTTTGTCCCTGAAACTGATCGGCACGCTTGGCGCATTCGGGGGATGGCGTCTGATCCTGATGTGCGGGGGAGTGGGTGCGGAGGAGCCGTGCTCCGGTTTGGGCTTGAGCACGCGTGGGATCTCAATCAGGAACTTCCGGTGTGGTGCAATGCACGAAGGGTCGCGTATGGGTTTTATGAGCGGTATGGGTTCCGGTTTGCGAGCGACGAGTTTGATATCCCGGGGATCGGACCGCACAAGGTGATGATCATTGATCCGGCGTGATTATTCGGCTGGCGAGTTGGGATCTTCGGCGATTTTCTGAGCGACGGCTTGGCGGCGTTTGCGGGCGGCTTTCTTGTCGGTTTGCATGTTGATCAGTTCGAGCAAGAACGCGAAGACGATCGCGAAGTAGATGTATCCTCTGTTGAAGTGTTCACCGATTCCCTCGGCAACGAGAAGCACCCCGATGAGCACGAGGAACGCGAGCGCGAGGTTTTTCATGGATGGGTGCTTGCTAACGAAGCGTGCGATCGGTCCGGCGAACGCGAGCATGACGGCGATGGAGATGATGACAGCGGTGGCCATGATGTAGTAGTTGGTGGTCATGCCGACGGCGGTGATGACGGAGTCGAGCGAGAAGACGAGGTCGAGCAGCAGGATCTGCATCAGGACCTGACCCACTGTGGCGCCGGCTTTCTTCATCCCCGGGCGGGTGTGCGGGTCGTTGCGGTGCTCTTCGTCGGTCGCGACGAGGTGGTGGAGTTCGAGCACGGCTTTGAAGATCAGGAAGAGTCCACCTCCGAGCAGAAGGAGCGACTTCCCGGAGAACGGGCGATCGAAGACATGGAACCAGGGCTCGGTGAGCTTGACGATCCAGTACGCGAGTCCGAGCAGGATGAGGCGCATGACCATCGCGAGCAGGAGTCCGATGGATCGGATGCGTGGTCGTTTCTCTTCGGGGAGTTTGTCGGTCAGGATCGCGATGAAGACGACATTGTCGATCCCCAGCACGACCTCGAGGACGGTGAGTGTGAGCAGCGCGAGCAGACCCGCTGCGGAGAAGAACGCGACGGTTTCCGGCGCAGCGCCGGCGATTGACGGATCACTTGCGAGCGTGAGGAGGTCGGGTGCGAGCATTCGTTCCCTCAGTTTTGGGTCAGCATTGGGTCAGTCTTGGGGGTCTGCTTGACTGATTGGATCGAGACGCACAGATTCATCAGGATCGATCAGGGCGTGGTCGGCGTCGTGCGAATCGGAGTGAGCCGTGGATGGTGCGTTGAAGTACGCGGCGTTGTGTGCGGCGTTCACCAATGGTTGCGAGACGACGAGCAGCAGGACCACTCCGAATGCGGAGACAGCGCCGGCGAGGCGACGCGATGCGAATGGGGTCAGGACCAGCTCGGAGCCCGCGTTGACGCTCGCGGCGCGGGTGCTGGAGTCCGCTTTGTCGAGGTATGCGACGGCGACGAGTCGGAGGTAGTAGACCGCGGCGATCGCGGAGTTGATGCCAAGCACGATGACGATGGGGATCTGTCCGGCGCTGACGCCGGAGGAGAAGAGCCCGAGCTTGCCGATGAATCCGAGCAGCGGCGGGAATCCGAGCATGGAGAGTGCGCAGACGACGACGGTCCATCCGAGGAGCGGATGGGTCTTGCAGAGTCCGCGGAGGTCTTCGATATCGTCGGCGTCGGTGACTGAGCCGTCGGCGTGCTTGCGTTCGAGAGCCCCGAGGACTGCGAAGACCCCGACGGTCATGACGCCGTAGCAGAGGAGGTAGAAGAGGACGGCGGCGAGTCCGTTGCGGAAGAACGGTGCGCCGGCTTCTCCGGGTCCGGCGAGGATCCCGACGAGCATATATCCGGAGTGGGCGACGGAGGAGTACGCGAGCATGCGCTTGACGGAGTTCTGGAGCAGCGCGAGGGCGTTTCCGACGAACATGGTCAGCGCGGCGATGATCCAGAGCACCGATTCAATGGTTGAGGGGAGATGACCGAACTCGTTCCAGCCGACGGTGGCGGTGATGAGCATGATCCCCATGAACCCCGCGGCTTTGGGGACGAACGCGAGCATCGCGCTGACGGGTGATGCGGCGCCTTGGTAGACATCGGGGGTGTAGAAGTGCATGGGGAACGCGGCGATCTTGAACGCGAGTCCGAGCAGTGCGAGGAGGGCCCCGGCGAGACCGAGACTGCTGAGTCCTTCTGCGGCGAAGACGGATGCGATATCAGCGAGGTTGGTTGATCCGGCGGCGCCGTACATGAGCGCGAAGCCGTAGAGGAAGATCGCTGCTCCGAGCGCGCCGAGGAAGAAGTACTTGACCGCGGCTTCGCGTGATACATTTTTATGAGTCGAAATCGCGACCATGATGTAGGTCGGGAGTGAAGTGAGCTCGAGAGCAAGGAAGAGCCAGATCAGGTCGTCTGCGGAGACGGTGAGCATGAGTCCGGTGATCGAGAAGAGGAAGAATGCGTAGAACTCACCGCCGTTGGAGCGGATGGGGAGGAAGGGAAGTCCCTTGTCGACATCGGCTTCGAGGTCGCGATCGACTGTTCCGGTGAGGTTGATGAGCAGCAGCAGCGCGACTGCGGCGATCATGAACTTGGCAAACGGGATCAGGTTCGGGAAAAGTGCGTCGGGATCGACTGGGGTCGAGGTCGCGACCATTCCCGCGGCGACGAGGGCGACGGCGCAGATCCAGGGCGTGAAGCTGCGGATGGCGCGGACGGGCCATTGACCGGTGACCATGACCAGACAGGTCGCGATGAAGAGAATGATTTCTGGGAGCACGAATGCGAGCTTCTCGGTCATGGCGTGTGCTCCGTCGATGGATCGGTATGGATGGTGTGATCAGAAATCATGGCGTGCTGTGCTTGCTGGGTCGTGCCGGTCTCGGTGGTCGCTTGGACCACGATGGTGTTGACGGGTTCGGACACAGCATCGAGCAGGAGGGTTGGCTGGAGACCAAACACAAGACATCCGGCGGCGAGCGGGATCAGGGTTCCGATCTCGCGGCGGGAGAGGTCTGTTGGGAGTGATTCGTGGTCGTGATGATCTTCGGGCTCGCGGAGCGGACCGAAGCAGATCTTCCCGACCATGTACAGAAGGTACATCGCGGCGATGACCATCCCGGTTCCT
>JAEPQP010000132.1 GCA_017640485.1 Phycisphaerales bacterium | reverse complement strand
GTGTTCGGATCATCCGCCTCCCCGAGGATCAAAGTCTTGGTCGCTTCCCCGAGCCGCTCCAAGAACAGCTTCATCCGCTGGCCGTTCGGCCCCTCCGGATCCACCACGATGCACCGCGAGCACGCCGAGCATTTCTGACCCTGGAACGCGAACGCCGAGGTCCGCACCCCGACAACCGCCTCATCAAGATCCGCAGACACATCCACGATGATCGCGTTCTTGCCACCCATCTCGCACACCACCCGCTTCACATGCGTCTGCGCGTCCGGAGTCACGCCCGCCGCTTGGATAATGTCCAGACCAACCGCCTTGGATCCCGTAAACGCGATCACGCTCACGCGCGGATCCCGCACCAGCGCCGCGCCCGTCGTCTCGCCGGGAGCCGGACAGAAGTGCAGCACGCCCTCCGGAGCCCCGACCTGCGCCAGCGCCCCGGCGAGCAGCTCAAACATGACCTTCGCGATCCCCGGAGTCTGCTCCGCGGGCTTGATGATGACCGTATTGCCCGTCACCAGCGCCGCCGTCGTCATCCCGCAACAAATCGCAAGCGGGAAGTTCCAAGGCGAGATCACCACCGCAACACCCTTGGGCTGGTACCACAACTCATCAAGCTCACCGATAAACCGACCAAGCCGTTCGCTCTCAAACAGCTTCGGCGCAAGCCGTGCGTAGTACTCACAGAAGTCGATCGCTTCGCACACATCCGCATCCGCTTCGCGCCAGGTCTTCTTCGCTTCTTTGCAGACGATCCCAGCAAGCTCATCACGCTGCGCCCGCATCATCCCCGCAAGCAGCGTCAGCACACGCGCCCGCTCATACGGATCAAAGTCGCGCCACGCCGGGAACGCATCATGCGCCTGCTCCAGCATCTTCGCCGCCTGATCCGGAGTGTGATCATTCGCCACACTCGGGACCTCCGCAGACTCCATCGCTTGCGCAAACGACTCGCGCTGCTCCCCCTCCGCAAAGTCCCGCATCGGTTCGGTATAGAACGGCCGCGAGTTCCCGACCTTCTCCACCGCAGGCGTCAACTCATGACGCTCCGGCGCAATCAGATACAGATCCTGCTTATCAACGCCCGCTCCTTTAATGGACGGATCCATCAGCAGCGTAGCCGTATCCGCATTGTCTAAGAACCCCGCCTTGAGCCACGACTCGTTGCTCGTGTTCTCCAAGAGTCGACGCACAAGATACGCCATCCCAGGAATCATCTCCCCGACCGGCACATACTCCCGCACCCGGATCCCCATCTCCGCCGCTGCGTGCTTGAGCTGATCCGCCATCCCGTGCAGCATCTGCAACTCAATCGCTTCGCGCGGAAGCCCGCGCTCCTCAAGCCCCGCCAGCGCCGCCGCGATCGACCGCACATTGTGCGACCCCAGCGCCAGCTTCACGCCCCCCTGACCAGGTTCGGTCGGACAGTTCTCCAGGAACACATTAACCATGTCCTCGAAGCACTTGTCCGTCTGCCACTTCTCATTCCAAACCGGGCAAGGCCACCCCTCCTGCTCCGCGTGAATCGTCTCGAAGTCCCAGTATGCACCCTTCACCAACCGCACCGTCACCACGCGCCCAGTCCGCTTCGCCCACTCACAAATCCGACGAGCATCCTCCACCCCCGATTTGAGGTACGCCTGCATCGCAAGCCCCGCCTCAAACCCATGGGTATCACACGCATGCATGAACGCATCGAGCGTCAGGTCCTTGAACTCATGATGCTCCATATCAAAGTTAATCAGCACCCCGTTCCGCTCCGCGGCCTCAAAGATCGGTGCCGCACGCTTCATAAAGTCCGCGATCGAACTCTCCGGCGCGATCGGATTAAACAACGCGCACAAACTCGACACCTTGATCGATACATTCACCCGAGGTACCACTCCCAGATGATCCCGCTCCAACCGATCGTTCGGCGCCCACTCACTCGCCGTCCCGACTAGGTTCTCAACCAGATCCAGATACTTCCCCTGATACATGTCCGCTTCCGCATTGGAAACACACGCCTCACCCAGCAGATCCACGCTGAACGCAATCCCCTGTTTCCACAGCTTCCCCAGCATCGGGAGTGCGTCAGCCGCATCCGTGCCCGCGATGAAGTTCTTCGCCATCCCAGTGATCTGACCCGAGATTGTTTTCGCCGCCATCCCCTTCGCGACCCCGCCCGCCTTGAGCGCCAGATCCATCCCAGGAGGCGCCTTCACCCCCGGCTGCGTCATGTAATCCACCAGATGATCGTGCACCATATCCGGAGTCGTCAGCGCCGGGAACGCATCCACAAACCGGAACATCTGGACTTTGAAGTTGTGGTCCTTCATCGACCAGTCCATCAGCTTGTCCTGATAGAACTGCTTCGACAGAATCCCAGACTTGTGATCGCGCGAAATGTCCAGCATCTCGCTCCCGATCTCCATGATCCGCTGCTCACGCTGCGGCGAGGACGAACTGAGTACCGGAGGACGAACGCTCGGAGAAGGAGCCGCCGTAACAGCAGCCGAGGACTGAGTGGATGTTGATGCCTTCGCCTTGCGACCGAACCATGCCATACGCAACTCCTTCAAAAAGAACCACCGCTGAGAACAGACCAGCAGGGCCATGATTCTAGATCATCCGACCCCGCCTTGATACACTCACGCATGCCCGAATCAAACGATTCATCCCGATCCCAACTCCCCCGAACCACCCCCCAAACCGCCCTCACGATCGGGAACTTCGATGGCGTCCACCTTGGCCACCAACTCCTCCTCCAGCATGCCCGCGCAGCAATCGGTCCCCAAGGCCGCCTCATCGCCCTCTCCTTCCACCCACACCCCCTCACTACCCTCAACCCCGCCGTCGCCCCTCCCCAGATCGAATCATTCCAGATCCGCAAGCAGCGACTCCTCGGCGCTGGGGCTGATGAAGTCATCGAACTCACCCCGACCCCTGCACTCCTCGCCAAAGACCCCGAATCCTTCCTCAACGAGATCATCGACGAGCACCACCCATCGATCATCGTCGAAGGACACGACTTCCACTTCGGACGCGCCCGCTCCGGGACCCCGACCACCCTCACTGAACTCTGCAACACCCGAGGCATCCAAACCCAGATCCTCGGCCCCGTCAAAGTCACCCTCACCGACCAATCCATCGTCACCGCCTCCTCCTCCCTCACGCGATGGCTCCTCGAGCAAGGCCGCGTCCGTGACGCCGCTTATGTCCTCGGACGCTCACACGAACTCCAAGGCACCGTTGTCCAAGGCCAACAACTCGGGCGCACCATCAACATCCCAACCATCAACCTCGAAACCGAATCCCACCTCCCCGCCGACGGCGTCTACTCCGGATTCGCTCGCTTCGACACACCATCAGGACCACAACACACCCTCGCCGCGATCAATGTCGGATCACGCCCTACGGTCCAAGGCACATCGAAGCGCGCCGAAGCACACCTCCTCAACACCGACGGCTCATCTTGGACCCCACACCAAGACCTCCCCGAATACGGATGGGACTGCACCCTCGAGCTGACCGGATGGATCCGCGATCAGGTCAAGTTCGACTCCATCGACACCCTCAAACAACAGATCCGGCGCGACTGCGGCCGGATCTGTGAGATTCTTTCAGTTAAATAATCAGGTCGAATCAGAACGCAAACAGTGTGTCGAAGAACTCTGTGATGATGCCCTTCTTCGCCGCATCCTTCAGATCGCCCTCGTTCTGCACCGCAAGCGACAGACCCGCGAGCTGACTCGACAGCACCGTATTCTGATTCGTGATGTCCTCAGTCCGAGCGACGCCCGCGATGACCAGCGTCTGGATCTCGTCGTCCTTCTGGATCCGCTTCTGTGCTTCCAGCACCAGCGTTCCATTGGGTTTGACATCGATCACCGTCGCCGTGATCCGCGCCGAGAACCGATCCTCCCGCTCGTAGTCGCCCTCACCCGTAAACTCACGCGAGGCGCTCGCGTCAAAGATCGTCCGGTTCGCAAGTCTCGGATTGGTGTTCAGTTGCAGTTCCAGCAGCTTGAGCAGATCGATCATCGCATCAATCTCGACAGTGCTCTGGGACTCCTTCTCCGTCTCCAGTTTCTGCGAACTCGTCTGCGATGAAACCTCGTCGATCACAATCGTGATGATGTCGTGCTTCTGGTAGGTCCGCACCTCGGGTTCGGGGATGTAGGTCAGCGAGACTTCCTCGAGGTACATGACCGGAGCGGTCGTCGCCTCGGGTCCGTCTTCAGCGAGTTCGGTCGTCAGGTACAGACTCTGTGCGCTCGCTCCAGCCGAAAGAGTCATCAGCCCGCCCATAACAAGACTGTTCCGCAGAGTCCGTCGAATCGTGTTCAACTCTTGTAAGCACTTCATTGCATCGTCCCTTCTTCGCCTCGCTTGAGGATCATCGCCCGTCCTTCCCCGATCGCTCGAGCGAGGAAACTCGTTTCGCCATCAATGGATTCAACCTCGACCACCTCGCCGAGCCTTGCATTCGCTCGAGCGCGTCCACGCACCGTCACGACGATTGATCCACTGATCGACTTCGCCGAGATCAGATCCCCCCGCCGCATCACCAAAGGCTTCTCGATGTGATCCTCGCTGAGCATCTCACCAGAGTCCACGAGCTTGGTCACCGACATCCCCAGCGCCATCGCGCGAGTCGCGCTGCGTTCTTCAGGATTCACCCAGCGAAGTTCGCTCATCACATGCGAGTCATCAATCACCGTCCCCCTGCGGATCATTGAACGAGCAAAGAGCACCTCACGCTGGATCTCAACATCAAGGATCAACGCCTTTTCGGCAAGAATCTGGAACTCGCTCATCAGCATGACCCGGATCGCGGTGCGTCCGCGCTTGGACAGTTCTTTGATCTCCAGCAGCTGCCCATTGGTCGCCGTGTTCAAGAACTCCGCATCCGAATCCCGGAATCGGATCCGGACTAGCTGCTCACCGATCCGATACCGATCGTGCACCCAGCGCTCGATGTGATCCCGGATCACGGGACCGTCTTGATGAGCGTCTTCCCGCGCCGCCGTGATCATCGGTGCCGTGGATCTGATCTCCGATCGCTGCTGACCCACACGCCGGACGCTGACCTCCAGACCGTTGATCACGACCGACCCCGCATGGATCGCTTCATTCGATTCCAACAGCGATCGCAGCTCGTCGGTCTTCAGTTTGAGCCAGCCACCCTTCCCCTCAACCAGCACGCCATCAAGCTCAAGCGATTCAATCACCGAACCCTGATCCCCCTCAATCGTGCAGAGCTGCCCGAGCGTGATCGGTTCATCTCCAGAGATCCGAACTGTGGGCTTGAGCGTGATCGTCGTCACACCCGCCCACGCTGCTGAAGACAGCGCCACGACCAGCACAATCGCCAGCGCGGTCAGCCTTTGCATACAGAATGTCGGAATCATGCTGTTCATGTCATCATCCTGATGGATTGATCAGTTACCGGCGGAGCTGTGCGATCGAGCGGAGCGTCTCGTCCGCGGCCTGGATCGACTGTGAGTTCATCTCAAAAGCACGCTGCGTACGGATCAACTCGATAAGCTCAACCGCCGGATCCACATTCGATCCCTCGAGCATCCCTCCGATGATGGACCCGAAGTTCTCCGATCCGGGAGTCCCGGTAATCGGGGGCCCAGATGCCGCGGACTCAACCCAGAGGTTCGATCCCGCTTGCGTGAGACCAGTCGGATTCACAAAGATCGCAAGCTCGACCTGACCAGCGACACGAGCGGGCTGACCCGGAAGAATCTCCCAGACCTGCCCATTGGCATCAACCTGAATATCCTCAGCATTGGGAGAGATCGAAATCCCAGGCTCAAGAC
Source organism: Phycisphaerales bacterium (assembly GCA_017640485.1). Lineage (GTDB taxonomy): Bacteria > Planctomycetota > Phycisphaerae > Phycisphaerales > UBA1924 > UBA1924. Next base: position 1,378 of record JAEPQP010000132.1, on the reverse strand, counting down.
GACGACCCTCCGAGTTCGCGAGCACGACCTCGTTGTCCGCGTTGAGCACAAAGTTCCCCGCACGCGTATACGCGATCCCGCCCTGACCCAGATCGTTCTCGACCTGCACCTGGAAGAATCCGCGACCATCGATGAACATGTCCAGCACGCCGTTGCCTGGAATCGGTGCTCCGTACGAGAAGTCCTGCTGTGTACCCGACTCGCGGACACCAAGACCGATGTACAACCCGGTCGGTCGCTGATCCCCGTTCGCGTTCTCCACGCCGGGCTGGGCGCGTTCGATGTACATCAGATCCTCGAAGTTCACGCGCGACGCTTTGAACCCTTCGGTGTTGACATTCGCGAGGTTGTTGGCGGTCACATCGAGCCGGGTGTTGAGCGCCCGGAGTCCGGATGCCGCGGATTGCATTGCCAGAATAGCCATGGATAAATCTCCTGAATCGTGTTACGCAATGCGTCCAAAGGTGTTGATTGTGCGGTCCATCATGCGGTTCTGCATGTCGATCATGCCGATGTTGCCTTGAGCGGATCGTGAGGCGCTCTGGATCTGCATGATCGCGTTGATCTCGTTGACGGCGGATCCCTCGATCGCGTACTGGTTGAACTGTCCCACGCCGTCGATCAGCGAGAGCGGGGTGTCGTATTGGGAGACGAAGAGTCCTTCGCCGTGCTTTTTGAGGATGGAGCGGTCGGGGACATCGGCGAGGGCGAGTTGTCCGACGGCGGCGTCTTCTTGGGTGATCAAGCCGTCGGCGTGGATGACGAGGTCGCCGTTGTTGGGGTTGATTTGGATTGGGGTGTTGCTTGGGTCGAGGACGGGGCGACCGGTGGCGGCTTGGACGAGGGTGCCGTCGGCGTTGAGGGTGAGTCGTCCGTCGCGGGAGAGGGCTTGTCCGCCTTCGTGTCCGACGACGAAGAAGCCTTCGCCTTTGATCGCGACATCGGTGGCGGAGGTGGTGATTTCGATCGGTCCCTGCGCAAAGTTGATGCGGTTGGGCGCAGCGAATGCGCCGGCGCCGAGGCGTTCGAGGAGTTCGTTGGAATCGAGGTTGTAGAGGCCGTCTTCTTGGCGGACGGCTTGTCGGAACTGCGTGCCGGCGAAAATGGGCTTAAAGCCGGCGGTTCCGAGGTTTGCGAGGTTGCCTGTGTAGGCGTCCTGACGGTGCATGGAGGTGAGGGCTCCGGATGCTGAGATTTGTATGCCGTAGTTCATGGCGTGCCTCTGTCGGAATATCCGTGTCCCTCCGTGGACACCAGATACCCGCTGAGGGTTCATCACAAACGGCGTGCCAAAGTTGTTGTTGGGGGTGGGTTGGTTCGGGGGTGGGGTGTTGGGTGCCCTCCTTTGCCCTTCGGGTCAAAGGAGGGCACCGAAGAG
>JAEPQP010000028.1 GCA_017640485.1 Phycisphaerales bacterium | reverse complement strand
GATCCAAAGAGATGTAGCTCTCTGGAAAATTATTACCCCTCTGTTCTGTTGGACAGAACATGGGCCAGTGTACCGGATTCTGCATCACTGTACCGGGAACCGGAATACATTCCTGAAATCAAAAAGCGGCTCTGGTAGAAACAGAGCCGCTCGATTGATCAAGCTGAATGGATGGATTGATTATCGTTCTTGCAGCGTGACTTCGAGGGTCATCTCTTCGCCCTCACGCTTGATGCCGATATTGACGACATCACCCGGTTCGTGCTGAGCGAGGAGACCCATCCATGCCTGGATGTCCTCGATTTTCTGACCATCCCAGCGGACCAGCCGATCGCCGGACAGAACACCCGCGTTCGCGGCTGATCCACCCTCGGTGACATCACCGATCGGAATCCCAGGTTCATCCTCGTTGTAACTGCCGGGCATGATCCCGAAGCGGACCTTCACGCTCCCCATCGCGCCGGAGGACTGATTCGAGGACTGTTCCGCGTACTCGAAACGGGTTGGGTAGGTCGCGTAGAGCTCGATCATGTCCGCGTAGAGACCGACGGCTTTGGTCGCGCCAACTCGGTTGATCTTGTCACTCGTATCCTCAGGTGTGTGGTAGTCCGCGTGGAGACCGTCGATGTGACTGAAGACAACCGGAATCCCGGCGCGGTAGAAGACCGTGTGGTCGCTCGCGCCCGCGAAGCGTGCGGATGCCCTGACATCCAGACCCGAATCAGCGAAGAGCGGGGTGAAGAAGTCCCGCATCCCTGAACCCGTATCGAGTCCTGAAACGATCAGTCGCTCGTCTTCGATCCGACCGATCATGTCCCAGTTGAGCATGATCGCGTGATTTTCAATATCAGCGATTGGATCGTTGACATAGTGACGCGAACCGTTGAGTCCGCTTTCTTCCCCATCAAAGAGCATGAAGAGCACCGAACGGCGATCACCTTGCTCGTTCTCGGCGAGATCGCTGAGTTGATCCGCAAGCAGCAACACACCCGCAGAACCCGAAGCGTTATCGTCAGCGCCGGGGTGGAGTTTGCCCGGACCTGTGCGGGAACCGAAGTAGCCCATCCCCAAGTGATCGAGGTGTGCACCCACGACGATCCACTCGTCTTGCAGCGCACCGGTCCCTCTGAGTACCCCCCCTACATTCGCGGCTGTGACCGACTCACGCTTGCTGGATCCTGTGAGTTGAATCTCCTCCGATGACATGATCGGATCTCCCCCAGCATCCGCGTGCTGACGGAGTTCAAGGAGGGACTTTCCATCGAATCCAGCGGAGGGGATGAACTCCTCGCCGGCATCTGTGGACATCATGAAGACCGGGAAGTCGGCTCCGCCTCCACCGGAACCGAAACGACTCACGCGGTTTGCGCGACGATCGAATGTCCCCGGAGGGTTGATGATGATCGCGCCCGCGGCTCCGCGCTCGTTGAGCGCTCTAAGTTTGTTACTGAATGAAGCTCGGCCGGACCACGATCCATCACCCCAGAGGGCGTCGCCGTTCTCATCAACAGGCTCAAAGCGGAACATGACCGCGATCTTGCCCTCGAGGCTTTCGATCCCCTCAAAGCTGTTGTAGCCATCCGGCCCGTTGTCAATGCTGTATCCAACGAAGACCATCTCCCCTGAGACCTCTCCGTCATCTCCGAGACCTGTGAAGACATAGTCCTCGTCGGCTTCGAGCTCGATGCCGTCTAGGACAAGACGCTCATCAACAACATCCCATGATCCACCGAGTTCGAACGGGTCATAGAAGCTTGCGAATGGTGTGCCGTCCTCTGACGGGAATGCGGGTTCGAGACCGGCTTGCTCAAGCGTGAACGCACAGTACTCGCGTGCACGCTCCATCCCAGCTGATCCTGGTACGCGGCCCATCATGTAGGGGCTCGCGAGCGTGGTCAGGTGCTCGTTGTAGAGTTTGACATCCTCGCTCACCTCGAGGAGTGCGTCGGAGATCGGCGCGCCGTCGAGAGATTCTGTAGTGATCGCTGCGCCGGAGTCTGCGCCTGAGGCCAAGGCAAGGCCGCACACGGCGGTGAGTGCTGTCGTGATGGCCATGCGGTGCATGGAGTGATAGTGATTCCTCGTCATCTTCGCCTCATTTTCTGTGAATGTGTGTTATGAAACCCGAGCACGCGGAACGCGTGCATGTTCATACCGGGTCGATCGTTCATGGTTGCAAATCAGTGTACGCTCAACTTTTTTGTTGATCGCCACCCTTATAGTACCCGTATGCGGCTTGCTCTACTCCTGGTCTGGATGACCTCTTATATTCTTACCAGCGTGTGCTTTGCGGACTCGATGCACCCTCAGGACGGGCCGCACGCGGATCTCCGGGTAGCGATCGAGGACGAGCAGGTCCGTTTCTCGGTCGGCGTGAACCTCGCTTTGCTGGATGAAACGATCGATGTCGCTCGCGAAGCGGAGGGGGAACTCAGCGAATCGGAAGCTGAGCGTGTACTGGAAGTCTTCCGTGCCTACCTCACTGAACAAGCAGTTTGCCGAATCAACGATGAAGCCGTCAATCCGGTCTTTGAACGCATCGAGATCTTCGCGGATCCGGACCCCGGGATGCTCGCGATCTTTCCGAAAATGGGTGCTCGCGCATTGATCCGTGCGGCGGTGGTGATGCGGTTCGATGCAGCCACCCGAGTTGAGTCGGTTGATGTGACCTGGCCCGCGTATCCACTTGACCAACTCGCGTTCGAGATGGAGCACGCGAGCAGCACCCCGCCGCGGATGTACTTTGAGGTCGTGCTGACGGCGAACGGTAAGTCTGAACCCGCTCGATTCTCGCACGCTGAGCCCACCCTGAGTTGGTCTCGCGCGAGCCAGGAGTTGTCCAACGCATTCATCGAACTACCCGAGCCGAGGATCGCTGGTTCACGATTGAGTCGAACCCCACTCCTGCTCGCAGGGGTGGTCTTCGTTCTGGGTGTGCTGGGAGTCATGATCTGGAAGAAACTCAGCGCTGTGCCCATCATGACCGCGCTTGTCCTGTCTTGTGGATCGGTCGTCCTAATTGATCAACTCATCATCAAACCACGCATCCACGCTGGTCAGGAACCCATGATCAGCGAACAGGATGCGGAACTCACCTTCCGGATCCTGCACGAGCGGATGTACCGATCGTTCGACTACACCTCTGAATCCGATATCTACAACCATCTCGAGTTCGCGCTCCACGGCGAGTTGCTCGGGACCCTCTACGAACAGATTCGACTATCGCTCTTGCAAGCGGAGGAAGAGATGAAGATCGGGGTGGTCACGAGACTGGATCCTATTGAGACCGACATCGTGGACATCGATGAATCCTCCGCTGATCCTGCAGGCAAGGGTTTCGGAGCGATGCACACTTGGCGCGTTGACGGCACGGTCTACCACTGGGGACACAGCCACACGCGATCAAACATCTATGAGGCGTACTATCGGGTCGCGTATACTGATTCCGGATGGAGACTGACTGAGCACGAACTCCGCTCACAACAACGGATCGATCCGACAGACGGCAGTCCGATGGATGACTCGAACGAGATCGAAGAACGCTTGGAACAACTCGGGTACCCAGATATCTAATCCATGGATGCAGACTCACCCAACCAGATTGTTCGGTTCAATGATGTTTGCTATCGGTATCCGGGTGACGAGCAGCTCGAGCTTCGGGTGCCAAGATTCGGGATCAACACGAACGAGCACACCGCGATCACCGGTCCCAGCGGGTGCGGGAAGACCACACTCCTCCGATTACTCTCCGGCGTGCTGATGCCTACCCACGGGGTTGTCGAGACACTGGGTGTTGATACCGCATCACAGAGCAACAGTGAACGGGGTCAGCAGCGGATCCGTTCCATCGGTATGGTCTTTCAGGACTTTGCACTCATCGAGTATCTCTCCGCACTCGACAATATCCTGCTGACGGCTCGGCTCGGCAAACTCGATCTCAGCTCAGCACGCGATCTCTCGCGAGAGCTCGCGGATCGTGCCGGGATCGGTCATGTGCTGCGGCGCTTCCCGCACCAACTCAGTCAGGGTGAGCGGCAGCGTGTCGCGATCTGTCGATCGTTGGTGACGAAACCTAAACTGATCGTGTGCGATGAGCCAACCGGGAACCTCGACCCGTCCCGCTCGATGGACATCATCGATCTGATCCATTCTGAAGCACAATCTATCGGTGCCACAATTGTCGCGGTGACGCATAACCAGAGCGTGTGCGATCGGTTTGATCGCTCGATCGACCTCTCAGACTTTGCTTCACTTGAGGGGGGTGGTTCATGATCCTGCTTGCGATGCGTCATCTGCGATTCCACTGGGGGAGATCGCTGCTTCTGTGCTTGTGTATCTTCGTGATCGTTGGGTTACCCCTCGTGAGCAGGAGCGTGATCTCGTCGTTTGAATCTTCTCTCCGAGATCGCGCACAAACGGTCCCCCTGCTCGTCGGTCCTGCCGGGAGTCGGTTCGATCTCGTACTCGCGGCACTCCACTGGAGAATCACCGATCTGAAACCAATCCCGCTCGGCGTGGTCGAGGAGATCCGCGAACTCCCTGGAACCGAAGCGATCCCGGTCCATGTCCGCTATCGCGCCCGCGGGAAACCGATCGCTGCCGTGCCGTACGAGTATTTCGAGTTTCGTGGTCTTGTACCTCAGGAAGGTCGGATGATCGCAGGACTCGGCGAAGCCCTTCTCGGATCAACGGCTGCGAAGGAACTCAAACTCAAGCCGGGGGATGAACTCCCGAGCGATCAACTGAGTTCTTATGACATTACCGCGCCGTCAGCGGTCATGCTCCGCATCGTCGGGGTTCTGCACGAAACCAATACCCCGGATGATCGGGTGGTCTTTGTGGATCTGGAGACGGCGTGGCTGCTCGAGGGCATCGCGCACGGACATGCATCTGCATCGAGCGTTCGCGATCCTGATCTGCTGATCGGTGAGTCTGAAGAACATGTCGCCCTATCGGGTGCGTTGATCGAGTATCAACGGGTTGATGAAACCACGGCTGGTTCGTTCCATCTGCACGAAGATCGCGCAGAACTTCCTATTACCGCGATCTTGGTCTTCCCGAAGGATCAGAAAGATGCGGCGCTTACCCGGACGCGCATCAACGCAGTGGAGTCGAGACAGGCGCTCTCCCCGATCAACATATCGGATGAACTGATCCGGTCTGTTTTGCGGGTTCAGCGGTTGGTCGATGTCATCTTCCTGATCGTCGGCATCGCAATGATCGGCTTGCTTGTTCTGGTTTCGCTGCTGACCATCCGAGCACGATCACACGAGGTCCGAACCCTGCTGGACATCGGAGCGACGAGGACCCAGGTGTCCTTGATCTTCTTGTTCGAATACGCGAGCATTGTCCTGGTTGGCATCGCTGGTGCAGTCCTGGCCGCATGGATGTCTGGGAGCGTTTCCGATCAGATCCTGAATCTACTTTCGTAAGCACGATCGAGGTCCACAGTTTATGAATCACATCATCCGGATCATCTTGGCTCTGACTGCACTCGGGGCTGTACTCGGGACCGCACTCAAGATGGCGGGTTGCCAGAAAGCCGATCCTTCTGCAACTTCCATGAGCATCGAAGAGGTGGTGCGGACGACTTCGGCTCCGATTGGTTCGCTGACCGACGAGCTCGCAGATGGATTGGTTCCTGTTGAGCTGCTCTGTCCTGAATCGATTGACCCTTCGCGATGGAGACCCGATGCGGACACGATCGGACGATTCCAGCGTGCGAAGCTTATTGTCACGAACGGGGCTCAGCATGAACGCTGGGTCGCAACGGCGCCGCTTCCTCGCTCGCGGGTAGTCGACTCTGCTCTTGCGATCACTCCCCCGCTCCTGACCTATACACAGAAAACGCACTCGCATGGACCAGACGGCAAGCACACCCACAAAGCCGTCTTGGGGAGCACCTGGGTTGACCCGCTCAATGCGCGCAGCCAAGCCCAAGCCGTGCAAGATGCACTCGCTCGCTCGTTCCCTGAACACGCTCCAGAGATTTCAGAACGATTCTCGATGCTCTCTCAGGAACTTGAGTCGGCTCATCGGATGCTCGAGCAGATTCGCGACCGGGACATCAACTTCGTCGCACCGATCAAGCCGTATGGGTATCTCGCAAGGAGATACGGGTGGGCAGCGCCGGATCTCTCAAACAGTCCCGACGATTGGTTGAAAGATCCTTACACGCTGAATCTCATCGCGGATCCATCGGGGGAAGTCCCGACAGTGGTCTTGACAGATTCCCCCCCATCGCCTGAAGCGGTGGAAACACTTGTCAATAAGTATTCCATCCATCCGGTCCTCTGGGAAACCGGCTCAATGATCCACGATCGTCCATATCTGGAGATTCTTGCCGGCAACATCGAGCGTCTTGAGCGTGCAGTCGATGAGGCTCTCAAGTGACCTCGTGCTCGTCTGCGGGTCATGAAACCCATGTATTGGGTATCTCTGCATCCGATAAAGTGACCGGCCCTTGAGATTTCATGGGTGCACAGGCAGCCCCTATTTTTCAGGATCGCGTGTTCTGCTTTCTCTCCTTGGGCTCTTTGATCGCGGAGAGCGTGTTCAAAATCGTGATTGATCGAATCCAGATAGGTCAATTGCTCGAATAAATCTGCACAGGGTCTGGATCATTTCCTTTGACAGACTCGGAAATACTGATACCATTTATAAATCCCTCCCTTTCCAGAGGTTCTACTTGTATCTGTCGCGGATCACAGCATGGCTCGTTATCCTCACTCTGCTTTTGCAGGGGAGTGGTGTCCTGTCGGTGTTCCACCAGTTCACGCACCACCATGGACCATCGAGCAGTTCGTGCCACGAAGTCCTGGTTGATGCCTGCGGCCATGCGATCGAAGCAGAACCGGTTTCTGATGAGCACGAACACACGCCGAGCGAACTCCCAGTTGAGGAAGACTGCGATGTGTGTCTTGTGCTGGCGATGGGGATCCAAAAACTTCCACCAGTCGCGGTCCAATCTCTGGATACGGCTGAGGAATCCAGAGTCTACCGACTCGTCAGTCTGCGTTGCGCTCTTCCAAGCCCGTACGCGGACGACCATCCTGCGCGCGGGCCGCCGATCCTTTGACATGATCGTTTTTCTACGCTCCTGATCAACCGCCGTGCGCGCTGCGCACATGGCCGTGCGCTCCTGCACACATCAAGGAATACCCATATGACCTTCGAGAATGAGCGAAGATGCGCCCATGCATTCACGCTGATTGAGCTGCTGGTGGTGATTGCCATCATTGCGCTCTTAATCGGTATTTTGCTTCCGGCGCTCGGGAACGCGCGTGCTACGGCACAGCGGGTGGTCTGCCAATCCAACATGCGTCAGCTCGAGTTGGCGCATCAGTTGTACCTGGAAGACTTTGATGGCCACTTTATCGACGCAGCGCTCCCCCACGGCTCGCTGGCGGGTGATATCCGCAAAACCTGGTTGATCACGCTGCAAGAGTACGGGGCCGCGCCCGATTCGCTCTTCTCACCGGTGGATCGATCGATCTGGAGAAACATCGCTGATGGCGGAAACGACGAGGGTTCGACGCTCCCAGAACTCCGCGCGTGGTTTGAGCGCAATGAAGAACTCCTGACCGACACCGATTTCAGCAATGATCCGGATCAGCCCGAGATCAGCAGACTCACGAGCTATGGACTCAACGGGTTTACCGCTCAGGGCGTCGCGCCGTTCCTCAACCCCGACCCGGTCACTGGACGGAGACTCGATCAACGCAACGCGTACACCAAAATCACCAAGATCCAGCGGACTTCCTCGACAGTCCATCTCGTCATGATGACCCCGATCGCGCGAGACTTTGGCGAAGAGGTCTACACCCGTGCTGAGTTTGCCAAATCCGACCATGTGCACCCCGATGAATGGGACCTCTCGTTCCTCGGCTCAGATGCGAGCGCCAAACTCGCGAGTTCACAGATGTGGCTCAACGCACACGGCGGGGAACCCACAAGCAATACTGCCAAAAGCAACACCGCATTCTTCGACGGATCGGTCCGGACGATGACCTTCCGCGATCTGTATGTTGATGCGAATCACAACTTGTTCCATCCTGAAGCGGATCTACCAGGCTCTGCAGATAACTAAAGATATGGAGACCACACCATGAAACTGACCTCTCACCTTCTCGCAACAATCGCTTGCAGCTGCTCCGTCTGCTTCGGCGGAGATGTCCACGATGCGGACTTTGTCCCGGCGGTCGTCGATGGCAAGATTGTTGTCGGAGCCGTTGACCCCGATACCAATCAGATCGTCTACCCCTCCCCGATCAAGTCCGCGATCTTCGGGACCGAGGGCTTCCCGAACTTCACCAACGATCCCGGATTCAACTCCGAACTCGGAGGACTCATCTCTGGGATGACCATCGGGTTCAATATCCTGCAAGCCCCGCGGATCTGGGACGATGTCAATCAAGACTTTGAAACGATCGCGACCGAACAACTGATTGTGCGTGCGGCGGGACAGAACATCCACGCTCCCATGACCGACACAGTCGTCATGGGCATCCCGTTCGGGCAAGCATCGCTTGATCCGAGCGCCTCGTTCCATCACCACATGCAGTACCTGCTCAACGGGGGTCTGCCCCCGATGGTCGATGGCGTCTGGATGCTGCAGCTTGAGCTCTGGTCAGAAAACATGAGCATCGAGCCTTCGGACCCGCTCTACATCGTCTTTGGGCAAGGCGACGGCGAGCAATATGTTGAAGACGCGATCGAATGGATCGAAGACAACCTCCTCGCGACTTCCTGCGCCCCGGATCTCACAGGCGATCAGACGCTCGATTTCTTTGACATCAGCGCCTTCCTGACCGCTTTTTCAGAACAAGACAGCGCCGGCGACTTCAACTCGGACGGGCAGTTTGATTTCTTTGATATCAGCGCCTTCCTGTCCGCGTACTCGGCCGGTTGCCCATAAATCACGATTGACCCCTACAGGTTTGGAAGCCTTTTGTAATAGGAGTATTGAGATATGAAACTGACTGCAATCATCATTGCAAGCGCATGCGCAACATCAGCACTCGCTGACGGCGGCGACTACGGCCTCGCAATCATCGACGGCACCGTTGCTGTCGGGATCGGCGATCACGACGAAGGAACCATCAGCGACTTCGGTGAGCGTGTTTTCGCGGCTGACATGTTCGTCAGCGGACCAAACTGGTTCGCCGATGAGCCGGGTATCTTCATCGAGGAAGCATCACTCCCTGACAACACACAGGTGGGCTTCACGCTCACCCAGTCCCTCATGTACTGGGACGGCACCGGCGCTGTGAGCTTCAGCCAAGCCTCCGACGCGATGACGCTCGCGTTCGGTCCTGCGAGTGTCTCGACCTCGATGGACAACAGCCCGGTCGCTGGGTTCTCGATCAACTACGACGCAGACACCGTCGGCGGATTTGACGAGCACATGGACTACCTCCTCGCAGGATCCGCTGCGAACGGTATCTACCTGCTCGCCAACACATTCTCGCTTTCAGGCGCTGTTGATTCGGATGTGATCTTCACCCTGTTCAACGCAGGGCTGGACGAAGACGCACACGATCTCGCGATCGAGTACGCAGAAAATGTCCTGGTACCAACACCAGGCGCTGCAAGCCTTCTCGCTCTTGCAGGGTTCGGCGCGGTTTCCCGTCGCCGCAGAGCATAAACGGTTTCCAAACCTGGGGTCCGCGGGTGAGTTGCCCGTGGGCCCTGCTTTTTATCATATCCCATGATCATCACAGAGCACGATTCAGGATCTGAATCGTGCTCTGGTTCTTTGTACAGGCCTTTTTAACTATCCACGGTTTATCTCGGCAAGCGCAATGGCGAGTGCCACTCCGTGCGAGCGTGTACTCGCGACCGCTGTGGACATCACACTGACAACCCGCTCCATGAACTCAGCTAGAGCCATGTTGGCCAGTTCAACGAATTGCAATGATGGCTTGAACTGTGAGCAATGTGTGCTGTAATCGCAGAGGATCCAGGCTGGTGCGGCTTGGTGAAGGCTGTATTGAGAAGGAATCAGCAGCGTCGCCGTCGCGGAACCGCGAGGACAGCGAAACTCAAGCTGATCAGAAGTCCTGAAGGAGCAGGAACGACCCGAGTCCCGGTGACTGTGTACACAAACTGCTGCTGAGCACCCGGCGGCCTGCGAGTCTGGGTGAGGAAGGTTGCATTGAACGCGTCCAGTCCATCAAATCGGAGATCCCCGAGCAGATTCTGGTTCAGACTGGTTTCGCTTCCCTCAAAAGAAGCGAACTGGTCGGGGAGGTTCCCGTCGGGTACGACGACACGGAATCCGGCGTGGTTCTCGGATTCGAATACGCCCTGGTAGTATGTGCCGTCATCGTACTCGAGCCGGATGATGTCATCGGTGACCGAGATGGATCCGCTGAGTGTGCTCGCCGAGACAAGATCTCCTGTCGAAGCATTGAGCTGCTGAACAGTGAGGTCCCAGTTTCCTGAGAGTGCCGTGTTGCCTGATTCTCGTGTTTGGATCTGCGTGATGAAATCGGCATCGGTCCCGGGAGCTCTTCGCAGCGTGGACGGGAAGTTCTGACCGTTGTATCGGAGTGTCTGACTCGCGTTATCGGAATCCGTGAACGCCCCGCTGCCCCCGGTGTTGCTCGTGGTATCCCATGTGATTTGGCCGTCGGGGAGAATTGATCCTTGGTACGGCACCAATCCTCGGATATCTGAGAACTGGTAACGGTTCTCGCCCCCTGTTGCGCGGATGTCGATCCACTCGATTCCTGAGAATGGTCCGGTATATGAGTGGAAGAACACGCCTCTGGGGTCGATCGAGTTGCCTGCAGACGAGATGGATCCAATGCTCGCAACAGCGAGTGCTCCAATGATGGTGGTTGTTTTTAGATGATTTCTACTGGGATATTGCGGCATTGGGTACCTCCTGTTCACAAACGAATAGACCACATACGGTGATCTGAAAGTGAGACTACCCCCGAAGGCTGCTGATCGCTTTCATAATCGTGCGCGCACACTTGCGCGCAAGAAACTGCAACGCGGTCAGATCCGTATAGTGCGACGATGACCGGGAAGCTCCAAACTGAGACAGCGGACAGCATCACCTATGTGAAAGGTGATCTTTTCGTGCTTGGTTCTGAGTCCAGAGATGTCCATGACCGGGGATGGATCGGTGAGCAGCAAACGGGTGATCGGAATGTTGTCGCGTTCTCGTTTGTTCCAGTCCAAGTCAGGTTCGGATCTTCAGATCCTGTGGTGCTTGGCCCAACCACACTCGCACTCACCAATCCCAGATGTCCGTACACGCGATCGGCGCTGAGCTCTTCTGGACAGCGGACCATCTTTCTGTCGATGGATTCATCAATCGCTCGTGAACTGATCCAGCTCCACGATCCATTCGCGGCTGACTCGGATCATGATCTCTTCCCAACACGGCATGCGCCGAGCTCTACCCAAGCAACCGCGCTTATCCGGAGATTCGAGCAGTGCGCGACTGAACCCGACTCGTCGATCGACCAGATGGAGTTTGACGAGATCTCACTCGGAATCATCCAGCACGCTCTCGACGGCGTGTACGAGTTCATCGACTCCCGACCAATTCACTCGGCGACCGGACCCACATTGCGTGCTCAGCGTGATTGGGTCGATTACGCGATGACCCTGATGTCGGAGTTCCCTGAACGGAGATGGTCATTGATCTCGCTCGCCGATGAGGTTGATCTCTCCCCCGGATATCTTTCCAGGCTCTTCCGGGTGCACACCGGTCGAACACTGTCGCAGACACTCAAAGTCATCCGACTGGTGCGGATCCTCGATCGTCTCCCGTATATGCGTGGAGAACAACTCGCCCTTGCTCTTGATGCTGGATTCTCGTCTCACGCGCACATGTCCACAGCGTTCAAGTCGGTGTTCGGCATTACACCAAGCCAATGGATCGACTCAGGGAGCCGAGATCTCCGCGAATGGGCGAGCAACACCAGCTGGCAGCATTGATCTCTATTCGCAGATGCAGATCCCTCACAATCGGGACTTCGATCAGAATCAAATCTCGAGCGTGTGCTTCTGACAATCCTTCGTCAATCGCGTAGATCGACCGCGCTCCGGCCTCTGCCCGCGATCTGCTATGGGCACCCGTTGGTGTACTCGACCAGATACGCACTCACATCGAAGAAATCGAACATGCTGTCGCCGTTGATGTCAGACGCCGGATCCTGAGCACTGAATGCAACGAGGAATGCGCTGATGTCAAAGAAATCCAGTGCGCCGTCGCCGTTGAAATCGGCAATGCCGCAGTCCTGCCCGAGTACATGGATCACCACTGTCGCGACATCGCTGTAGATTGCTTGTCCAACACCGTCGATCATGGTCATCGAGCGGTAGGTAAACGAATCAGTCCCTTCAAATCCCGGATCCGCTTGATAGCTGAATGATCCATCCTCCGCGAGAATCACCATCCCATTGAGCGGAGCGACATACTCGGGATCCAGAACATACGAAGTATCAACACTGATCACTCGGAACTCTTGGTCAGTATCATTCGCAAGTACGCCTTCCGGAGCACCAACAACCACACCAGCACTCGAGTCCGCAACATACGAATCATCGGTGGTCAGCGAGAAGGCTGTATCGCGCAGGTGCTCGAGCTCGCGGGTCACCCATCCGACATAGTCGGGAGCGGACGCTGGACGCTGCAGTCCACGAAGGATCTCCTCGTGCACCAGATCGATTCGTTCATTGAGGATCTCGTCGATCATAGTCACATTGAACGCTTGGTCGGCCCATCGACTGCTTCGGTCCGCTTGGGCCATCTCATCGATCAATGTGATCATATCAAGTGTGCCTAATCCAAGTTCACTGGTCCCGGGTACAGCACGCAGCGCTGAACGCAGCACCTCGCTCGCATCGAGTTCCTTCGGCATCCCGATGGTCACATACGCATCGATCAGCGCTTCAGCCCGATCGAGTTCCTGAGCAGCGACAGACAATGCTGACATTTCATCAAACAGCTCAAGAAGCAGCGCGTCGCGAACCTCGCCTCGGCGGCGGAACAAGCCAGGCTTGACGCTCGGTTCAAACCAGTTGATGTTTCCGACACTCTGGACTGTGATTCGGTAGTCAGGGCCCTCTGGTCGAAATCCAAGCCGGGGGTTCTCTCGATCCTGGATCACATGATCATCGAAGCCGCCTGGTCCAGGGACATCGCCTTGCCATGCATCTTTCAGTGCCACCGCAGCTGTTTGCGTACTGGTGAGGGGAAGTCCTTGCCAAATGTTGAGCAGGAGCCTGGTTTCAGCCGTGAAATCTATCCCCTTGTAGGTTGGGTAGGTCGCGACAAGTTCTGGACCTCCAATCCAGAAGTACGCGCGCATCTCTAAGATCCCTGGTTCATCGAAGATCTGGTAGCGTGCACGCCAATCTCCTGGGTTATCCGCTTCATAGCGTTCGAGCAAATACGACATCTGAAGCAGCATGGCTTGCTCAGGGACATCGCTGTCCGTAAACATCCGGAACCCCTTCTCGTCATCCTCCGGCACGCTCAGGTGCTGGTTTGAGCCGGTGTTCCCGATGTGATCAAAGTAATCCAGTGAGGGCACGACCTCGCGGATGTCCGTCTGCGGGCCATCGGTCCAGTAGTCGAAGACGACGCCGTTCTCGCCGACGAACTCTGCGGGCAACCCCGCAGCAATCTCTGCATCGATTGCCGCTTGGAAACCCGCTGCTGCATCCTTGTAGTTCTGTACCAATGCCGCGAACAGATCCGAGTTGCCATCAATATCCGTATCACGGATCGCTTCGATGAAACTCGCGAGCTGATCACCCGACTGGATGACACGATCGAGTTCAGGGAGCGACTCGTTTTGTGGATCCGCGTTGTAATCTTCGATCTGCCTGTTGTATCTGAATGCAAAGTACCAGGGATTTTCTCGAGCGAGTTGTGCATACGCCGAGGCTGCCTGCGACCAAGGCTCAATCCCGGGAAGATCCGAGTTTGCGAGTGCCGGCAATCCGAGTGACTGCGGGAGCACCGCGAGATCATTGAGATACGCCGAGACCGGTCCATCACCGATATGCTCATCCGCATTCGCGAGCGTCACCGTTGGATTTGTGCGCGATCCTGCGAAGGCTTCACTCAGCGAAGTCAGCGTCGCGTATGTGAAGAAGCTCTCCGAAGCGGTAATGAAATCGGGACTCCCTCCGCTGTACGGCAGATCGATCCCGTTCTCATCACGATAATCGAGCACGACATTGGTCTCATTGGTGAGATCCGTGAGGAGGATATCTTGAGCGACGCCGTAGAGCGACGCTTCCAGACGGCGCAGCTGCGATCGAGCCGCGGCCATCTCTCGCACGAGCCCGTCCACATCGCCTTGCAGATCACCGATCTGCTCGCCGAGGGCGTTGAAACCACCGATCATGGTGTTGTACATGATGTTGAGCTGCTGATCGATCCGATCAAAGCGAGCGTTCATCTCCTGACGCATCTCCTCGACCTGCTGACGCAGCTGAACGATCTGATCAAAGGTCTGCTCCTCAACAGAAGGCGGCCCATCAATCCCAGCGATCAATCCCAGTCCTTCGGTAACCACATTGAGGAATGCGCCTGCAGCGGTCAGTGGATCGCCGTAGTAAAAACCAGCGACGCCGATCGCCAGATTCCCAACAATCGAGACTCCGCTCTCGATTCCCGCCATCGTGTCGTTGGTTTCGAGCGCAAGTTCGCTGTAGTCACGCGTATAGCTTGCGTACGCCCCGATGTCTTCGAAGTCGCTCTGGAGCATCAAGTAGGTTGCAGCGGATGCGGCTGCGCGTGCCTGTGCGGTAGCTTCTAAGTTCGCACGAAGCTCGTCGAAGACCTGTTGTACATACGCAGGATCATCCATCGCAAGATCCACACTCTCAGCGAGTCCTGGACCATTCGCAAGTGCGAAATCTAAGGATCCATCATCAATCATCGAGTCTGTACCGACGATCGAATCAATCTGTGCGCGAACAGTATCGAGTTGAGCCGTCACTGTGTCTCTGAGCGCCATGTTCTCTGGACCCTCAGAGATCGCGAGCTCGTACGCCGCGTAATCGGCAGGCAGCAGCGCGAGACCCGCATCAATATTTGCACGATCTGGTCGTGTCGAGCCCAGTTCCGGATTGAACCCTTGGGATTCGAAGTACTCATCGAGTATTGAAGGAAGATCTTCGCGTTCATTGCCCGACGGATCACGTCCGAAGAATCCCGAGACCAGCAGATCAAAGACCTCGTTTCGGTAATCCAGCGGACGAGCCAATCCGACCTCGAATCGGACCATGCGGCGTTGGATCGACTCGAATCCATCGGGGTTGGGGATCGTGATTCCCAGTAGTTGCAACGCACGCTCGCCGATGCGTGTATCGGTGCCCTTGAACTCCTCGCCTTGTACATGCACGAATCGCACGGCACCGTAGAGCGATGCGCGGTCGTTCAAATCCGGATCTTCGGGAACATACGCTTGTACCGCGGAGTCGAACGCGGTAAGGAATGCCTCGAGTTGCTCGTCGCTTGCGAGCGGGTTCCGCTCGGCGTATGCCATCACCGCTGCCAACGATGCGTAAACGCGTGGACGAGGGTTCTCTGCAACGATTACATCTGAACGGACATATTCGGCTGCCCTCATCGCGTTGATCAACTGGGTATATTCTGCGTCGTTGCTGATCTCGAGATCGATCGCATGCGCCGAATACGACCCGGCACCAAGACACATCAGAGCCACTAAACACACAAAACGACCGAATCGGGACTGAACTGAGTTTTCCATAGAACACCTCCGGACCCTGCATGGAACAGGGCTTCAAACAATCACGCGACAACCATCTCGACTGCGCCCGGATATATATAGGAATTTGTAAAAATTGCTCAAACCGTGTTTCCTGACCAGATACGCGGCTTCTCTCTGGAATCCATCAACGAGGGATTCCACTTCAAGCGAATACACACTGTCCAACCCGTGCATGCAGGATGCTGCTTGGTGAGGTACACTCGATTGATCGCAAATTCCTGTGTATCGGCTTTGATCCACAGATCGCCACTCGGAGAAGACATGAACCCACGACGAATTACCAGACACCTCACCCGCTTGATCCTGCTCGCATCCACTACCAGCGCCATAGCACATCAATCAGATTCCAATACAACAACCGATTCTGACTCAGGACCGATGCATTCATCCACGTTTCAGGGTCTCCAGATGCGGTCAATCGGACCGGCGTTGATGTCGGGGCGGATCTCGGATCTCGCGGTGCATCCGGATGACCAGAGTACCTGGTATGTCGCCGTGGGCAGTGGCAATCTCTGGAAAACCACCAACGCGGGAACGACCTGGCAATCCCTGTTTGAAGACCAAGGTTCATACTCGATCGGGTGTATCACGATTGATCCAAACAATCCCGATGTGATCTGGCTCGGTAGCGGTGAGGATGTCAGCGGTCGGCATGTCGGCTACGGCGATGGTGTGTACCGCAGCCGAGACGGGGGGAGCAGTTGGGAGAATCTCGGGCTCACTTCATCGGAACACATCGGGATGATTGTTGTGGACCCGCGCGACTCCGACACCGTGTATGTCGCCGCGGAAGGACCGCTCTGGTCCTCTGGTGGTGATCGGGGTCTCTACAAGACCACTGACGGGGGAGAGAACTGGGAGTTGATCCTCAGCGGCGGGGAGTACACAGGGGTCAACGAGTTGCACCTTGATCCCCGCGATCCTGATGTGATGTATGCCGTCAAACATCAGCGGTTCCGGAATGTCGCTGCGCTCATCAATGGTGGACCCGAAAGCGGGATCTTCAAATCAACCGACGGTGGAAAGTCATGGCGCGAACTGACTACAGGCATCCCTACAGACGACAAAGGGAAAATCGGACTCGCGGTGTCACCGATCGATCCGGACATTATCTACGCCACCATCGAGCTCGCGCACCGCGAAGGTGGGTTCTACCGCAGTACCGACGGCGGGGAATCATGGACGAAGGGCGCGAACTACATCTCGACCGGGACCGGTCCCCACTACTACCAAGAACTCTACGCGAGCCCACACAAGCTCGATCGCGTGTATCAGATGGATGTCCGCTTGCATGTCACCGAAGATGGCGGGAACACCTTCCGCTCGATCGCGAGCCCGCACAAGCATGTTGACAACCACGCGATGGCATTCGACCCCAACGATCCCGACTACCTGCTGGTCGGATGCGACGGCGGGCTCTACCAGAGCTGGGATCAGGGCAAGACCTGGAAATACACCGCCAACCTCCCGGTTACGCAGTTCTACAAAGTGGCCGTGGATTATGACGAACCGTTTTACAATGTCGTCGGCGGCACCCAAGACAACGCGACCCAGTACGGTCCTTCAAGAACCGACAATATCCACGGCATCCGGAACTCGGATTGGTCGATCACAGTGTTCGGAGACGGACACCAGCCCGCGATCGATCCAACAAACCCGGACATCATCTATTCTCAGTGGCAGCAAGGCAACCTTGTCCGGCATGATCGCAAGACGGGCGAGATCGTGTACATTCAGCCGCAGCCCGCTGAGGACGAAGAGACCGATCGATTCAACTGGGATGCGCCGATCCTGATCAGCCCGCACAATCCCGAGACCATTTTCCATGCGAGCCAAAGGGTTTGGCAGAGTGATGATCGGGGTGAAACCTGGACCGCGATCAGCGGGGATCTCTCGAGAGGACTGGACCGACTCGAGCAACCCATGATGGGACGGGTCTGGAGTTTCGATGCGATCTGGGATCTCTACGCGATGTCCAAATATGCGACGGTGACTTCACTTTCTGAGTCCCCAGTCGAGAAAGGGTTGATTTACGCCGGGACCGATGACGGGCTCGTGCATGTCACTGAGAACGGCGGCAAGAGCTGGCGGAAAGCCGGGATGCTCCCCGATGTGCCCGAGTTTGCGTTCGTCAATGACATCAAAGCCGACCTACACGATGCGGACACCGTGTATGTGTGTCTCGACAACCATAAAGAAGGTGACTTCAAGCCGTATGTGCTGATGAGCAGGGATCGAGGCAGAAGTTGGGCGTCCATCGCAAGCGATCTCCCAGAGCGTCATCTGGTCTGGCGCCTTGTCCAGGATCATGTCAAACCCGAGCTGTTGTTCCTCGGGACCGAGTTTGGTGTGTTCTTCAGTACAGACCGTGGAGAACAATGGATCAAACTCTCAGGAGGTGTCCCCAATATCCCGTTCCGAGATCTTGTGATCCAAACCAGAGAGAATGATCTGGTGGGCGCAACCTTCGGGCGCGGGTTCTACATCCTCGATGACTACTCCATGCTGCGCGAGATCACGACGGATTCACTCGATCAAGAATCAGACCTGTTCCCGGTTCGTGACGCGTGGTGGTATATCCCAAGACGAACTATGGGATACGGACGCAAGGCGTCGCAAGGACACTCTTTCTATGTCGCTCCGAATCCACCATTCGGCGCAACCTTCACCTACTACCTCAAAGAAGACCTCAAGACCCAGAAGCAGATCCGTAATGATCGTGAGGAGAAAATCGCTGAAGATGGCGGAGATACTCCGTATCCAGGATGGGACCAGCTCCGTCAAGAGGAACTCGAAGAAGATCCTGCGATGATTCTCACCGTTCGAGATGCGGACGGGAATGTTGTCCGGCATATCCAAGGCCCAACGACGAAAGGGATTCATCGCGTCAGTTGGAGTCTGACATACCCAACCACCAACGCTTGGTCCGCGAGCGAGGGACCCGGGGATCAGCCACCGGTCGTCGGCGCGTGGGATGACGGCGTGCTCGCGGCACCCGGTACCTACACCGTGCATCTTTCTAAGCGAGTCAATGGCCAGCTGATGGACACCGGGCATTCACAAGAGTTCAGAGTCGTCCCGCTCCACGATGGGGGCACCCTCCCCGGAGCGACTCCCGACGAAGTTGCCGCGTTCAATCAAGAACTCGCGGCGGTGCAGCGATCACTTGCCGGTGCGCGGAGCACGCTGAATCAAACTCACCAGCGACTCGATGCGATCCGCGCGACGCTGGATCGGTCGGTGATGGACGATCCAGATCTTGCGCAGCAGGTCCGGTCCATGCTCCGGCGCGTGGCGCAGATGCAAGAGCGTGTCTCGGGGAATGCACGCAGAGCGATGGCGAATGATCAGGGGCCCGTTTCCATATCCCGCCGTCTCAATGTTGTGCAAACCGGGACCCGGTATTCAACGCACGGCCCGACCCCAACTCATCGCGAATCGTTCGATATTGCCCGCCGCGCATTGGATGAGCTCAAGTCCGAGCTTGATAGGTTGATCCAGACCGATCTCCCAAGACTCGAACGGAAACTCGACGAAGCCGGTGTGCCTTGGACTCCAGGAAGAACAGTCCCCAACCCCTAACGCTCAAGAGGAATCCATATCTGAACTGGGGCTTTACCGCGTTCTCGAAGGCGGGTCCTTGTCGGTAGCGTCACCACTGAACTTCGCATTACTCGCCTGTTCATCGTCAGCGAGTACGCGCCCTTCACTGTCTTCCATGTACCCGAGTTCCGACAGGGTCAGAGTCTCCACATGACCATCGCAGAAAGCGGTGTTTGCTTTCCCGGCATGGCGCGCGTGCGGGGCCGACCGGTGCTCGAACGCGCGGTTCCGACGATCCGCAAAGTCTGAATCCTCGGTCAGACGGGGAGGATCGATCGCGTAGCCGTGACCACCCTCGGCAGTCAACTCCGGATCACGAGAGCCGTCTGCACGATTCTCTGTTCGATCACGCTCGGGCTTCCCCGCCGCGGTCCCCAGACTGTCCGCAGCGAGCACGGTGCTCGAAGCATAGATGGAGCTCGCTCGGACCGGGAAGTTGATGTATCTGGAGCTCCCGGTGTCGTCGTCATTGAGGAACCGTGCATTCCCAAGGAACTGATGGTTGTATCCATACGGCGAGTTCCGCG
This sequence comes from Phycisphaerales bacterium, assembly GCA_017640485.1. Classification (GTDB taxonomy): domain Bacteria; phylum Planctomycetota; class Phycisphaerae; order Phycisphaerales; family UBA1924; genus UBA1924. Next base: position 5,327 of record JAEPQP010000028.1, on the reverse strand, counting down.
TGCTCGTCCAGGTACTTGCTGAAGGACACAGAAACACTTCGTTGGTGACCTGATAGCTGTGCTCGTCAGAACGATCTGTGCTCGGAGATGCATACGCAAAATATCCTGCCGAGGCACCAAGAGTCACAAACCATCTCGGACGATAGTGCAAACCATTGCCCACCTCGTAGAGGTTCTTCTGCTCATCACTGAACCGGCCAGGCTGACCGGGCACCGAGATGTCGTCATTGTCAAACGCGTACATCTGCCAGCCCGCAGCGATCTGCCGCAACTGGTTCGCGCACTTCAGGGTCTTGGCTGATTCTCGCGCAGAACCGAGCGCCGGGAGCAGCAGCCCGATCAGCACGGCGATGATCGCGATCACCACCAACAGTTCTATGAGTGTAAATGCTCTGCTCACACGAAACCGATGCCTCTCAACACATACTTCTGACCGGCGCAAGTGATTCACACTGGACTGCTGAATCGGGTCATACTCCGAAGGAAATACCCAAGCAGAGTATTCTACCAAAAATCAACAATAATGGAAGGCTCTGAGCGTCATTTGGGAGATGCGACAGACAGCCGAAGCACCAGACGAGACCGCGAAGCTGCTAGGGCTGATTCTTCTGCACGCGCAGGCGTCTTTTGTGCCGAGAAATGTAGGGCAGCGCGAACAGATACACCCCGGTCACCCACATCAGGATCATGAGCACTCCGGCAGGGAGAAAGATCCCCATCTTGACCCATTCACCAAAGAAACTCCCATCATGGAGCGACTCTATGAAGTCCGATCTTCGGATCGATGAAGAGAGCACATCGCCCGTTTGTAAATCAATCTGCACCTCCCAGCTCGAAATCGATCGGACCTTCACCACGCCCTTGTCCGGACGCACATCCAGGCGCGAAACATCAGACCAGTTCTCAATGCCCGCTTCATCTACATCTTGTGCGACACGCAGAATCTCTTCAAACCCGATCGTCGGTACATCACCCACACCCCGCTGGGTGGGCGGCTGGATCCACGATGATTGCTTCTTGAACTGGAGCAGAAGTCCAGTCAACAGCATGACCAGCACGGGCAGCACAACGAAGACCGTTGCCCATCGATGAAGAAGCCGATTGGCCTTATTGAGATTCATGGCTAAGCATAAACACCTCGAAAAGAGAAGGAAATGTACCCTTCACAGAGAATACCCAAGTAGTTTCAAGCCAAGTTCTACATCAGTGATTGAGTAAGCACCGAGTTCAGATACGCGGATCAAGAGCGTGCGCTTGGTATTGGCTTTATTCATTCACTTGCTGGAGCAATGAAAGCTCATTCTCTAACCGAACTCGTTCTTCATCATCTTCAGGATACACGCGTAACGCGCGCTGAAGAATCTCCATCCGGAACTGAGGATCGCCGAACTCTAAAGCGGATTGGGTGTACCCATCCCAGATCGGCAATGCATACGCAAGATTTCCCTGTGCATGGGTCTCGACCAACTCTAATGCTACTTCATACTTGCGGTTCGCCATCTCGTAGTCTTGTTGCTGGCGATGGATGTGCCCGAACTCAGTTTCGACGAGAATCGTCAACGGGTGACCATCTGAAAATGATGTCGTCGCGAGAGCATGGGCCAGTTGAATCTGTTCGAGCGCATTCTGAAATGAGCCAGATCGCCGGTATGCTTCAGCGAGTGCGAGCCTTGGATAGGTGAGATTCGGATGATCAGTACTGAACAACTCCAAATGCAGATTTATGGAGACTCCAAGAACTCGGACAGCATCCTCATACCGGCCCATCTCGTTGTACAAGCGCCCAAGATTTGAATATGTTGCGGCGGTGTCTGGGTTCACTCTGCGATCAGCGCTCTCTCTAAGAGCGATCGATTCAGCGTAGTACCTTTCCGAATTTATGAGATTCCCGTTTCGTCGCGCCATGATTGCGAGCGAGTTGAGTGTGATCGAACTCTCGATATCCGCTCCAACATTGCTGAACTGTTCCAGAGCAACAAGATAACTCTCCGATGCCTCGTCATACCGCCCCAAGCGCCTTAGAACAGCCGCTAGTTGCTGATGCTGCCTGCCGGTCTCGAGTGCGCTGTGCTGATCGAAGGTGACGAACGCTTCTTCGATCAGCCCGAGAGCTTCTTCGAACCGGCCGGTATCCATAATCATTTCGCTGTACTGACGAAGCGTGATAGACAGCTGCTCTACATCTCCATGCACGCGCTCATGTTCGAGCATCTGCTGGAAATAGTGTTCCGAACGCTCGTACTGACCCAGTTTATGGAAGGACGCCGCGAGCACGCTCTGAGCCTGATGGACTTGCTCGTTGTCGATCGGAGAAGTGGATTCGATGATCTCGATAGCCTCTTTCAGCACAGCGATCGCACGCTCGTATTCAAAGACCGCACTGTATGTTTGTCCGATGAGCGTGAGGATCTCAGCACGGACAATCGGGATCTCGATCCCGGTTCTCGCACGATCTTCAGCTCGGTGCAGCATCATGCTTAACAGTTCGGTGTCCTTGTTCTCGGTTTGTTTCGGGTCAAGACCAAGGAAGATCTCATCCACAAACTCGTATGCGGCGGCGTATCTTTCCAGAGACTCTTCAGCGGACCGGCGTGCTTCAGATTCACGCTGGAGCGCAATGCTCAATGAAACCACACCCGCAGTGAGCAGGAAAATCACAATACATACACTGGCTACGAACCCCTTGTTCCGCTTTGCAAATTTTTCGAGCTGATAGCTGACGCTCTGAGGACGAGCGAGAATCGGTTCGTCATCAAGGTGCCTTTGGAGATCGTTCCGCAGCTCGAACGCACTCTGATATCGGCGATCGGGGTCACGCTCGAGTGCTTTGGTAATGATTGTGTCGATATCCCCTCTGAAACTCGTGTCTAAAGAGCTCACACGGGTTGGTTCATGATCCCGAACGACCATCAGCGCTTCAGCGAGTTGCATCTTACCGGTGTCGTACGGCAGTTGTCCCGTGAGCATCTCAAAGAGTAAGACTCCGAGCGAATACACATCGCTCCGAAAATCGATCTGCGTTGGATCTCCCGAGGCCTGTTCCGGACTCATGTACGCGAGCGTGCCGATGATCTGTCCAACCTCAGTATTGAGGGTCACGGCGCGAACATCCTGCTCGGTCACTCGGGCAATCCCAAAGTCGAGAATCTTCGGATTCCCAGAATCATCAATCAGTATGTTCCCGGGTTTCAGATCCCTGTGGATCACACCCCGCTCGTGCGCATGATCAACCGCTCCGCAGAGTTTGATGGTCAGTTCGAGGATTGCGCGAACACCAAGATTGTTCTTCCGGCTGTACTCACTCAGCGTGGGCCCTTCGACAAGTTCCATCGCGATGTAAGGCTGTCCGAATTTTTGATCGATGCCCACTTCGTAGACCTGAGCGATTCCCGGGTGCTTGAGCCGAGCGAGCGCCTCGGCTTCGAGTTGGAATCGGCGCTTCAAAGCCTTTGTTGCATGTCCCAATCTCAGGACTTTGATCGCCACTCGTCGAGTGGGCTGCAGCTGCTCTGCTTCGTAGACACTCCCCATGCCGCCCTCACCCAACAGCCGGAGAATGGTGTATCCATCTATGACCGGCGCACGCTCGGCATACTCGAACTGCTCGGGATCAAGATCGGAATCATCGGCATCATCGATCGCCGTCAGCAGTCTCTCAACAGCATCACGCAGCTCGGTATCATCGAGGCAAAGCGCTTCAAGCGTGTGAGCCTGCTCCTCGGCCGAAAGATCACACACTTGCTGAAAGACCTCGCGGATGCGTTGATACTGGTGTTCATCCATCCGGATCGGCTCCATGCTGACTCAGTATCCAAGCGCGAGCCATCTTCCAATCGAGATACACGGCCCGTTCGCTCCGCCCCACCATTTCTGCGACCTGCTCGACCGTCAACCCACCAAAGAAACGGAGTTCAACAATCCTGGCCTGCCTTTCATCCAAGATCCTCAGCTGCTCAAGCGCATCGTTGATTTCAATGACATCCCATTCGCGAGTCCCTGAATCAATCCCCGACAATGTCACCCTGTGTCCATGGATATCCCCACCCCTCTTCGCGGCGTTCTTCTTGCGTGCGTGGTCGACAAGAACCTGACGCATAGCGCGAGCAGCGATCGCGAGCATATGTTCTTGATCGGTGACCTCCCCTGAGAACTCTCTGATCTTGAGGTACGCCTCGTGCACTAATGCTGTTGGTTGCAGTGTGTGGTTCCGATCTTGGCCAGAGAAGCGTGATATCGCCAATGCGTGGAGTTCTTGGTAGGCCCGTTCGAACACATCCAGGGGAGCCGGGGAATCATTGTTTTCGGGTGATGTTTGCATGTTTGCGTCCCTTGATACCCTGATTATAAGCAATTCGTGCACAAAATCATGAGATGAATGCAGACTCTCTCTCTCGATTGCGTGGATCAAGGTGTACAGCGAAAACACCACCATCCACTATCCAGAGAGGTATGACCATGAAATATGCAAACAAGAACAGCTGGAGCGCTCTCGCCCTTGCTCTGTGTGCAGGCTCTGTAGCCGCGAATCCAATCAACACCGATTATCAGATCACAGATGAATCATCGTACCAAGAGTTTGTCGATGCTGTCTACGCGAGCCAGCTCGTCCGATACGACTACTCGATCGATCAGAAGCCGCGTGTCGTGGTCGCCGTCGCCGGGCTATTGGTGTATGCGACTCAGAATCCGGATGCGGATTCAGACCAACTCACCGGCTTTGTCAACGCCTTCGACGCAGCACTCGCGGGTTATGCGCCTGGTGACCCCGATCTGGATCGCTCAACCAATCTGCTTCCCGCGATGAGATTCACCACACCCATCATCGGGCATCCGGATCTCGAAGGATCCAATACAAGAGTCGGAGAGCGGGTGACCGAGATCCTGGGCCTTGATGTCCCGGATATTGAGTCCTACGACAACCTGCTCGCCCGTGTCGCTGCATTCGAGCGAGCCCGCGTGGCAAGCTTCGCGAACAGCGAGCAATGGCTCAGCGTGCTGATGACCGGTTTCGCAGGCTTTGATCTCGATGGGAATCCCAACGAGTTCATCGAGACATCGCTGCGAACATACCTCGAATCCCAAGGATTCGAACCGGTGCTCGACGGAATCGATGATGAGCGATTCAGCACGATCCTGTCCACCCTGAGCAGCTCGCTTCCTGCAGACTACGCTTCCTACTCGTCGATGCTCTCCCAGCCAGTGGAGAGTTCCCCGATCTGGGCAAGCTTGGATTCTTCATTCACCGACATCGCTGCCGCGACCCAAGATCGGATCAATGAACTCAACGCATCGTTGGCTATGGAAGAATCCATCTATCAGGACATGCT
>JAEPQP010000106.1 GCA_017640485.1 Phycisphaerales bacterium | reverse complement strand
TGATCCGGTCTGGGTGACCAGATTCGGGAGGATGCCCTTGATCGAGGCGCGGGTCCCGACGGGCATGAATGCGGGTGTGTCGAATGAGCCGTGGAGGGTTTCGACGGTTCCGGTTCGTGCATTCCCCAGTTTGGAGTGGATTGTAAATTTGAGCGGATCGGTCATTCCGGGAAGAGTAGGAGCCGATTAGCTTCTGTTCTGCTGCTGCTTGCTTGCGTTGTTGAGTGTCCGCTTTTCTTTGTCTGTGAGCGACTGGAGTCCGGAACTGTTGACTTTCGCGAGGATGCGATCGATTTCGTCGTCTGTTGGGACCCCTCGGGGTTGCTTGGGTTTGCGTGGTTTGTTGGGCTTGGCGCTTGGGTTCTTCTTTCTGGAGTCATCGAAGACATCAAAGAAATCCATGAGGTGGTGCGAGTTTCGGATGAAATAGAACCCGGCGATGGCGCCACCCAAGTGAGCGGCTTCTCCCCCGGCGTTTGAAGATCCGGCGAGGAGTTGGAAAAGCGCGAGACCGACATAGCCGTATGCGAAGAACTTGAGCTTCATCGGGATCGGGGGGAAGAGGAGTTGGATGGTGGTGTTGGGCTGGATGTGGGCGCACGCGACGATGACGCCGAAGACCCCTGCGGATGCACCGATGAGCGGGGTCGCGTAATCGTTGGTGAGCAGTCCAGGCATGCTCGCGCCGGTGACATTCCCGAGAACGGTGAGGATGGAGAAGAGGAGTCCGCCTGCAAGACCGCATACGAGGTAGAAGGCGAGGTACTTCTTACCTCCGAGATACTCTTCGACCATCGGGCCAAAGATCCAGAGACCGAACATGTTCATGCCGAGGTGCCAGATGCTGCTTGGATCATGGAGGAACTGAAAGGTGATGAGTCTCCAGACTTCGAGGCGCTGGAAGCCGTTGAAAACCGACATTGATCCGATGTTGTAGAGCGTGGGAAAGAGGATGGTGACCGCGAGTATGTGGATCGCGATGTTGATAACAATGACCCAGGTATTCACGGACCATCCGGGTGAACGCACGAGCATGCCCTGGCTTCGCGTTGGCGGGGCGCCGAATCCTGATCCTGTGCGGTTGTAGTCTCGGTCGTGGATGCCCATGTGGAGATGGCCTTGGGGAATGGGTGACTGTCGGATGATTGGGAGTTTGGACCCGCTTATTCCGTTTTTCGGCTTGATTCGGTCGCTTTCTTGAGCGTTCGTCGCTCGCTGCGTGAGAGTGAATCGATCCCGGAGTCTGATATTTTTTGGAGGATCGTGTCGAGCTGCTCCTGATCTGGACCGCTTGGAGGTGCTGGCGGGTCATCGTGCTCGGGTTCTGGTGTGTCGGCTTGGTATTCCGAGTATCCGGGCACTATGGATGCGTGTCCGAGAAACTGTGCTCTTCTCCGCTCGATGGTGCAAACAATCCCGGCAACAATTGCGATCGCGAGTAATGTCGTTGCATCGGAGAAGATGATCCCGATCAGTCCGACAGCGGTGGCGACCCAGAGACCGGTGAATGCGGTTGCGTGGAGTGCGGCGATCTGGGATCTGGATCGCTCGAGCATGATCTGCAGGATCCGGGCGCCGTCGAGCGGGAACATCGGGATCAGGTTCAGCACGAGGACCATGAGATTGACCACATGGAACGACCAGATGGTCACCAACCACCAAGGAGTTGTGTTGGAATCTTTGAGCGTGAGTTCGAAAATGGAGGACGATGGGCTGAAGGGATTGAAGATCGCTGCTTGGAATGAACTGGTGAGCAGCACCAGGGGAATGAGAAAGAGCGGGATGCACGCGAGATGCAACGCCGTTGGCGCGAGTGCAGCACGGAGTTCGGAGGCTGGTGTTGATTCATTCTCGAATCGGGGGGACTCGAGCGATCCGAGCGGCCAGAGCATGATGCGTTCGCAAACAGCGCCGTTTCGGAGAGCGACATAGACGCCGGCTGCTTCTCGCAGGATGACCAGCACAATCAATGCAACAAGACTCGGGATTACGAACATCGCTCCGGATTTATGACCCGGCAAGGTGAAGATCAGCTGTGTAAGCAGGTACAGCAGCATGACGAGGTGGACTCGGACGCTGATCGCATTGACTGAGGCGAGTGGGAATCCCCACGCGAGCGGGTTCTCGCCGTCTCCGAAGATCCTGGCGAGGACCTTTTTGATTCCCGCGAATCGGTCTCCGTGATCGTCGTACGAGGATTTCCAGTCTTGCTGACCCATGGGATTGGTTGTACCGATTTGAAAGGGATCGGGTTGAGTTATTTGTTCCAGGTCGATGAGCCGTAGATCGCGGAGTCACCGAGTTCTTCTGCGATGCGGATGAGCTGGTTGTACTTTGCGTTGCGGTCAGAGCGACACGGGGCGCCTGTTTTGATCTGTCCACAGTTGGTTGCGACGGCGATGTCGGCGATCGTCGAGTCTTCGGTTTCTCCCGAACGGTGACTCAGGACGCAGTTGAACTTGTTGGTCATTGCGTAGTTGACGGCATCAAAGGTTTCGGAGAGCGTGCCGATCTGGTTGACCTTGACGAGCACGGCGTTGGCTGATTTCTCCGCGACCCCGCGCTCGACAAACTTCTTGTTGGTGACGAAGAGGTCATCTCCGACGAGCTGGACCTTGTCTCCCAGTTGGGCAGTGAGCTTTGCCCAACCTTCCCAGTCGTTTTCAGCGAGCCCGTCTTCGATGGAGCGGATGGGGTACTTCTTGCACCAGTCGGCCCAGATCGAGATGAGGTCGTCGGAGGAGATGATCTCTTGCGAAGAGGAGAAGAACTTGTAGCCCTTCTTGCCGTCTTTCTCCGCTTCGTTCCAGAGTTCGGAAGTCGCTGGGTCGAGAGCGACGAAGATCTGCTCTCCCCATGAGTATCCGGCTTTGTCCACGGCTTCTTCGATGATCTTCAGGGCGTCCTCGTTGTCTTTGAGGTTTGGCGCGAATCCGCCTTCGTCCCCGACTGCTGTGGACATGCCTTGCTTGCTCAGGACGGACTTGAGTGCGTGGTAGATCTCCACTCCGGCGCGGAAGGCTTGGTTGAAATCGCTGAATCCCCAAGGCTGGATCATGAACTCTTGGAAGTCCACGGTGTTGTCGGCGTGCTTCCCGCCGTTGAGGATGTTGAGCATCGGGACGGGGAGGGTCTTGGCGGCTGATCCCCCGAGGTAGCGGTAGAGCGGGAGTCCGGAGGTCTCTGCGGCGGCTTTGGCAACGGCCATGGAGACGCCGAGGATCGCGTTGGCGCCGAGGTTGGATTTGTTCGGAGATCCATCGAGGTCGATCATGGCTTGATCGACGCCTTCTTGATCGCGGGCATCGAGCCCTTCGATCTCGCGGGCGATTTGGTCGTTGACATTTTCGACGGCTTGCTCGACGGCTTTGCCCATGTAGGTCTCGCCGCCGTCGCGGAGTTCGACGGCTTCATTCTCTCCGGTGGAGGCGCCGGAGGGAACCGCGGCGCGTCCGACAGCTCCGGATGCGAGGACGACATCGACCTCTACGGTTGGGTTGCCGCGGGAGTCGAGGATCTGGCGGGCGTGGACGAGGTCGATATCGAAAGCCATCTTGGTGCTCCTGATGTGCGTAACGCTGCAAAAGAAATCCGATTTGGGTGAGGATAGGTCGTTGGGGGTGAACGATCAGGAAAAATCGGGTATCGTTCATGTGATTCGTGTGACTTGAGAAGGATCCACTGATGGCTATGACCCCCGATCAGTTTGAAGAGCGGCTTGCGGCGATCCGAGCTCGGCTTGGTGTACAGGGGATGCTGGTGAGCGAGATCGCTGAGGGCGTCTTTCAGACGATCTTTGATCGAGACGCTGATCGAGCGATTGAATTGATGACCCGCGATGACGAAGTGGATCAGGCTGATCTAGAGATCGAGCGCGATGCGGTGGACCTGCTTGAACACGCGACCAGGACTGCGTGCCCTGTCAGCTCGCAGCATATCCGCGGCTTACTTTCGGCGGTCAAGGTCAACAACGAGCTCGAGCGGATCGCAGATGCTGCAGCGGATGTCGCCCAACGGGTGGTTTCACTCGGGGATCGAACCTCGAAGTTTCCCAAGACCACGATGGTGATGACCAACTCGGTCGTAGGGATCCTGCGGGACGCGGTGCGATGCTTTGCTGATTCTGATGCTCAACGAGCCAAACAGGTGTTGAGTGCAGAGGGAACGGTCTTGGAGTTCTATGACCTGATTGTTCGGAAATCTGAGGAACGGATCAGCGACGGGCGGCTCGGGGTGGATCACGCGTTTGATCTGCACTCCATTATTCATCAAGTGGTAGTCATGGCTGATCACTGTACAAATATCGCCGAGCAGGTGATCTACGAGGTCAGCGGGACCATCGTGAGGCACACCAACGCGGGCTGGGTTGAGCATGAGTTGGATCTATCCGACTCGGATGATGACGCGGTTTGATCGTTACTTCGGTGCTTTGTAGAACGGGAGCGGGACGATGACACCTTCGAGCTGTGCTCGTCCGGTATCGATGCTGACTTTGGTCCCCGGCTCGCTCTGATCAGTGTTGATGTAGGCCATCGCGATGGACTTCCCGAGTGTCGGTGACATGCATCCGGAAGTGACCGATCCGACTGAGTTGCCCTCCACAAGGACCGGCATGTCTTGGCGAGCGGTCCGCTTGGAGTCAAGCTCGATCCCGACGAGGGTGATTGATGGACCACCCGCTTCTTGCTCTTTGATCAGAGCTTCTTGTCCGATGAAGGTCTCTCCGTCGTCTTCGATGGCTTTGTTGAGGTTCATCGCAAACGGCATGTTGACTGCATGGGCGGAGATGGTCTCGCTGAGTTCGTGGCCGTAGAGCGGGAGTCCCGCTTCGAGACGGAGGGTATCGCGTGCGGCGAGGCCGCAGGGCTTGAGATCAAGATCGGACTCAATGGACACAGCTTCTTTCTGGAGGAGTTTGATTGCCATGGAGACAGCGGACGCGGGGAGGAACACCTCGACGCCGTTCTCTCCGGTGTATCCGGTCCGTGCGATGAGGATCTTCATGATCATGAGGTTCTTGGTCGCGAAGCGGAAGCGTTTGAGAGCGCCGAGTTCTTCGGAGACTTTGGAGATGAGCTCCATAACCTTTGGACCTTGGATCGCGACCATCGCGGTTTTCTCGGTTCGGTCTTCGAGCTTGACCTTGAAGCTACGCTCGTGGATCACGGCGGTGAGGTGAGCGATGATTTTGGTTCGGTTGGCGCCGTTGACCACGACGAGGAACTCTTCGTCGTCGAGACGCATCGCGATGACATCGTCGAGGACCCCTCCAGTTTCGTTGCACATGAATGAGTAGCGGCACTGGCCGTGCTGCATGTCTCCGATGCGGCGGGTGCAGGTGCGTTCAAGGAGTCGGGCAGCGTCTTTGCCTTTGATCGAGAGCCGACCCATGTGTGAGACATCGAAGAGGGACCCGTTGGTCCGGCAGTGGACATGCTCATCGTGGACTGAGGTGTCGTACTTGATGGGCATTTCCCAGCCGGCGTAGTCGACCATCTGGGCGTTGTACTCGGTATGGTACTGGTGGAGTGGGGTCTTGAGGAGGTCGGTTGTGGATGCTTGAGTCATGGGTAATCGTAGACCAGACCCGGGGATGATTCGGGTGTCGGCACTATGATTGGGCATGGAAACGCAGCCGAATATTCCGTCGACCGAGCAGTGGATTGCCCATCTTGAGTCGCTGATTGCAGAGCCCTTGTCGCCGGTTCCCTTTGATGGATCCGACGAAGTGAAAGAAGGGTACATCGACTCGTTCCGGGATGAGTATGGGAGCAAGCGAGCGACGGACCGGGCGCTGCTGAGTAGGGTCTTGGGAGTGGGGTATGAGCCGAGGAGTTCTGGAAGAGAACCCGATCTGGACGAGCGGCTTTGGGATGCGACCCATGATGTCAACACCGATTGGAGGAAATGGGTGCGGGGGGTTGAGGGCTCAAAGGACGGCTTGGTTTCTGATGATTACGCGATTGAGCATCGGACTTTGATCGAGTTGTCATCGCTTCATGCGTTGTGGCATCTTGGTGATCGCGAGGTGGTCGAGGGCTTGGTCCGCTGGCACACCCGCGAACTGCAGCCCGACAATGGGATCAATCGGCCTTGGGGCGTGCATGTCTTTGTCGCGTGCTCTGTTGAGTCGGACGACACAGACATGAGACTCGATGCGATGCTTCATGCACAGACGCTGGTGAACAACTGCTGCGTGAACTTGGGGAGACCCGATGTGCTCAGCGCGTTCATTTTGCGTGACAGCACTGATGCTCTACGAGCGATCAATGAATGAACTGGATCAGTTCGCTGATTGCGGATGACCGTTCGGGGTTCTAAGCCAACGTTTGAGGACAGGGCTCGAGCGGAGCATCTGTTCCCACTGGGTTTCGTTGTGCTCGAAACGGTGCTGGAGCGCTGCGGCGACGAGTCCCATGAACATGGGTTGCGGGGTCAGCGGACGCGAGGTGAGTTCTGGGTGGAACTGAGCGCCGATGAAGTACGGATGCGTGATCGGTTCAGAAGGGGCGATCGTGTCATCGGTCGAAGCGACAGCGGGGAGTTCGAGTATCTGCATGATGGGCTGTTCAGGGTGACGGCCTGAGAAGATCAGTCCTCCGGCTTCGAGACGCTCGATGAAGGCCGGCTCGACTTCGTAGCGGTGGCGGAAGCGTTCGGGGATCGAAGCTTTCCCGTCGGCGAGGAAGGAGGCGAGGGTGCCTGGGGTGATCTGGACATCCTGAGCGCCGAGACGCATGGTCCCTCCGAGTCCTTCGATCTTTTTCTGTTCTGGGAGTTCGGAGATCAACGCGGCGTTGGTCATCGGATCGAACTCGGTCGAGTACGCTTCGTTGATTCCGAGGACATTCCGCGCAAACTCGATGACGGCGACCTGGAACCCGAGACAGATCCCGAGGTATGGGACGCCGTGCTCTCGGCAGTGTTTGACGCAGGAGATCTTCCCTTCGACACCTCGTGAACCAAACCCTCCAGGAACGATCACGCCGTCGAGGTCTTTGAGACGATCGGCGGCGTTTGAGTCGTTGATATCCGTGGTGTCCATCCAGACCTGGTCGACCTGGCAGCGGAAGTGGGCTTCGCAATGCTCGAGCGCTTTGTCGATCGAGGCGTACGCGTCGCGGAGTTCGGCGTATTTACCGATGATCCCGATGCGGACGGTCTGGTTCCGCTCAGCGGTCAGTCCATCGACAAAGGTGCCCCACCGCTTGCGTGCGGAGTCCTCGGCGGTCGCGTTGACGCGGTCGTGGAGGTGGAGCGTGGACAGAATTTCCCGATCGAGCCCCTGTGCGCGAAGCTCGTCGGGAATGGTGTAGATGCTGTCGCGATCGTGCATCGAGAAGACGCGTTCCATCGGGACATTGGAAAACATCGCGATCTTCTCGCGGACCTTGCTCTCGACTGGCTGCTCGGCGCGGCATGCGATGAGCTGGGGTTGGATCCCCGATTCCATGAGACGCTTGATCCCAAGCTGGGCGGCTTTGGATTTTTGTTCGCCCAGCGCTTGTGGTTCGATGACATAGGTCAGCGCGACGAAGCAGACGGTGCCTGGTCCTTCTTCGAAGGCGAGCTCGCGGAGTGCTTCGATGTAGAAGCCGTTCTCGTAATCACCGACGGTGCCCCCCACTTCGACGAAGACGACATCGGCGGGACCGTCGCCGTCGCCTCGGAGTGCGAGTTCGCGGAGTTTGCGTTTCACTTCGCCGGTGACATGGGGGATCATCTGGACATCGCGTCCGAGATACACGCCCTGCCGTTCGCGGTCGAGGATCTCGGAGTAAATCTGACCCGCGGTGACGAAGTTGCGTTTGGTGAGATTCTGATCGAGCATGCGCTCGTAGGTTCCCAGATCCATATCGCATTCGGTGCCGTCATCGAGGACGAAGACTTCGCCGTGGCGGTATGGGTTCAAGGTTCCTGAATCGATGTTGAGATAGCCCTCGAGTTTGATTGGAGCGACTCGTAAGCCCTTGTCTTTGAGGACCTTGGCCATGGATGACGAGAAGATTCCCTTGCCGAGTCCTGACATCACGGTGCCGAGGACGGCGACATATTTGTGTTTGCCTGGGACATACCCATCGGGCATGGGGGAGAAGAACTCCCTCTCGGCTCCGGAGATGTTGCCGGCTTTGGCGAGGAGGTCACTGGACTGGTGATCTACAGACGAGGTGTCATCACTCGGTGTGGGCATGTCTCATCGTACCAACGCAGTGGACGGAGATGCAAGGGCGCGGGGGTCATTGTGGACAATATCGGGTGAAATTCTCAAGATTGAGCGGCTTTGAATCGCTCGACGAAGGACCGGTATTGTTCTGGGGTGTCGATCCCGGTGTGTGGTGCTTCGATGATCGCGGCGTAGATGCGATGGTCATGGTCGAGCCAGCGTAGTTGTTCGAGCGATTCTGTCCGTTCGAGCGATGACGGCTTCCATGTGAGGTAGCTCATGATTGATTCGGATGTGTAGGCGTAGATCCCGACATGACGGTACGAGGGTCTGCTTGTCTGTTCTCTAGGATACGGGACTGGGGATCTCGAAAAGTACAGTGCTTTCCCGATGCTGATCTGCTCATCGTTCTCGGCGGGGCGCGTGATTTTGGAATCCGTCATCACCGCTTTGACGACATTGGGATTCTCGAAGTCCGCATCGGTATCGATGGGACAGACTACTGTTCCAACGGCTCGCTCGCTTGGTCCTTTGATCGGGCACAGTGCGTCGAATGCCGCATCGATGGTCGAGGGATTGATCTCCGGTTCATCGCCTTGCACATTGATGATGACTTGGTGCTTGTGCAAGCTGAGGAGTTCTGAAGCTTCAGCGAGTCTGCTCGTTCCATTCGTGTGCTCGACTGAAGTCATCACCGCTTCGAAGCCATGGATTTCGACGGCAGATTTGATTTCCTCGGCGTCGGTCGCAACAACGACTCGGTTTACGGACTCTGCTTTGGCGGCTTGCTCGCAGACATGGACGACCATCGGCTTTCCGGTCTCGTCGGCGAGGGCTTTGCGTGGGAATCGGGTTGAACCCAGCCGGGCGGGGATGATGGCGATCGCTTTGTCATCCGGACGATTGGGCATTGCAGAGGATCTCGGGCTCAATCAGTCATTGATTTTGGCAATGATCGACTTGATGTGCTGGCGTTGCTCGCGGACATCGCGGTAGTTGAACTGCTGGATCGCGATCGCGGCGGCGATGGAGTCCGCTTCCTTTGCAGATTCGAGGTCGGAGTCTTTCTCGGCCTTATCCGCGAGTGCTTTCATGAGCGAGTAGCGGATATCCATACCGAGCTCGGAATCGTCGTCGAGCTTGTTGTTAAGGGCTTGGCGGAAGGTCTGGATCGCGGCGTCTTCCCATCCTCCGAGATTCATGAAGGATTGGCCCATCAGGTTCAGGACCTCACGCTTGAGCTTGGGCTCGTTCTGCGCGAGCTGGAACTGCTCGATCGCTTCGTTGTACTTGCCGTCTTGGAAGAGCAGCTTGCCGAGCTGGTACTTGAGGCCGAGGTCGGTCGGGTAGTTCTCAACCTGGAGACCGAGTTCCTTC
>JAEPQP010000165.1 GCA_017640485.1 Phycisphaerales bacterium | reverse complement strand
TGAGACGGGTGGCTCGGGAAGTACATCGACTCGCAGTGTTCGGGCTTTGGATCGGGGACTCCTGGGAAGAACGGTGCCCCTGGTAATCAGCAGCAAGCGACCCCTGAACCGATGGTTGCGATCGGGAAGGAAGCTCCGTTGGCACTCAAGGGTCGCGCGATGATGCCGGTCGCGATTGAGAAGGCGGATCTGTACCAGTGGACTGGTGACAAGCTCGGTCGTGGTCTGAGCGGCGAGTATCACAAGACGATCAAAGAGAACGAAGCGATGACGACCAAGAGCGGCGCGGATGATAATCGTTCGTTCTTGGTGCGGACGGCGATGGATGCGCAGTTGTCGAGTCAGAAGATCCGGAAAGCCGTGGATGCGGAGTCGTTGGTTTCGTATCCGAACACCGCGCTTGCGAATCAGTTGAGTATGGTTGCGTCGATGATCCGTGCGGGGATGCCGACGCGGGTGTACTACGTGTCGCACGGCAGCTTTGACACGCACGCGAATCAAGGGGGTTTGCAGGGGACGCACGCTCGCTTGCTCGGGCAGTTGTCCGACGCGGTCGATGCGTTCTACAAGGACCTCAAAGCACAGGAGAATGACGGGCGCGTGCTGTCGATGTGCTTTAGTGAGTTTGGTCGGCGCGTTGGACAGAACGGATCGGGCGGGACCGATCACGGCACAGCGGCACCGATGTTCATGTTTGGTCCGATGGTCAAGCCGGGCTTGCACTCGCGGTATCCGTCGCTGACGGATCTGGATGAGGGGGATCTGAAATACACGGCTGATTTCCGGCAGGTGTATTCGGAGGTTTTGGATGGGTGGTTGAGTGCGCCGAGCAGGGATGTGCTGGGGCGGGGGTATTCGCACTTGCGGGTGCTTAGGAGCTAGCGAGATTTGGATTGATGTCGGCTTGGGTCAAGCCCATGTCTTTGAGAACGGTTTGTAGGCCGCACTCTGGACAGTGGACGCTTGGGGTGTTGTTTTCGTCCGAGATGCTGAGTCCGAGGAGCGAGTAGCCGCAGGCGCCGCATTGGACTCCGGTGAGTTGCTTGCGGATGCAGCGGTGGAGCCAGCGATCGCGAACACGAAGACAACAAATTGCTGGAACAAAGATGTATCCAGACATTTGTATTATTTTGAAAACGAGATGTATTGGATTCAGCATAATGTACACCAGCTGATCTCGTCTAGTGGCTTCGCCAAAGAACAGTATTAACTCGATTAGACTCGATGCAATCCCCCATAGGACGATCGAGATAAGTAGAGCCAATAACTGAAAGAGCCACAACTTCCAAGTGTTCTGAAGACGCTTGGCCCGTTTGATGTACCGCTTGCACACATCATCCTCGAACTTGTCGAGTTCTGGGTAGGCGCGGTAGATCTTTCGGGTCAGGAGTCTCATGGCTCTATGACATCGATCCGCAGCGGGACCTTCATCGGATCCGAGGACAAGGTTTCGCCCGGGATGATGTACTCGAGCGGGATTGGGGTCAGGAGCCAATCGGCGGAGGTTGAGGTCTCGGTTCGGTAGCCGACGGCGATCTTGGCGCTGGTCAGCTCCGGACCGAACTGGTCGAGGGTGATGCCCCACTGCTGCGATGCATCATCATCGGAGTTGATTGCGTCCAGTGGCTTTGGTGTCCGGATGAGGATGGTGATTCGGCCTTTGGATTCGAGGACGACTCGCGCTTCGAGGTTGGATGGATTTCGATCGGTTGGGGGCGAATGTGTAAAGGTGAGGAGCGTGCCACCCGGCCAGTTGAAGGGGTCGATGGCGGTGCCGTCTCTTCGGGCTTGGTTGGCGCTGGAGATCTCGTCGGGGTCGCGACCGGCGAGGAGTTGTCCCAGAGCGTTGGCGTTCCCGGTGTCTCCGGCTCCGGCGCCGACTGGGGGGGCATCGGCCATGAGTTTGTCTTTGTCGAGGGAGGTGAAGATCCAGACCATGAGGATCGTCAAGCAGATGAAGGGCAGCGCGAGCCAAGCGGTGAGGATCAGGGATTGCTTTCGCATGAGAGATGATACGAAGCGGATCGCGTGGGTGATACAAAAAACCCGGAGGCGTGCTCCGGGTTTGTGGGTTGATGGTCTGAACTGGTTGTGGTGACTCAGCTCTTGAACTGGTTGTAGTGCTCGGCGACTTTGGACCAGTCGACGACATTCCAGAAGGCGCTGATGTAGTCTGGTCGGCGGTTCTGGTAGTGGAGGTAGTAGGCGTGCTCCCAGACATCGAGGCCGAGGATGGGCTTGTGTCCAAACATGATCGGGGAGTCTTGGTTTGGGGTGGATCCGACATGGAGTTTGCCGTTCTCGTCGAATCCGAGCCAGGCCCAACCTGAACCGAAGCGGGTCGCGGCGGCGTTTGCAAACTGCTCTTTGAACGCGTCGAATGATCCGAATGCGTCGTTGATCGCGTCGGCGAGTTCGCCCTCCGGAGCGCCCCCACCATTTGGTGAGAGGATGGACCAGAAGAGGGAGTGGTTCGCGTGGCCTCCGACATTGTTCTGGACGGCGGTGCGGATGTCTTCGGGGACCATCTGGATGCGAGCGAGGATTTCTCCGAAGCATTTGCCGTCCCAGTCGGTGCCTTGGAGGGCGTCGTTGGCTTTGGCGATGTAGGCCGCGTGGTGCTTGGAGTGGTGAATTTCCATTGTTTTGGCGTCGAAATGGGGTTCGAGCGCGTCGTAGGCGTATCCGAGTTCAGGGAGTTCGAATGGCATTTTTGGGCTCCTAATCGGGTCGCCGAGGGAACTCGGCGAGACATTGGTCGTGTATGGATGCGGAGGTTGATGGTCCGCACACTGTATGATGAGATCATAGGCGCGGTATGCCGGACATATTCCGTACACAGAGGTGGGTATTTCTATCCCAAATTGTGGATATCTCAGCGTTTAAATGAGTGGGGTTGTGTCTTTCTGGGTCTTGTGCTACGATGGGGTCGCGTTTGTGCGAGTCATCGGTAAGACCTTGGCTTTGGCTGTCTGAAAGTGCCTGTGAATAGGCTGTTTCGACAGGATAAGCCCGAAAGTGTCAACTCTGGTGATCAGTACAAGCGACTGTAGGCGGCTCATTATCGGTCGTCAAGTACTCTGAGTTGTGTGTTCGATCGCTTCTGAAAGTCAGTTGAGGATCGATCCGGAATCAGAGATTTCTCAAGCCAGGACGGCTTGTGGTTTGATGATGCTGGGTCCTGCGTGGATGACCGGATCATTGGAGACGATCGAAGGATTGGTCGGGGACAACCGCTGTTCGGCGGGTCGGGTGTCAGCGTTTGAGCGGCTCGGTTTGACGGAACATGTTGTGGTCAGCACCTGACGCTGCCCGACAATTTGATGATTTGTTCACAATTCGTTCCGCATCGGGAAACTTCTTTTCGGTGCGGTGCGTAAGACTAGGGACCGGCTCAGTTTGGGCCGCTCTATGAAGACTTTGAGTCTTCTCCAGCCCGCACTCGTTCATCTGCGGTCAGCAAGCACCAAGAGTGCCTGACCCACCCCATTCGAGTCGCCGGCGAAAGTGCTTCACACCGGATGTGGGGCTTCAAAATGTGTTCCAAAAGGACATCGTGCTCTGGACCAGATTGGGTCTGGATGACACGAGACAATCAGGGCTTTCAGGATTCAGGGTATTTCTGATCGATTTCAGGAACTTTGATCTGTCAGGCTTGGTGTGGTGGGATCGGTGCCGGCATATTGCGTGCTTGCACGGATCGGTATGAGAAGCGGATCGGTTTGATGAGATGCATCGAACTGATCTACAACACAAGATCTTCTGATCGATCAGCAGGGTCGGTCAAGACGGAAAATTTCGCTGCAGGAACGCAGCGAGGAGACAGCATGACGCAAACAGCACACACAAATGCAAGCTCAGGGCGTGGACCGAGTCCACTGGAGCAGATGCGACGCAGGCACCGCGTTGGTGTTTCGCGTACATCGACGCGTGCCGGCAAATCATCGAAGCAGCTTTCGCACGAAGACGAACGCTTGCTTGCGACCATTATGCTCAAGGAGCAAGACTTCATCGATTCAGAAGTCTTCTACGAGGAAGACGCGGAGCAGAATATTTATGAGGATGCTCCGGACATCATGAAGCCTGACACGACCTGGTACCACCCGGTGATGGACGACATCTCGTCTATCTCCAGGACACGCACCGTCAAGTCCTCGCAGCAGGTCATCCTGACGGGTGCAGAGGAGCGTGTG
>JAEPQP010000211.1 GCA_017640485.1 Phycisphaerales bacterium | reverse complement strand
CTCTGCTGAGTTTGTGCTGGATTGCTGGTCGTTTTCCATGCGGGAATAGTAGGGCGTGGGTTTTGGGTTGTGGTTCGAGTGGCTCCTAGGATTTGCGGGAGGCGATTGAAGTTTCTATGCCGAGTGTTGGTCTTGATATTCTGATGTTTGTGCTCATCGCGGGATCGGTGGCATCGCTGGTGTACTGGGGCGCGGTCGCGGGGGCGATCGTGCGGACGGGGCGGTTGCTGCCTACGGCGCGGGACGGGATCGCGATCGCGGATCGGACGCCTCCGGAGGAGAAGGTGTGCGTGGTTGTGCCTGCGCATAACGAGGCGGGGAACATCGCGAAACTGATCGAGTCGCTCAAGGGGCAGGATTACGATCGGTTGACGGTGGTGCTGGCGCTGGATCGGTGCACGGACGACACCTTCGGGGTCGCGACGGAAGCGATCGGGGGGGACCATCGCTTTGAGATCGTGCAAATTGATGAATGTCCGGATGAATGGGCGGGGAAGGTGCACGCGGCGCATTGCGGGGTGACGCGATCGACGCACGCGAAGGGGGCGGATGTGTATCTGTTTAGTGATGCGGATACCTGGTTTGATCCGGCGTGTGTTCGTGCGACGGTGGCGCTCGCGAATGATCGCGGGTTGGATATGTTGAGTTTGCTCAGCACGCTTGACGGGGAGCGGTGGTTTGAGAAGTGGGTGCAGCCCGCGGCGGCGTTTGAGCTAGCGCGGCAGTTCCCGTTGCTTCGTGTGAATCAGGGGTGGGAAGAGCAACGGCCGTTTGCGAACGGGCAGTTTATGTTGTTCAAGAGCGGTCCCTATCACGGGATGGGCGGACACGAGCAGGTGAAGCGGGCGGTGCTTGAGGACATCGCGTTTGCGCAGCAGTACAAGTTCCGGAAACTGAGCAGCGGGCTCTTGATGGCGGACGGGATCCTGCGTTGCGGGATGTACGGGAGCTGGAGCGAGTTTGTGCGTGGGTGGAAGCGGATTTACACGGAGTCTGCGAATCGTGAAGCGAAGCGGTTGAAGCGGTACGGGGTGCGGGTGCCGTTTTTGAATGCGGGGCTGCCCGCGATGGCGCTGGCGTGCGGGGTGCTTGCGGTGGTGCTGGGGGATGACGCGACGCGGTTGTGGGCGGGGCTGCTCGGGTTCGCGGGGATCGGGGCGTGGGTGCTCGCGGTGGGGTTGATGCTGCGGATGAGTCATGCGCCGCTGACGCAGATTCCGGGGTTTGCTTTCGGGTCGTTTTTAGTGGGACGGATCTTCCGGCAGGCAGGGCGGGATCTTGAGGAGGGGACTCCAACGGTGTGGGGCGGGAAGTCGTATGTTCGGAAGGTCGCGGACGGGAAGAACGGGGCCCCGAATGTCGAGGGGGAGGTGGTGTGATGCGCCGGTTGCGGAGGTCTGTTGATGAGGTGCGTGTTGAGTTGACGCCGATGATCGATGTGGTGTTCTTGCTGCTGACTTTCTTTGTGTTCTCGATTGTGATGATGGTCCGCGCGGATGTGATGAATGTGGATCTTCCGGAGCTTGCGTCGGGGGTTCCTGCGGAGCAGACGGCGCCGATCATGATCTCCATCGGGGATGATGGCGGGTTGTTTGTCAATCGTGAAGAGACGGACATGGATTCGGTGGTTGGGTTGGTCGAGGAGATGCGGGTGGAGTTCCCGGATGCGCCGATCGTGCTTGCGGTGGATGTGGGGTCGAGTTCGGGGGTGTTGATCGAGCTCGCGGATCGGTTGACGGGTGCGGGGCTCGGGGCGTTCTCGATTCTGGGTCAGGAAGGCGGCGGGGGCGAGCGGGGGGGTGAGTGATGGCGGCCGGTGCCAATATTGGGATCGAGGTTGAGGGTGACCAGCGGCTGGTGATCGCGGGATCGATGTT
>JAEPQP010000248.1 GCA_017640485.1 Phycisphaerales bacterium | reverse complement strand
CTTTGGAATGTGGAAGAGATGGGAAAGAGGAAGTGGCGCAGGGTGGACTTGCACCACCGATCTCCAGGTTATGAGCCTGGCGAGTTTCTCCTTCTCCACTGCTCGGATGCGGGATGGAAACGGACGGCCAAGGCCGAACACGGCTGAACCAGGACAGTCAACTTGCATCAGAGTGATGTTGTGTGATGCATTATGATGCACATACTCTCGAAGAAGCATTGGCGACGTCATGGACGACAAGACCGTCATCATCATCGATCTGGGACTGTGCTTTGAGTGTGGGGCAGTGAGCGAGCACATGCATCATGTCGTCCCTGATGTGCGCGGAGGAACTCGGACAGTGCCTCTGTGTGGAAGCTGTCACAGTCTGGTGCATGACTCGAGCATGACCAGTTCGCAGCTTGTCAAAGAGGGGCTGAGCAGACATCGAGAGTCTGGCGGACACGCGGGGCAGCTTCCATATGGGATGACCTACACCGAACAGATCGACGAGCGAGGTCACAGAGTGGTGGCAGCGGTTCCGATGGAGTTGATTGTGCTCGACCGGATGCGGACGCTGCGCATCGGCGGCGCGACATACAAAGACATCGCCGGACACCTCAACGCCCACGGCCATCGCAACCGACGCGGACAAGCGTGGACAGGTTCCAATGTGGGCAGGATCCTCAGACGACTGGCCCAGCAGGACGAGCAGGATTGAAGAAGACGAGGGAGGCCGTAAATGGGAAAGCCACTCAAGAGCGCTGTCATCGATATTTTTGGACAGGATCGTGTGGATGAGGCCTTTGAGCGGGCTGCCTCTGCGCCAGCCATCGGACTGGACATCCTGGCCAAGGGCGAGCGTGCCCTGGGCGAAGGTCCCGAAGCCGCCCGCGAGTGGCTCGCCGGGCTCGAAGGACCGATGGCCGACAGCTTCCTGGTGACGGCTTGTGTGGGCGCCGTGGCCCCCAGAAACGCGCTGAACGCCCGGAAGAAGCCCGCAGTACGCATGACGCTGACCATCGACTCGGAGGTCCTCGACGAGCTCGACGT
>JAEPQP010000009.1 GCA_017640485.1 Phycisphaerales bacterium | reverse complement strand
TCGTCGAACTGGACGGCACGGACACCAGCCAGCCCTCATTCCAAGCGCCAGAATCAGACAGCGATACAGTGCTCCGTTTCCGCGCCGAGGTGTCTGACGGCACCAACACCGGGACCCAGTACATCACGATCGCGATCTCAGCGGAAAATGATCCGGTTGTCATCGACATGGACGCGGATCAAACCGTGAATGAGGGGGATGCGGTCACGCTCGGCGCATCGGTCGTAGATCCTGAGGGGTACGCAACAATCCAGACATGGGAACAAGTCTCTGGACCACCGGTCGAACTTGAGAACGCGGATTCATTGAACCCAACATTCACAGCAAATCAGTCAACGGAGAGCACCGATCTGGTCTTTAAACTGACCGCATCGGACGGCGAGACTGAAGTCGTGGAATTTGTCACGATCCATGTCGATGCCGTCGATGATGCGGCCGTGATCAGTGCGGGTGAAGACTTCGAGGTCGAGGAAGGGAAGACAGTTGAACTCGTTGCAACCGCGGATGATTCAGACAGCGACGAACTCACCTATACCTGGAGACAAACCTCCGGACCACCGGTTACGCTCACAGATGCAAACGCACCAACCGCTACCTTTGATGCACCAGAGGGTGTGGTGAATACCAATGTCAGCTTCGAGCTCACAGTCTCTGACGGCGTCAACGAATCGACCGACAGTGTGATGGTCACGATCAATGCCGATGATGATGCTCCTGAGTTTACTTCACTTCCATCACAAGTGGTTGGTGAGCATGAAGCGGTCGAGCTGTCAGCAAGTGCAACCGATCCAGAGGGCGAAGGGGTGACCTACTCATGGAGACAGGTCGGTGGGACTCCGGTTGAACTCAGCGGAACGGATTCTCAAAACCCAACATTCACCTCTCCAGAGGGAATCACGAATTCTTGGCTCACCTTTGAAGTGACCGCAAGCGACGGCGATGTCTCGTCGGTCGGTACGGTCGATGTGCTGGTCAACGCGGTCAACGACGCGCCAACTGTAGAAGCCGGCGCAAACTTCGCTGTTGATTCTGGTGATACGGGGACACTCACGGCGAACGGTGAGGATCCGGAAGGGAAAGCCGTGCTGTACAACTGGACCCAGATTTCGGGTCCAGAAGTCGAGATCAGCGATGCTGGTTCATCCGAAGCGACCTTTGGTGCACCATCGGTCGATGAGGACGCCGAACTGGTCTTCCAGGTCGAGGTGACCGACGGTACATCGACCACAATCGATACGATTACAGTACAAGTCAACGCCAACGCCGTCGATGCGGGTGGTGGGGATGGCAATCCAGGAGACGGTGCCCAAGCGGGGGCTGACGGCGGTGCTCAAGGCGGGAACGAACAAAACGGCGGTGATCAGAACGCCGGCGAGCAAGGGGAAGAAGATCAGGGCGGTGAAGCCGATCCCAATGATCCGCAGGCCGGTGATGGCGGAGCCGAGGATGGTGGTGACAATGGCGACGGCAATCAACAAGACGGCGGAGATGCAGGAGTTGGTCAAAGCGGGCCGTTGCAAGTTGAAGCGCCCCCAACCATCATGGCGACCGAGGGTGAACTCACTACGCTGAATATCGGTGTGACCAATGCCGGCGATGATGTCCAGTACACCTGGACTCAGGTCGCGGGAACCGAGACCATCGATCTCAACGGAGCGGATACCGCGAGCCCAACATTTACAGCTCCAGAACTCACGGACAACGAAGTTTATAGCTTCGATGTCACCGTTGAGGACGAGAGCGGATCACACACAGTTCGTGTCAATGTGATTGTTGAAGCGGATAATGATGGTCCAAGCGTCGATGTCGACGACAACGCTGAGCATGTCCGTGGCAGTCTCTACAGTGTTGGATCGAGTGCCTCAGACTCAGAAGGACAGAACCTGTCCTATCGATGGGTCCAGACGGGCGGTCCAGATGTCAAGATCCGGAGTGGGAACAGCCCAGAGCTTCGTTTCTCAACGCGCGGGCTCGATGAACCCGGAGAGATCACCTTCGAACTGCAGGTGTCCGACGGAACCAACATCTCTACAGACCAGGTCATTCTCAATGTCGAGCCGGGCAACACACTCCCGAGTGTGTCTGCGGGTCCAGACCAGACAGCAACCGAGGGTGAGCTCGTCCAGCTGACCTCTGCGGCGTCCGACGAGGACGGCGATGAACTGACCTACACATGGGTCCAGACCGGCGGCCCAGAGGTCGAACTCTCCGATCCAAACAGTCCAACCCCGACATTTGAAGCGCCGGATACCGATGGCACTGAAGAGATCACCTTTGAACTCACCGTTTCGGACGGCATCGCGGATGTGATCGATTCAGTGGTGATCAGCGTTGATGGGGTCAACGACATCCCGATCGTTGATGCAGGCCCATTCCAGAGTGTGAATGAGAATGATTTTGTGACGCTCGCATCGACCGTGAGTGATCCTGATAGCGAAAATCTCACCTACACATGGACCCAGACGGGTGGTCCGAGCGTGACGCTCGACGGCGCCGATACCGCAACAGCGACATTCACAGCACCGGACCAGATCTCGAACTCCTACGCGACTTTCGAGCTCGAGGTCTCCGATGGAGAGCACACGGTTGTGGATACCGTGGTGGTGCTCATCAACGCGGACAACGATGCGCCGACTCTGGATGCTGGGCCGGACTTCAGTATCGATGAGGAAACAGCGGTTCAACTCTCCGCGAACGCGTCGGACCCTGAGGGGACCACGCTCATGCACGAGTGGATCCAGACCGGTGGTCCTGATGTTGATCTGTCGGACCCGTTCTCCATTGACCCGACTTTCGAGTCGCCCAATGTCGCTTCGGATACCGAACTGACCTTCCAGATCACCACGACCGATGGCGAGCACACAGTCGTGGACACCGTCACTGTGACCGTCACCGGCATCAACGATGCACCGGACCCAATCAACGCAACCACAGTCGCGACAGAAGACACCCCGACCCCAGTGGTGCTTGCAGGATCCGATCCGGATATCGATCAAGAGATCACTTCTTTCCGTATTGATTCGCTCCCATCGACCGGATCATTGACCTTTGAGGGCAATGCTGTTGATGCGGGTGATGTGTTCACCGCCGAGCAGATCGAATCCGGAGATCTGGTCTTTACACCCGCCTCGGATTACAGCGGAAGCACCGGGATCACCTTCAGCGTCTCCGACGGCGAAGCGTGGTCCGCTGAGCCCGCGACCCAGACCATCGTTGTTGTGGGTGAAGCGGACGCTCCAGTGATCAGCACTGCGGACGCAAACGGGACCGAGGAATCACCGATAGCGTTGTCGGTTGATGTCGCACTCAGCGATACCGACGGCTCCGAATCGATCACCTCGATCAATGTTTCCGGCGCACCAGCGGGCTCGATCTTGACCGATGGAGTGACAACCGTGACCGCATGGGACGGCACCGCAGACATCAGCGGCTTGCAACTCGATGATCTGCAGATCATCCCTGCAGACAATCACGATTCTGATTTCACACTCACCATCTCTGCAACCTCGACCGAGGCAGACAGCGGAGACAGCACAACCGGTGCAGCAACAATCGATGTCCACATCGATGCGGTCAACGATCCCCCGATCGCCGTGGATGGAACGGTTGAAGTGAATGAGGATGAAACAGCGGTCATCTCGCTGGGATCCATGGAGGTTGACTCCGGAGATCAACCCGAGAGCTACCGCATCGAGAACCTGCCTACGAACGGGACGCTCTTGATCGACGGCGTAGCGGTCGAAGCAGGAGATGAGGTTTCGGCGCACGATGTATCACGCGGTCGATTAACCTTCGAGCCAAGCGCTGACTGGTCTGGTTCGACCGAGTTCGACTTCTGTGTCTCAGACGGCGAGGTCTGGTCCGAATCCGACGCGACCTTCACGATCAATGTCAGTGGTGTAGCCGATGCTCCGGTTGTTGAAGTCTCCGATGCATTCGGATCGGAAGATTCCAGTATTTCACTCGATGTCAGCACATCGCTCACCGATGCGGATGGCTCAGAAGAGATCAGCAGCATCACCGTGTCCGGAGCTCCAGCGGGATCCGTATTCAGTGATGGTGTGAACACCGCTACTGCGCTGGGTCAGGATGTTGATCTGACTGGGTGGGATCTCAGCAGCTTGAGTGTCACGCCATCAGCAAACTACGACATGAACTTCGATCTCGAGTTCTCGGTGACTTCAACCGAGCCCGATTCGGGAGATTCAACCACCACAACCGCGGAACTCACGGTTCATCTTGACGGCGTCAACGACGCGCCGATTGTGCAAGCAGGATCTGTCGAAATCAGTGAAGATGGTGTCGCGACGATCGAGCTCAACACACTCGAGCTCGATACCGGTGACTCGGTCGAATCAATCCGGATCGACAGCCTGCCAGCCAACGGCACGCTCATGCTCGATGGTGTTGAAGTGAGCGAAGGGCAAGTCATCGACAAAGCACTGGTCGATGATGGATCACTGACTTTCGAATCCAACGAGAACTGGAGCGGAACCACATCATTGCAGTTCTCCGCGTTCGATGGTGATCTCTGGTCAGAAACCCAAGGCGAGCACACCATCAATGTCGTCGCAGAAGCCGATGCGGCACAGTTGACCTCATCGGACGCCTCGGGATATGAAGACGCGGCGATCGATCTTGACATCAAATCATCACTGGTGGATTCCGATGGATCCGAGACCCTCACTGTCGTGATCTCCAATGTCCCCGAAGGCGCCACGCTCTCGGCAGGTGTTGAGAACGGGGATGGGTCTTGGACGCTGGAACCAGGACAACTCGATGGATTGAGTGTCACGCCGCCTTCAGATTTCTCAGGAAGCTTTGATCTTCAGATCGAATCGACCACCCAAGAAGCAAACGGCGACACAGCAACAGTTGCATCGTCACTCACCGTTGATGTGCAGGGTGTCGCGGATACCCCTGCGTTGTCAGTGAGCGATGCATCGGGATTCGAGGATTCACCGATCGAGCTCGATATCAGTTCGAATCTGACAGATACCGATGGCTCAGAAACACTCTCGGTGGTCGTGTCCAATGTTCCTGAAGGCGCATCGCTCTCGGCGGGTGTTGACAATGGTGACGGCACATGGACACTCACAAGCGATCAACTCGATGGATTGAGCATCACAGCGCCAGAGAACTTCTCAGGAAGCTTTGATCTTGAGATCGCCGCAACCTCCACAGAAGCTGACGGCGATACCGCTACATCGGATCCATCAACACTCACGGTCACTGTTTCTGGTGTCGCCGATGTCGCGGAGCTGTCCGCGTCGGATGCATCGGGTCTCGAGGATTCAGCGATCGATCTGGACATCAGCTCGACGCTCAATGATGCGGACGGATCCGAGACGCTCACAGTCGTGGTGTCCAATGTCCCCGAAGGCGCTTCGCTCTCTGCGGGAGTCGACAACGGTGATGGCACATGGACTCTGGAGCCGGACCAGCTCGATGGACTGAGTGTCACGCCTCCTTCCAACTTCTCGGGAAGCTTCGATCTCCAGATCGCAGCGACAACCACCGAAGTGGATGGGGATACTGCGGTCGTTCAGACCTCATTGAGTGTGGATGTTCAAGGCGTAGCCGATGCACCATCCCTGAGTGTCACTGACGCATCCGGCTTCGAAGATTCACCAATCGAGCTCGATATCAGTTCTACGCTGTCAGACACCGACGGCTCCGAGTCACTCTCCGTGGTTATCTCGAATGTCCCAGAGGGAGCAAGTCTCTCAGCAGGCACCGACAACGGCGACGGGACCTGGACCCTACAGCCCGATCAGCTCGATGGATTGAGCGTCACACCGCCTGAGAACTTCTCTGGGAGCTTCGATCTCGAGATCCAATCAACCTCGACCGAAGCCGACGGTGATTCTGCGACCTCGACCTCAACACTCACCGTGAATGTTGAAGGAGTGGCTGATTCTCCATTGTTGACCGTCTCTGATGCCTCGGGTCTTGAAGACTCACCGATCGATCTGGACATCGCACCATCACTCAGCGACACCGATGGCTCAGAATCCCTCTCGATCGTCGTGTCGAATGTTCCCGATGGCGCGACATTCTCAGCGGGTGTCGACAACGGGGACGGGACATGGAGTCTGCAACCAGACCAACTCGACGGGCTGAGTGTGACTCCGCCTGAGAACTTCTCAGGAACATTTGATCTGGAGGTCCATGCCACCTCGACCGAAGCGGACGGTGATACAGCATCCTCAAGCTCGACGATTACCGTTTCTGTTGAAGGCGTGGCAGATTCTGCAGAGGTAAGTGATTCAGTTGTTACAGGTCAGGAAGACTCACCTATATCACTCAACATCCAATCCGATCTTGTAGACGCCGACGGATCAGAGTCACTAACTATCAATATTTCCAATGTTCCAGAGGGTGCAACTCTCTCGTCGGGCACAGACAACGGCGACGGCACCTGGACGATCAGCAGCGATCAGATCCAAGATCTCACAATCACCCCACCTGAGAACTTTTCAGGGAGCTTTGAACTCGAGATCGAATCCATCACAACAGAAACAGACGGGGATTCAGCATCGATCAACTCAACACTCACTGTTGAGGTTGAAGGTGTCGCAGATTCACCATTCTTGACTGTTGCAGATGCTTCAGGTAACGAGGACTCTTCGATTGATCTGGATATCTCGCCAGCTCTGAGTGATACAGATGGTTCCGAATCGATCTCACAAGTCGTGATCTCAGGAGTTCCTGAGGGGGCGACACTGTCGACTGGCACAGATAACGGCGACGGTACATGGACTTTGGATCCTGGACAACTCGAGAATCTGAGTGTGAACCCTCCAGAGAACTTCTCGGGGAGCTTTGACCTGAGTGTTGAAGCGACTGCTGTGGAAGCAGATGGTGACACCGCCACATCTACCGCATCCATCACCGTTGATGTGGAGGCTGTTGCGGATGCTCCAGATCTCGAAACCAGTTCCGCGAAGGGGCTCCAGAACAACCCGATCCCGCTCTCGATTGACGCGTCACTCACCGATACCGATGGATCAGAATCCATCGAGATTACCATCAGCGGCGTTCCCAAGGGTGCAAGCCTGAACGCTGGGATTGACAACGGCGACGGATCTTGGACACTCTCACTCGATGAACTCGAGGGGCTCTCCATGGATCCAGATCCAGCGTACTCGGGCAAGTTTGAACTCGAGGTCACCGCAACGACAACGGATGGTGACTCCGTTGCGATGTCCGAAGCAACGATCGATGTTGAGGTCTATCCGCAGGTTTCAGAAGATCCTGAAGCAGACAATGAAACCGATGAGAAAGCTCAAGGCCCTCGCGAGATCGACTGGGGCGATGAGAACGACCTCGGCGTTGTCTCAATGGAGACCGAACTCGACAGCACCTTTAACGAGATCGACGACTCACTCAATGAGATCGCGGTGGGATCCACCGATATCGAGGAAGTCGCGCAGATGGGTGAAGATTTCATCGGCGAGATCATGCCGATCGTCGCCGAGGGGACCGAGTCCGACGCCCCGGTGCCTCCACCCAACGAACCGTTGTTCGAGTTTGTCCGAGCAGAGAACGCTGACCAAGAAGTGGGTGCTGCGGGCGAAACGCAAGATCGTGGAATGGGGACCTCCGAGGAACTCAGCGGGAACGCAGAATCAGACAAGTCGTCTGCAACCGAGCGATTCGCGAGCACCTTCTCCGTGTTGTGGGGATTGGTCCGCTCGCTGGGAGCGCGTGACAGTAACAGCGAAAAGCAGAGCAGTGAGCACGCATCGCGTGGGAAGCGCCGGTGATTGGAGATAACAGATGATCAATGCCAATGACAACTCGATCCTGAATAACTCGGATGCCGACTCGTTGATCGACGAACTCGCGCAGAGTTCCAGCGAAGCCGTGAAGAAAATGCGTGGGCACGCTCGTCGTTCGGTACGGGTAAAGGTCTTTGTCGAACCCGCGAGCATGAGCGCCCGAACAGGGGTCCGGTTCCAGGGTGTCACGGGTGATATCTCTTCGGGTGGGACGCAGATCCTGCTCGCCCGACCGCTCGCGATCGGGGATGTCTACCTCATCAGCTTTGAGCGCACAGAACTCGATATCCCACCGGTGTACGCCCTGTGTCTGCGAGGAAGAACAGTGCGCCCGGATGCATACGAAGCGGGGCTCCGCTTCCTCGAACCCGTCACCCTCCCAAACGATGGCTCCTCAGATGACGATGGTGGACTCATTTAGTTCTAGCAGTTTCCAGGAACAACTTCGAGTATGAACACTCCTTCCAAATCCATCAAGACCAACTCATCCGCCGAGCAGGCGTGGCGCGATGATGCGCCCGAAAAGCCATCGGATCTCCTCTCGGGAATCTCCGCGATCGAGCGCGAGTCTGGGAGCGCACGCGAGAAGGCAGAGGCATTCCTCAATGTCGTTGTCGAGCACTTTGGTTCATTATCCGGATCCCTGACGATCGGGCTGTCGGGAGATGAAGTCGATCTCGTGTGCAACGGTGTTCCCGATGGGGTCGAGAAATGGCGGTCCTATCTCAGGTCCACAGCGCTCGAAGCCAGATCGCGTGCATCATCCATCGCTCGCCTCTTTGGTCCGGACGGCAACCCGCAGCATGCTGTGATTGCGTGCCCGATCGACAACGCGGGACGAGATCCATTCGGAGCCGTCGCGATCTTGGTCCGATGCGATTCCACAGCCCATGCGGAGCGTGTGCAGCTCAACCTCCGCGCTGCGTGCTTGCAGATCGCCGCGATTCTCACACGCAAGTCATCGAACAAGAGCACGGTTGAGATGAGTGACATCGCTCGCGTGTATTCGCGTGCGGGTCAGTTCAGCTCAATCCAGCAGTTCGCGTTCACCATCACAAACTCAGCCCGTCAGCGATTCAACTGCGACCAAGCCACGATGGGTATTGTGCGCGATGACAAGGTCAGGGTGGTTTGTATTTCCGGTCTTGACACCGTGAAGCTCCGCAGTCCAGGCGTCCAGAAGATCGAGCAAGCGATGGGCGAATGTGTTGATGCCGGCTGCCCGGTCGTCGCACAGTCAAGAGATCGCTGGGAAGATGCGCCTTCGGCTGAAGAAGGTATGCTTCACCAAGCGTGGAGAGCTTCGGTCAATGGCGCCAGCGTGCTGAGCATTCCGATCGATACCGGGGACGGCCCGCTCGCCGTGGTCTCATTTAGACGATCCGCTGATGAGCCGTTCGATACTGATGATATTGAATCTGCGAAGAAACTCCTGGTCCCGCTTGCTGGCGCCATCCCGCTGGTGACCAAAGCGACCGAGTCACTCCCAAAGCACGCAATCAAAACCACGCGTGCCGCGGTGAACTGGTTCGCGGGTCCCAATACACTCCGTCGGAAACTGATGCTCATCGCATTACTCTCCATGATCGCGTGGGTAGCAATGGGGACCCGGATGTACCGCGTCTCAGTCCCCGCTGTGATCGTCGCAAAGCACGAGCAGCTGGTCTCAGCACCGTTCGATGGTCAGATTGCATCGGTGCATGTGCGGAACGGTGATCGGGTCCAAGCGGATCAACAACTGGTGACCATGGACACGACCAGTATCGAGCTGGAACTCATGAATCTCGAATCCGAGCTCGGAAACGCCCGACTCAGACTCTCCGGCGAGATCGCGCAAGGCAATCCCGCAGGAGCGTCCATCGCACAAGGTGAAATCCGCTCAATGCAAGCCCGGATCACGCTCCTTAAGAATCAGATCGTCGATTCAGTGATCAAAGCGCCATACGCCGGGGTTGTGATGGCTCCAGAGCTCAGTGAACTGACCGGGCGGATCGTCTCGACCGGTCAACCCATCGCTTCCGTGGCCCAAGATGGTTCGATGTCGATCGAGCTGCGTGTGCCGCCCGATCGGGTCACGGATCTGATCGAGGGCAACCGACTCCGCTTCGCGAGTCATGCCCGTCCTGAACTCCCCGGATTCAGCACGCTCGGCGAACTAACTCCAGCAAGTGTCCAGCGCGAGGGGCAGTCGGTGTTCATCGCAGAAGCCACGCTCCCGGAGGATCAGTCCTGGCTCCGCCCGGGTATGTCCGGCGTCGCGCAGGTCGAGGTTGGAGAACGTACCAACTGGTGGCTCGCCGTCCATCGCATTGTTGACGCTGCACGATTGAGGTTCTGGTTCGACTGATGACAGCTCCACCAACCCAACCCGGTCTCGCTGATCGACTCAAGGAAGTCGTCGTTTCTGTGCGCGGCGATCTCGATATCAGCCGTCACAACTTCCGTGCCGGTCCTGGATATGTCATCCGCGATCCGATCACCTTTGCCTCGCACCGCTTTGATCCAGAGGACTATCTGGTTATCAATGCGATCCGTGGGCAGGGAACACTCGGCGAAATCTTCGAGCAACTCGTGGGTCTGGATATCCTCGATGCGGAGGATGTTGAGAGTTTCTATGAGTTCGTCCTCGATCTCCACCAGCGGAATCTGCTGAGTCTCCCGATCAACAACGCGGACACGCTCTACCAGAGATACGAGCAACGCAAACGAGCAGAGAGTATCGGTCGGGTGATGGGTATCTTCTTTATGAAGATCCCAGTTTGTAATCCAAACCAACTGCTCGGCAGGACACTCCCGCTCTTCGGGTGGTTGTTTACGCTCCCCGGATTCCTCTTGTGGTGTGCACTCGTCACCGTCGCGGGAGCAGTCGTTGTATCCCGTTCTGGGGACCTTTCGTCACCGGTGCTTGCGATGCTCGATGGGAACAATGTTTTCCTGCTCGTTGCTTCTCTGATCGGATTGAAGGTGGTCCACGAGTTTGGTCACGCGTTCGCGTGCCGAGCGTTTGGGGGGTATGTGCCGGAGATGGGTGTCTTTTTGGTGCTCTTCACACCGCTCGCGTATGTGGACGCGACAGACTCCTGGGGATTCAACAAAACCCACCAGCGTGCGATTGTCACGCTGGGAGGCGTATATTTCGAATCCATCGTCGGTGCGATCGCGGTGTTCGTTTGGGCTTTGACGGAGCCATCGACCGTCAACACAGTTGCGTATCAGGTGATGATTCTCTCAACAGTCACCACGGCGCTCTTCAACCTCAATCCGCTGCTCCGATACGATGCGTACTACCTCGTGAGTGATCTCGCAGGTGTTCCAAACCTCCGGAAGCGCTGTCAAGAAGCGGTCGCAGATTTCTTTAAGCGGACCTGCTTCGGACTCAAAGAAAATATCGACGGCGACCCAATCCAACCAAACCTCGCTCTGGTCGGGTTCGGTCTCGCACAGATGGGATACCGCGGCGTCGTGATGATCACCATCTCTACCGTGCTTGTACTCAAGTTTGGTAGCGTAGGAATTCTCCTCGCGATCGTGCTCAATGGGATCACCATCGTTCGTGGGCTCTACGGCATAGGAAAGTATGTCATCTCGTCTCCAGAAGTCGCCGCTGTCCGATTCCGCGCAATTTCCCTGACCGCGGGCGCGGTGGTGATCGCCCTTTCAGGGATCGGGATGATCCCGATCCCACATGAGATCGACTCAAAGGGCGTGATCTCGTTCCAGCAGGTCAGCTCGATCAGGGCGCCAGAATCCGGGACGATCATCGAACTCCCCGATGAAGTCGGGAGCACACTCTCGCAAGGTGAGCTGCTGATCGCACTCGAGAATCATGACATCAAGTCGAGACTCGAAAGCCTCCAAGCCGACGCACAGACCAGCCAGAACAAGGTCCGTCTTGCATCACTCGAGTCCCCGGCTGAAGCGATCATCGAACTCTACAAATCCGAACAGGTGCTCCAGCAGTACAACCAACTCAATGAGCAGAGCCAAGCACTCACGATCAATGCAACCGCTGACGGTCGCGTGCTTGATCTCTTGATCGATCAAGAAGGTGCCTTTGTCAATCGTGGTGATCCGATCCTGATCTACGGCTCTGGAGAGATTGAAGGGGTGATCCATGTACGGGCACTCGATTTCCAATCCGCAACCCTCGAAGTCGGCGATGAACTCATCTGCCGATCACCGTCACATCCGAATCAAGACATCGTCGGGGTTGTAACTCGCATCGGTCCGGTCGCGACCAAGGACGTCGAACCAAGAATTCTCCAAGCCATGCCTCAAGGATTGGTGCCGATGAACAGCGCGACAGGGACAGTGATCGATTCATTTGTAGAGATCGATCTCAGCATCCGGAGGATCGACGCGGATCTGATCGGGAGCGAACTCAAGGCGAAAATTCCAGCACACAACATCACCATCGCTCGCTTCCTCGAGCGCCGAATCAAGCGTTTCTTGAACCGAGTCAAGCAGTCAGCATCGAACTGAGAGATCACCTATGCAACCAATCATCACATTCTTGATCATGTTCTCTTCACTCGTGATCCAATCCCCGCAAGAGAGCAGCAAAGCCGAGTACCGCATCGAGGAGATCGTGCGAGTCCTTGAAGTCGGGGACCACGATGTCCTTCCGGGTGTTATCCGTCCACGCAACGAAGTGACACTCTCGTCATCCTTTGACATTTTGCTCGGCGAGATCTGTGTTCAGGAGGGTGATCGTGTCCGCAAGGGGCAGGTTGTCGCGGTCCTCGATGATCGTGTCGTTCGTGCTGCGTTGAATCTCGCACAAACGCAAGCGGATCGGAACGCACAGGTTGAGCACGCGCAAGCCGTCTTGAAGAAGTCGGAAGACTCACTCTCAAGGATCCGCAAAGCATGGGAGCAGCAAGCCGCTGCAGAAGCTGAACTGATCGATGCACAGTCTGATTATGAGATCGCGATCACGGATCTCCGCAATGCACAAGAGTCCCAGACCGAAGCCGCGGCGAGTCTTGAGCTCGCCCAGACCCGCTTAGAAGAACACTATGTCCGCGCTCCCTTTGATGGAGTGGTGGTCCGGATCCATGAGGACCCCGGCGCGATGGTCTCAGCCGGGAACCCACTTGTCGAAATCATCTCCGACGATGGACTCTGTGTGGACCTCCATCTCCCGATGTCGATCGCTGATCATCTCAAAGCAGGTGAGCACTACGCGCTTATGATCGATGATCTTGATCTGTCCACGGTGGTGGGTCGTGTTCGCTATATCGAACCCCGTGTTGACCCAGTCTCAAAGACCATCCGTGTAGTCTTTGATCTTGGGGCCGCGGAATCGACTGCTCGGCTCTACGCGGGTGTAATCACCAGACCCGCATCGCGACTCCCGTCACTCACTGAGGACCAGATCGAAGCTTTAGCGGCAGCACTGATGGGTGTCAAAAACCAGCCCAGCGATGCGATCGCGATCGGTCAAGAAGACTGAGCAACAGATCGAGATTTCATCCAAGTTCATCTTGAAGATCACGAGCGCCGAGGATTTCTGCTGCGTGCCGGAGGTCGTTGACCAGATCCTGAAAGACCGAGCTTCGATCTGAATCAGTTGATCGGAGCACCATCGAAGGATGAATCGTCGGGACGATCTTGGATGCAACTCGCTGATGATCGATCGTTTGGCCACGATGTGCACCGACCCGATACCCCGCTCCAAAGAGTGATTGTCCCGCGGCCGCACCGAGCAGCACGATGACCTCTGGTTGAACCTGAGCGATCTCCGCGTTGAGCCAGTGCGAGCACGCTCGGATCTCGCGAGCGCTCGCTCTCCGGTGCACCCGCTGGTTCCCACGCGGCTCATACTTGAAATGCTTGACCGCATTCGTGATATACAACTCCGATCGATCAAGACCGGCGGCTTCGAGTGCTCGGTTAAGCACCTGCCCCGCCGGTCCGACAAACGGTCGTCCCACACGATCCTCCTCGTCGCCCGGTTGCTCTCCGATCAGCATGATCGGTGCTTTCTGAGGGCCTTCTCCGAACACTGTCCGTGTTGCCATCTCGGCTATCCCGCATCCCGCACAATGTTCGGCGTGTTCTTGAAGCACAGGGAGTGAAACGGGATCATCGGGAAGGAACGCCGCCGCACCCTCGCCGTGTGTCTGGGCTTCGATCATCTTGCGCACCCGACTCGGTGCTTCATCGAGCAGCTGCTGGATGATGTCGGCTTCCGGGAGAGTGCTCCAGTACCTCCGAGGCATCTCCTTGACCATCGCATTGATCTTGATCCGCGCGGGATTGAATATTGATCGGTAATACGCCTTCCAAAGTTCCTCGATCTCATCCACATTGTCGACATCGCTCGCCGGGATTCCCTTACCAAACACGAGCGAACCCTCCTCATAACTGACGGATTCATGCTCGGTAAAGATGGTCCATCGCATCGAACCGAATCTGCGAGCAAAGAAAGGAGCCGCGAGCCGCAGGATGCGATGATCGGGTCGATGCCACGCGATGTAGCGTTCTTGGTTGTCGTCTTGAAGACGCTTGAAGCGAACAAACGCTTTCATCTTGTGGATGTCGCGCCGAACTGTGTGCGCAAGGCGATCCAGTTCGCGGACATCCGGATCAAGAATATCACCCATCAGCGCACGCTCGCCGTTCTGAGTTCTCCAAGCGATCTTGTACAGAAGTGTCCAGCGATGATAATCAGAATGACACGATGCCAGCTCCCCAGATCGTCCGAGCACGGATCGGAGTTGCGAATCATCCAGTCGTTCATCCAGCACACTCTGAGAAAGAGTGCTTGGAAAGAGCGAGGGGAGTCCAGTCACAGAGTCCTGCCAATCGACTCCGCCCGGCGGGGTCGATTGCTCAATCAGATACGCCGCGATTTTCAAGAATGTGTCGTAGCACCCCTCTGGGTCGGCGAGCTGCGGTGCGTGGTCCAAGCACTCCATCAGAGTTCTCCAAACAGAGCGGACATCCCGGCTTCTGCGAGCTTCTGTGTCTTTGCTGGAGGAGAGTTGGGCTCGTTTGGTGGTTTACGGTCGCATTCTTCGTCCGATGCATGTGAAACGGATCGATTTGAAACTTCCGGGGGTCTCCAATCAGGAGTCACGATGAACGCCTGCGCTCGTTTGAGTGCGATTCGCATCGTCCGCAGATCCGCGAT
The DNA here is from genome assembly GCA_017640485.1 of Phycisphaerales bacterium. Lineage (GTDB taxonomy): Bacteria > Planctomycetota > Phycisphaerae > Phycisphaerales > UBA1924 > UBA1924. Next base: position 28,603 of record JAEPQP010000009.1, on the reverse strand, counting down.
CCGGAGTGAACGATTCTTGCGTGCTTTGAGTATCCGGCTCACATTCCGCACCCCGATCCCCGGGATTCTCAGGAGTGCTTCACGAGATGCTTTGTTGATGTCAACCGGAAAGAAATCAGGGTTCCGCAGCGCCCACGCGTGTTTCGGGTCGATATCGAGCGACAGATCGGGATCGCTCTGTGTGGTGAGTTCGTCCACATCGAACCCATAAAACCGCAGCAACCAGTCCGCTTGGTACAGCCGATGCTCTCGAATGAGTGGGGGGGTGGTTGCCGGGAGATCGCCGTCTGCAAAGGGGATCGGGCTAAACGCGGAGTAGTACACCCGCTTGAGTTTGTGCGCCTTATACAGCCGAGAGGACTGTTGAAGGATCGTCGCATCGGGTGATGGGGTCGCGCCAACAATCAACTGCGTGCTCTGACCCGCCGGAGCAAAGCTCGGCGCACTCCTGAACTTCTTGCGTTCGTGTCGCGCTTCATCACGCTTGTCTTTGATGCATGACATCGTGAGATCAACGGATCGAACGGATTTCTCCGGCGCGAACTGTGCAAGATCATCATCGGTCGGAAGCTCGATATTGGCGCTCAAGCGATCCGCGTAGGTCCCCGCGCGATCGATGAGCTCCGGATCCGCACCGGGGATTGCTTTGAGATGGATATAGCCATTGAACTGTTCTTGCTGACGGAGTCTTCGCGCGATCTCGGCGAGCCGCTCCATTGTGTAGTCCGGTGACTGGATAATCCCTGAACTGAGGAACAACCCCTCGATGTAGTTCCGCTTGTAGAACTCGATCGTCAGCCACACAACCTCATCAACCGAAAATCGAGCACGAGGCGTGTCACTCGACACACGATTGACACAAAACCGACAGTCGTAGATGCAGTAGTTCGTCAGGAGCAGTTTCAAGAGCGAGACACATCGTCCATCCGGCGTGTAGGAATGGCAGATCCCGACCCCGTCAGTATCCCCAAGCATGCCCTCCTTTCGGCTGCGACGAGAACCGCTGCTGGCGCACGAAGCGTCGTATTTGGCAGCATCAGCAAGGATCGAGAGTTTCTGAGAGAGATTCATAAGTAGCTCCAAACAATATCCGAATATACGCGGTCAGAACGCATCGGAGCCATCATGAAAGAAAAATAATAGGTATTTGTAAGGATTCAGAAATTTCCACTATGTCCTGATCATCAAATCTGGTCCAATGGTGATCTGCTTGCAGTATGAATCGGATCAATACGTGATCAGGTACCATTGGTGGTCTCTCCGTGAACCAACGGAGACTCATCAATCGAGTTCGAAGAGCCAAAGTCACGCAAGATCGGATGCCACAGCCATGACCCGTCTCACTCGCACACTGATGATCTGTATCCTGAGCATGCTGAGCACACACACGCTCGCGTTGCAACCCGATCCACCAGCTCTGCAGACGGCTCCTGATTCGCTCACTCCTGATCAGATCCTCGAAGTCCTTGAGAGTATCGAAGGGCTCCAGGAAATCCGTATTAGTACAGAAGGCGAGTTCGTTTTCATCGATGGTATTGCGGACGACGCCGACTCAATCGAGCAAGCCGACAAACTGCTATTGGCAACGCTTGATCCAGATCAGTTCAAGAACAATATCGAGCTGTCGATGAACATCAATGATCGCGTCAGCGGAGCCGCGGGCCGTGTCAGCGAACGCATTGATCGCATGCTCGGCTATCTCCCTCTGATCCCGATCGCAATCGCCGTACTGCTCGTCGCACTTTTCTTTGCGTGGATCGTGGGAAAGATGGATGCACTCTTTGCGCGATTTATCAAGAATCCATTTCTTCAGGGTATTGCTCAGCGAGCCGTTCAACTGGGTCTGCTCCTGATCGGATTACTGATCGCGCTGGAAATTATGGACGCGGTCGCATTGATCGGCGGTGTGCTTGGAGCCGCGGGAGTGTTCGGACTCGCGATAGGGTTCGCATTCCGAGATCTCGTCGAGAACTACATCGCAAGTATCCTCTTAAGTCTTCGACAACCCTTCCGCCCTCGCGATCATGTGGTGATTGATGGATACGAGGGACTGGTGACCTCCATGAACACTCGGACGACTGTCCTGACCACATTCGATGGCAACATCGTTCGTATCCCGAATGCGGTCGTGTTCAAAACCACACTCACCAACTACACGCGCGATCCTCGCCGACGATTCAGCTTTACTGTCGGGGTCGGATACGATGTCGACCTCCGGCTCGCGATCCAGACCGGGATCGAAGTGGTCGGAGAAACCGATGGCGTCCTCCAAGAACCGGGACCGATCGGGGTCATCACTGAGCTCGGAGATTCCAGCATCACGATCCAACTCTTCGGATGGGTCGATCAGGACACCCACAGCTTTTCGAAAGTCCGGAGCTTCGCGATGCAGCGGATCAAGTCACGCTACGACGAACTGGATATCGATATGCCTGAACCGATCTACAAGATCAAAATGGATTCGGGAGAATCCACCGAATCGATCATGGACACAGGACAATCCAAGTCACCGATCAGTGAAGAGGAAGCTCCCCAATCCACCGCGCCCGAGATCACAGCAATCGAGATGGCGCAATCCGAGTCTGAAGAGGCCGAGAATCTCTTAGACGAGAACGCCCGGGCTGAGTAGGTTCAGAATCGCGCGGCGATCTCAGTGAGCGGTGCTGCTCTGAAACAGATCGTCGCAGAGATGTTCTTTGTGAAATTGCGACCCATATCCGCATGCGTGGATTCCAACTTTGGTATCCTGTGGAACCATGGATCCAGATCAACAACAGGCACCCTCTGATCAAAACCCGCCAGAGCAGCACTCAGGCATCTTCAAGCGATTCCTTGCAGTCGTCGAATGGTTGGGGAACCTGCTCCCGCACCCGGTCACGCTCTTCGCGTTGTTTGCGCTCGCGGTTGTGGTGATCTCACAGATCGCCGCGAGTGTGGGTTTGTCTGTTGAGGATCCGCGTCCAAACGCGGAGGGTGCGGTCTTCACAGTCCGCAGTCTGATGTCCGGCGAAGGCATCCGCTGGATGAGCGAGAGTCTGGTGACCAACTTTACCGGATTCGTCCCGCTCGGGACTGTGCTTGTTGCGCTGCTTGGTGTCGGAGTGGCAGAAAGATCCGGACTCTTGACGACCACGGTCCGCGCGTTGGTGCTTGGTGCACCGAAGAACCTGGTCACAGTGGTGGTCATTTTCTCAGGAATCCTGAGCAACACCGCGAGCGAGATGGGGTATGTCGTCCTGATCCCTCTCGCGATGGCGATCTACCACTCGCTCGGCCGTCACCCACTCGCGGGGATGGCCGCTGCGTTCGCAGGAGTCTCCGGCGGATACTCCGCGAACCTGCTCATCGGGACGGTTGATCCGCTACTCGCAGGGATCACTGAAGAAGCCGCACAGATTATGGATCCCTCTTACGAGGTTCATCCCGCCGTCAACTGGTATTTCATGATCGCGAGCACTTTCATGATTACCGCGATCGGCTGGTTCGTGTCCGCAAAGATCGTCGAGCCACGACTCGGGACCTATGACGAGAGCCAGGCGTCCGAAGATCTTGGCGAGCGCACAGCCTTGGACCCCGTGACCCCAACCGAACGCAAAGGACTGCTCTTTGCAGGACTCAGCATGCTGCTGGTCGTGCTCGGCGTTCTCTATGCCGCGGGTCCAATGCTCGAGCCGGGGACTCTCCCAGGATGGGGTGTGCTCCGGAACCCGGATCCACTCGCAGAGGGTCCCGAGGCATTCAGACCACTGCTGAGGAGTGTGGTCCCGATCATCGTCATTTTCTTTGTAATTCCGGGATTCGTCTACGGCCGAATAGTCGGGACGATGCGCAACGATCGAGATGTCATTGACGCGATGGCCGGCGCAATGCGGAGCATGGGACTCTATATCGTGCTCGTGTTCTTCGCGGCTCAGTTCGTCGCATTCTTCAACTACTCCGGATTGGGGCAGATCCTCGCTGTGCTGGGCGCCGATGCGATTGTTGCGATGAATCTCGACAACCCGCTGGTCTTTGTTCCATTCATCCTGATGTGCTGCTTTGTGAATCTGATGCTTGGATCCGCGAGCGCCCAGTGGGCCGTGACCGCACCGATCTTCGTCCCGATGCTCATGGCGATCGGGTACAGCCCAGAGGTCATCCAAGCTGCGTATCGGATCGGAGACTCAACGACGAACATCATCACCCCGATGATGAGCTATTTCGGGCTGATTCTCGCCGTCGCGACCAAATACCAGAAGAATCTCGGGATCGGGACCATGGTCGCGACGATGCTGCCGTACTCGATCTTCTTCCTGATCGCGTGGACCGCTCTGTTCTATCTCTGGGTCTTTGTGTTGGGAATCCCAGTGGGTCCAGGAGCGGAGACAACCTATCAACTCGCCGCTCCGACCGGTTGAGGTTGAGTGTGTTCAGTCCTTGTCAATCTCGCCGATCCCCATTTCGTCGCGGAGTTCTTGTGCATGCACTGTCAGCTCGACACGATCATCCTTGCTGAACTTGTCCAGATGTTTCAGGATGAGTGACATTCTGTGGTTCTCTTTGAACCGCTTCTCGTTCCGGATTAAGAAATCCCAGTAGAAGGTATTGAACGGACACGCATCCTCACCGACCTTCTTCTTGACATCGAATCGGCAACCTTTGCAATGGTTGCTCATCTTCTTGACATAGTTCCCGCTCGCCGCGTATGGCTTCGTGCCCACAACACCCCCGTCGGCGTGCATCGCCATCCCGATGGTGTTGGGTGTCGTCACCCAATCGATCGCATCCGCGTACATCCCGCGATACCACGCATCCACTTGTTGCGGCTCGACCCCCGCGATCAGAGCAAAGTTCCCTGTGATCATGAGCCGTTCAATGTGGTGCCCGTACGCATGATTGATCACACTGCTGATCGCGTCCTTTATGCACGCCATGTCGGTTTCAGCGTCCCAGTAGAACTCGGGGAGTGAACCGTACTGCTCGAGTTCATTGCGATCCGCGTAGTCTGTATCCTCAAACCAGTACACGCCTCGGATGAACTCACGCCAACCGATGATTTGTCTGATGAAACCCTCGACGGCGTTGATCGGCGCATCCCCCGATTCATACGCATCAACCGCGGCTTGGCAGACCTCGCGAGGATTCAAGAGTTTGAGATTCAGTGCAGGCGCGAGCAGCGAGTGATACAAGGAACTCTTCCCAGACCACATCGCGTCCTGATAGTCCCCAAACCGCGGCAGACGATTCGATACAAAGTCATCCAGGCACTCCAAGGCCTGCTCACGCGTGACCGCCCATCCAAAGCCGTCTGAATTCCCGGGAAGATCCGGGAGTTCGGACTGGATATCTTTCAGAACAGACTTGGTGACTTTGTCGGGTTTGAACCTCGGAACATCGGGAGCATCAGGTTCAGACTTGAAACTCTTGCGGTTCTGCTTGTCGTAGTTCCACTCACCGCCCTCAGGTTCCCCATCGTCCATAAGGATGTCATGTTTCTTGCGCTGCTCACGATAGAAATACTCCATCGTGAGCTGCTTTCGTCCAGACGCCCATTCGTTGAACTCATCGTGCGTGCACAGAAAGTGTGGGTCTTCGATCATATCAAGATCTACGCCGCACGACTCGCACGCGCGCTCGATCGATTCGATCACAGAATGTGAACCGGGTTCGATCATGACCACTTCTTCAGGATTTGAGTCATTGATGTACCGTTCCAGTTTATTCTCGAAGTTCTGTGTGTTGTCTTGGTCGGTCAGTGTTGTGTATGAGACATTCCACCCATCGTCCTTGAGTTGTTCGGCGAAGTGGCGCATCGCCGAGAGGAAGAGCACGGTGCGTTGCACATGACTCGGCGGATTCTCCGACGCATCCGCAACCTCGCTCATACAGATCAGGTCCTGGTCTTGATCAAGACCGAGCGAATCTAGGTAGTTCATGTCCAGCTGATCGCCGAGGAGAAACGCGAGCTTCCGGATGGATGATGATGAGCTCATGCTGTGGTTTCGTTAGTTAGGTGAAAGTGGATGCGCGTGTCTCTGTAAAACAAGCGTGTCTGAGGAATCAAGAACCGATCGAGCGCAAGAACCGTATACCAGTGCATTACGCGATCTCCCTCGGCGTTCTCCATGTACTCCCCGCGCCGCGGGGATTCGCCCAACGCTCAGGAGACTTCAATGTCCAAAGCTATCCATCTCGCCAAGTATACATTCGCGTTCATCATTATCGCTGGAGGATTCTCTCTGATCATCGGTTCTTTGATGGGGGGCGGCCTGTCGAGCAGCTCCAAGAGCCGTGGGGGGTTCAACAACGATCCAAGATCGGTTCTTGTCCAGACGGTTTTGCTCGAGACCGATGCGTCCATCCCGCGTCCCGTTTCGCTCCCACTTCCCGGAAGCACCATGGCAAACACGGAGTTTCAAGAACTGATGTCCGAAACGGAATCGTTCCGGAGTATTGACAACGCGCATATCCGCACACCAACAATGCTTGTTCAGCATCGCGAGACCGGGCATCTCATGATCGAGATCGGGAACAGCAAGTTCGACGCATCCGTCTCTCCAAGCGTGATCGATACCAAGAACGGCCCGGTGCTCCGAGTCGGGATCGAAATCCTGCGATCGGACAAGATTTCCGGACAAACCCCAAGAATGCTCGCGTTTGAGACGGCCTATACCGCGGCGCCAGGCAGCGCCATAGTGCTCGATCTCGCGGACCTCGGTCAACCCGGAACGCGATCCGTGCTCGCACTCCGCACGACGCTGATCGATCCAACGCCTCCCAACGATTAAAGCAATCTCAGCTGAATCTCATCAAGACGCTCTCGGCAATATCCGAGAGCGTCTTTTTGAAAAGGGCTCATCGCTCTATCAAGTACACCCGAAGATCCGCATCATGCTCCGTGAGCAGTTCAACTCCTTCGCGACCCATCACGGAAACGATACTCGCGTATGCATCGGCGAGTGCTCCGTTGCGAGCGATCACAGTCACGGCCGGCTGTCGGACAATCCCCACACCCGTGCGTGGATCAAGGATGTGCGAGTACCGCACACCCTCATGTTCATAAAAACGCTCCCTGTCTCCTGAAGTTGCGACCGCTGCGTTCTGAATCCGGGTTGTCCAAGGCTCCGCAACACCTGTCTCAATCGTCACCAGCCAACCGTCCTGCTGATCAGGCGGCGGATCCCCGATCAACAGATCGCCACCAACATCGATCAAAGCCGCGGATATGCCCAACCGCTGCAGCGCTTCATACGCTCGATCCGCGGCGTATCCCTTTCCGATTCCCCCAAAGTCCAGGACCATGCCAGCCCTCTTGAACCGAACCGAACTCGAATCGGAATCAATCTCAAGCTTCGACCACCCCACGGCATGCCGAGCAGAGTCCAACTCAGCAGTCGTTGGGATCTGGCTATCGTTCCGTGCCGCTCTCCAGAGATGGGTGTATGACCCAACTGTCGGATCAAACGCACCCTTGCTGAGTTCATGAAGTTCTTCGCACTTTTCGAGTACTTCGAGGAACATCGGGGATACTGCGACCCATGTTCCAGCAGGGTGCGAAGTTGCCTGCATGGATTCGGAGTTCGATCGGTAATCCGACAGAACGGATTCAACATCAGCAATTTCAGTGAACGCAGTCGATGCGGCACGCGCAGCCTTTGATTCAGACTCCGCGTACAGGACGATTCTGCACCGTGATCCCATATGAACGCTTGCATACTCATACCGGTTTCGTGTACCATCCGGCTCCAGAGCAGCCGGGTTTCTTCGCGGCGAGCATGAGAGCAGCACCGGGTACACACCCATTAAACACACAAAGAAGGCCAGCGTGATCAACACCAACTTCCGAAGCTGTTCAGAGTTGGTGTATGTGTTTCTGATCCTCACTGCGTGTCTCCACAATCCGCTCCGAGCGCAGACGGTTCAAGCCGCTGACCCAGAACTCGAACAGATCCATCTGCGTGTCCCGGGAATGACGGAGCCGTTTACGATGGTACTCTGTCCCGGCTCATCCGTCGAAACGGAGGATGGAACAATCCAGATCCCATCGATGTATGTCCTCACGACCGAAGTGACCTGGGATCTGTACGACATCTTTGTCTACAAACTCGATGAACCCGAGGAGGGGTCATCGGCTGATGCAGTTTCTCGCCCAAGCAAGCCGTATGTGCCGCCCGATCGTGGGTTTGGTCATGATGGATACCCCGCGATCGGGATGACCCAACGAGCCGCGAAGTCATTCTGTGATTGGCTGTCACTCAAATCAGGTCTGGAGATTCGTCTCCCAACCCAATCGGAATGGACATACCTCGCGACCGGCGGGCAAGAGCGTGCGTACTGCTGCGAGATCGACTCCAGCAGTCTCGCAGAGGTCGCATGGTTTCGTGAGAACGCAGAGCACACAACCCACCCGGTTGCTCAACTCGTTCCCAACGCGTTCGGGCTCTTCGATGTCCACGGCAATGCCGCGGAGTGGGTCATCAGCGAATCCCGCAAGCCCATCGCGATGGGAGGTGGGTACCGAGATACTGCGGAAGATTGCACCGCTGAATCCTCACAGCGCCAACACAGCTCATGGAACCAATCCGATCCCCAGATCCCGAAGAGCCAGTGGTGGCTCGCGGATTGCTCGTGGGTCGGCTTCCGCTTTGTCGTCGATGCTTCGAGCATCGATCAAGCAACACTCGAAGGACTGCGTCATGTCGATACCGAATCCGATTGATCCCAACCTGCTCCTCTCACGGCGTGAGTTCACCGCGTCCACAGCAGCGATCGGTGCAGCTGCCGCATTCGCGCTCCCGAGCTTCGGGAAACTGAGCGCACTCCGTGAGGAGAACACACTCCGGGTCGGGGTGGTCGGTTGCGGAGGCCGAGGAACCGGCGCCGTCATCCAAGCGCTCAAAGCTGATCCGGGTTCGGTCCTGTGGTCAATGGGGGATGCATTTGAGGAGCAGATCCAGTCATGCCTGCATTACACGAACGAGTCCATGCTTGATCTCGATGACGAGCAGGGGACCGATGCATGGAGCAAGAAGATCCAAGTCGCTGATCGCAAGTTCACAGGATTTGATGCGATCAATCAGGTCATCGCGTCAGGGGTTGATGTCATTCTGCTCACCACGCCTCCTGCGTTCCGTCCTGAGCACCTGCGCCTGAGTGTTGATGCAGGGAAGCATGTATTCTGCGAGAAACCGGTCGCCGTGGATGCACCGGGGGTCCGTTCAGTGCTCGAGTCCGCGAAGATCGCGAAGTCCAAGTCGCTCTCGCTCATGTCCGGCTTCTGCTGGAGGTATCAGGACCAGGTCAAAGAGACGATGCACAAGATCCACATCGGTGGGATCGGGGATCTCCACACGATCCAGACGACTTACAACACAACCGGATGGGTCCAGCCCAAAGCTCGCAAGAGCGGATGGAGCGACGCAGAGTTCCAACTCCGCAACTGGCAGTACTTCACTCCCCTTTCAGCGGATCATGTTGCGGAGCAAGCCGTGCATGCGATTGATTGGCAAGCATGGGCGATGCAAGACCGCGCCCCTGTCCGATGTTTCGGAGTGGGTGGCCGACAGACCCGGCCCGATCTCGCGGAAACCGGGAATGTGTGGGATCACTTCTCGCTAATCTACGAGTACGACAACGGCGTGCGCGGATACCACATGTGCAGACACTGGCCCAATACTCCGTCGGACAACTCTGCCTATTTCTTAGGAAGTGCAGGAAACTGCACAATGCAGGTCTGGAACGGGAACCACACCATCGAGGGTGAGACCCCATGGAAGGGCACTGCGAAAAGCAACGACATGTACCAGCGCGAACACGATGTCTTGTTCAAATCGATCCGCAACAACACCCCGGTCAACGACGGCAAGTTCATGTCCCACACATCACTCCTCGCGATCATGGGACGCATGGCCGCGTATTCAGGGAAGATCGTGACATGGGAAGAAGCCATGAACTCACAGGTAGCACTCAACCAACAATCTTGGTCGTTCGGGGAGCGACCCACTCCAACCACACCAATCCCGGGCACAATCGAAGAAATCTAAAGGACCACTATGGACACCATCAACCGGAGATCTTTCCTTGGATACTCAGCCGGCATCGCAGCCGGGATCAGCACCGGTGTGCTCTCAAGCGCCGCGAAAGGTCATTCCAAAGCATCTCATAGCGCCACAACAGCTCATGCCCAAACAAGAATCCGAAAGGGACTCAAGTTCGGCATGATCTCAAGCGGGTCCACTGTTCTTGAGAAGTTCACCATCGCAAAGGAAGCCGGATTCGAAGGCGTCGAGATGGATGCTCCGTCCTCATGGGATCTCGACGAGGTCCTCAAAGCGAAGGAGGAATCTGGGATCGAGATCCCGGGAGTGGTTCTGTCATCGCACTGGAGCTCGCCGTTCAATCATCCCGATCAGAAGATCCGCACGACAGCAAGCAATGCGCTGGAGCGTGCGATCAAGGACTGCAAGGCGCTCGGAGGAACAAGCGTGCTGGTCGTCCCAGCGGTTGTCAACGCATCGATGGATTACCAGCATGCGTATGACCAGTCCAAGATCGAGATCAGCCGTCATGTACCGCTCGCTGAATCGCTGGGGATCTCGATCGCGTTCGAGAATGTGTGGAACAACTTCCTGCTCTCCCCGATCGAAGCCGCTCGCTATGTAGATGAGTTCGAGTCAGACCATGTCGGCTGGTACTTCGACATCGGGAACATCGTGAACTATGGATACCCCGACCAATGGATCCGCACGCTGGGACATCGGATTCTCAAGCTCGATGTCAAGGACTTCTCAAGGAGCAAACGCAACGACGAGGGGCTCTGGAAGGGATTCAGCGTCGGCATCGGAGAGGGTGACAGCGACTGGGACGCGGTCTGCGAAGCGCTCCGTGAGATTATGTTTTCTGGATGGGCAACCGCAGAAGTGGGGGGTGGCGACGAAGCCCGATTGAAGCAAATCGCAACCCGTATGGACCGGGTGTTTGAGCCACTCAACACCTAATCGTTGGAAAGGAACGCCATGAATCAGTTCTCGAGTGACTGGACGCGTCGAAACTTTGTGAAAGCCACCGCTGCACTGGGCGCGGGAACGCTGATCCCCTCCGCGTTCGCAGCGCGGATCGATCGATCAATCGACGACACCATCCGGGTCGGCGTGATCGGCTGCGGCGGACGGGGCACCGGAGCCGCGGCCAACGCGATCAAGGCGCATCCAAAGGTCAAGATCGTCGCGATGGCGGACCTTTTCGAGGATCGTCTCAAGAGTTCCCACGGCTGGATCAGCGAGGATGATGAATACATGAACCAAGTGGATGTCGATCCAGCAAACATGTTTGTCGGATTCGATGCCTATCAGAAACTCCTCGCGATCGACAGCATCGACTATGTCATCCTCGCAACCCCTCCCGGATTCCGTCCGATCCACATGCACGCAGCCGTCCATGCGGGGAAGCATGTCTTTATGGAAAAACCGGTCGCCGTCGATCCAGCCGGGATCCGCAAAGTTCTTGAGGCAGGTGAACGAGCCAAGGCAAGTAATCTCTCAGTCGTCGCAGGCACCCAGCGCCGTCATGAGCGATCCTACCTCTCACTCATGGACAGGGTCCACAACGAGCAACTCGGAGAGATCGTCTCCGCAAGCTGCTATTGGAACCAAGGCGGACTCTGGGTCCACGACCGGAAGCCCGAATACTCCGATATGGAATGGCAGTGCCGAAACTGGCTCTACTTCGCTTGGCTCAGCGGCGATCACATCTGTGAGCAGCACATCCATAACATCGATGTCATCAACTGGGCCATGGGTGGCCCTCCGGTCAAAGCGACCGGGATGGGAGGACGACAGGTCCGCACCGATCCGAAGTATGGAAACATCTTCGACCACTTCTCCATCGAATACGAGTATCCCAACGGCATTACAATGCAATCCATGTGCAGACAGATCGATGGATGCGCTGTGCGAGTCGAAGAAGTGCTGGTTGGTAGCCATGGACGATCCGTCTCGCGTCCCGGATACGCGATCATCGATGGACAGAACGCATGGAGATTCGAAGGAGAGAACCCGAATCCCTACGAGCAGGAACATGTGGATCTCATCGCGTCGATCACAGGGAAGGGTGCGTATCTGAACGAGTCCAAGCAGGTTGCAGAATCAACCCTAACTGCGATCATGGGACGCATGAGTGCGTACACAGGAAAGTCGGTCCAATGGTCGCAGGCTATGGAATCCAAACTGGATCTCGCACCCAAGGCTTACGAGATGAGCGATCTCCCAGTCCGTCCCGTCGCTGTCCCAGGCAAGACTCCACTCATCTAGGAACCCATCATGAACAGAAGAACATTTCTCACAAGCACCGGAGCGATCGGCGCCGCCGCGACACTCGGTCGCGCAGCAACCATCAAGAGTTCGAACTCTATTTCACAGAGCGGACAGGGCGCCAAGTTCTCCATGAAGTTCGCGCCGCATTTTGGGATGTTCAGACATCACGCCGGGGATGATCACATCGCACAACTCGAGTTCGCCGCCGACGTTGGATTCACCGCGTGGGAAGACAACGGGATGGCGGGGCGATCAACTGAAGACCAGAAGAAACTTGCATCCGCGATGGACCGCTTGGGTCTGGAGATGGGGGTCTTTGTCCTCAACATGGGCACCGCTTGGGGCCCATCGTTCTCCCGCAACAACGCGGATGATCGTGAGAAGTTCCTCGATGAAGCCCGCAAAGCGGTCGAGGTTGCCAAACGAGTCAACGCGCAATGGACAACAGTCGTGCTCGGAACGCGCGAGCCGAGACTGGATCTGAGCTACCAGACCTCGTACGCCGTGGACATGCTCAGGCGCGCCTGTGACATCCTCGAGCCCTCAGGACTGACGATGGTCCTCGAGCCGCTCAATCCTCGCGATCATCCCAACATGCTACTCGCTGAGATGGGACACGCCTATGAGATTTGCAGAGCGGTGGATTCGCCGTCATGCAAAATTCTTGACGATCTGTACCACCAGCAGATCACTGAAGGGAACCTGATCCCAAACATCGATCGCGCCTGGGACGAGATCGCGTACTTCCAGATCGGAGACAATCCTGGACGCCGAGAACCCACTACTGGAGAGATCAACTACCACAATGTGTTCAAGCACATCAAGTCCAAAGGATTCGCCGGGATCATGGGGATGGAACACGGCCTCTCCGTTGGTGGAAAGGAAGGCGAGGTGAAGCTCATCGAAGCCTACCGTTCATGCGATCCAGGGACCTGAGTTCTCAACGATCCCGCTCATTGTGTTCCGAGTGCTCTTCGTGCGGCGGATCGCTCGTGACCGATCAATCCTTCCATCCGCGCAATCCGTTGGGTGTCTTCAAGCACCGGAGCGCACGCTGTCGGATCATCAATCCGGATCCAGGTTCGGAGTCTCAGAAAGTGGACCACGCTGAGTCCAGCTTGAAAGCGAGCCGTCTGTCCGGTCGGGAGCGTGTGATTCGGTCCGATTCCGTAATCCCCAATGACTTCCGCGGATTTGGAACCAATAAACAGCGCCCCAGCGTTGCGTATCCGCGCTGCAACGCGCTCTGAGTCAGCCATCATGATTTCCAAGTGCTCCGGGGCAAGCTGGTCGGTGATCTCAATGGCAACCTCGAGTGATCCACACACAATAACAAATCCATTCTTCAGCGCCTCCCGCGCTGTGTCTGCCGTCGGGAGTGAAGCGAGTTGATCTTCGATCGTTGCTTGGATCTGCTGAGCGTGCGCATCGCAGGTCGTGACCAGCAGCGGAATCGCGTCCGAATCGTGTTCCGCTTGCGCGAGCAGGTCCGCAGCGATCAGGTTAAGATCAGCTGATTCATCCGCAAGGACCAGGAGTTCGGATGGACCCGCGAGCATGTCAATCCCTACATCTCCCGAGACGATCCGTTTCGCCGCGGTGACCCATCCATTGCCCGGCCCGACAATGACATCACAGCGTTCAAACCCCTCGAAGCCGTACGCCATCGCGGCGATCGCGTGCGCCCCGCCCACACACAGAAACTCATCCGCACCCGCGATGTATGAAGCCGCGAGCGCGACTTGCTGAGCGCCCGGAGACGAGACCACCACCCGCTCGCAGCCCGCGGCTCGTGCCGTGATCGCGGTCATCAACACAGAACTCGGAAGCGGGTACCGACCCGCCGGAGCGTAACACCCCGCGACACGGACCGGTTCGACTGTGTGCCCCGCCTGTCCGCCGGGGACATCCATCGTCATCGTCTGGATCGCATCCCGCTGTGCCCGAGCAAAGCGTTCGATCCGCTCCCCGGCACGCTCCAGAGCTTCGCGGTCTTCCTGTTGAAGCGCCTCGTACGCCGACCGCATCGCGTCGCGACCAAGGACCATCGGCGCCGATTCATCGAGCTCGCCAAACCGGATCGCATACGCACGGATCGCGCTGATGCCTTGATCGCGCACCCGATCAACAATCTCCTGTGCTTCAGTGAGCACACGATCGCTGGAGTTTGGTGTGCTCTGTGGATCGAAGTCCTCAGCAGAAATGATCCGCAGGAGTGTTTCCGTATCCTGATTCATGCTTGATCTCCTAAATACGCTGGTTTCGCGTTCCCTGGTCTTCGAGTCACCTTGAGTGCTCTGCGATCAAGCACCTTCTCGATCTGACCCAGCGATGCTCCACGCTGGATTGCACGCGTCAGTGCGAAATAGAGCACATCCGCCGCTTCGTGCGCGGCTTCTTCTGCGGTCGATGCATTCATCAGCTCATCCACCTCTTCACGGAGTTTGGACTGCAGCAGTGAGGAATCATCGAGCAGTCGCCGCGTGTACGACCCTTCGGGCGCACTTTGTATCCGCCCAGCGATGGTCTGCTCAAGCAAGCCGATCCCGCCGGTGTTCCCAAAGCATGATCGAGTCCCGGTGTGACAGAACCCGCTCCCACGCTGACGGACAGTGAATCGCAGCGCATCAAGATCGCAGTCCACCGCGATCCGGATCAGTTCTTGTAAGTTTCCCGAGGATGCCCCCTTCCTCCATAGATCTTGCCTTGAGCGGGAGTAGTACAACCCTTCTCCAGTCTCAAGCGACGCACGGATACTGTCAATACTGGAATACACCAGCCCAAGCGTGACACCCCGCTCGTCACAGACGACCGTTGGAAAGAGCCCATCCGCTCGATCCGTCTTCAATCCAGCACAGAATCCGTCCGCAAGATCGATCGCTCCGCTGTACAGAGCCATCCCGACCTGCACATCCGCCCCGAGCCCATTGATCGCAGCGATATCTTCCGCATTCCGTACGCCCCCGGCTGCCGTCAGGCGCGCCCCACCCGCAACCTCCACGAGCTCCTTGACACGATCGATCGGAAGCCCCTTCATACGACCCTCGTGTTCGACAAAGGTCACCAAAAAACCAGACACCAACTCACGAAGCTCAAGCATCCGCTCAGCAACGGTTGACTGAGTCTGCGTCTTCCACCCTTCGACGACGATCCGATCATGCCGAGCATCCAGCGCCGCGATGACCCTGTCCTTAGGGAGTTCGCTCAGAATCTCCGGAGTCGCCGCGGTCCCGAGGATCACCTTCTGCGCACCCGCATCGAGCCAATCGATCGCCGTCTGCACATCCCGGATCCCACCCCCAACCCGGCACGGAAACTCAGCGCACAGTGAACGCATCAACTCCGTGTTCTCGCCGCATCCCATCGCGGCATCAAGGTCGATGAGCGCCATCTCCCCGACCCTCGAAAATCGCTCAGCGATCGGACGCGGATCACCCGCATCGATCGCTTTCTTCTCCCCGCCGATCAGTTGCACGGCATTCCCGTTTTGGATATCAATAGATGGAATCATCATGGCATTCGGACCTCTACGCCGCTCTCGGCGAGTTCGGATTTGAGTTGATTGGGTGTGGTCGTCTGGTTGTGAAAGATCGAAGCCGCGAGCACGGCATCGGCGCCGGCTTGGAATGCATCAAGCATGTGACGAGCATGCGCCGCTCCTCCCGATGCGATGACTGGTAGATCCGTAACACCCCGCACCGCTTCAAGAAGCTTGATCGCATACCCGTCCTGGGTCCCGTCCTGATCGAAGCTTGTGAGCAGGATCTCGCCAGCCCCCATCTCCGCAGCGCGTTGCGCCCATGCAAGCGCATCGATCCCGGTTCGGTTCGTGCCCGCACGCGTGACGACTTCCCATCCATTCCCGTCTTCGCGGAGTGCCGCATCAATCGAAAGGACAACGCACTGGGCTCCAACACGATCCGAAAGATCACCGACGAGTTCTGGGTGCTCAACCGCGGCGCTGTTCACCCCGACCTTGTCAGCGCCCGCCGCGAGCAGAGCCAATGCGTGATCGACACTCCGGATCCCCCCTCCAACACTGAGCGGGATCGAGAGAACACGACGCACGGCACGGACCGTCTCCAAAGCCGTCGCTCGACCGGATGTCGTAGCGCTGACATCGAGCATCACAATCTCGTCCGCTCCATCGAGTTGATACCGCTGCGCTTGTTCAACAGGATCCCCGGCATCCCGAAGATCCGCAAACTTCACACCCTTGACCACGCGCCCGTTATCAATATCAAGACACGGAATGATCCGCTGTGTCAGCATGACGACACCTCCACTGAGGTACGAATCCATTTCCGGAGCAACGATTCACCCCAAGACCCGGAGAGTTCAGGATGGAACTGGCACGCGAGGATCGATCCACGCGACAGGCACGCAACAAACTCGCCGCCGTGTGTGCTGTAGATCCCATCCCAACCCGCCGGGATCGATTCGATTCGATATGTATTCGAGTAATACGCGTACCCATCGCCCACGGCGTTCCATCCATGCTGCGGTGTCCGTACGCCCGCAGGGAATCGGGTCACCGATGCATCCATGACGCCGAGCCCGTGAACACCAGGAGACTCTTCCGATGATGTGCACAAGAGCTGGAGTCCCAAGCAGATCCCCAGAAGCGGACGATTGTGCTCAACACGCTCGCGGATCACCTGATCAAGACCTGTTTCAAGAAGTGCGTCCATTCCAGATGAAAAATTCCCTACACCCGGGAGCACCAACAGCTCAGCATTCCGCGCAGTATCAGCATCATCGGTCAGCAGGACCCGGCATCCCAAGCGTTCAAACGCCGCGATGACCGACGCCGTATTCGCAATCCCGGTATTGAGAATGACAACCTCAGGATCAGTCATGACAGCGTCCCCTTGGTCGAAGGTATCGAATCCCCGCGTGTGATCCTGACAGCGTCACGCATCGCAAGTGCAAGCGCCTTGAATCCCGCTTCCGCTTTGTGATGATCGTTGCGCCCTCGAATCAAATCGACATGCAGTGTTCCGCGCATCCCGACAGCGAGCGATTCAAAGAAGTGGGTGATATTCTCCGTCGCGACCGAACCGATCATCTCTCTTGTGAATCCAAGTTCAACAATCGCACTCGGACGACCAGAGAGATCAACCACCACGCGAGCCAAGGATTCATCAAGCGGCGCATAGGCGCTGGCGAATCGCGTGATCCCGACCCGATCCCCGAGTGCGTCATCGATCAGTTTCCCCAGAACCAACGCGCAGTCTTCGATCGTGTGGTGGTCGTCAACCCGAAGATCTCCGTTGCAGCTGAGCTCAATGTCCATCCCGCTGTGACGAGCAAGCGCGTCGAGCATGTGATCAAAGAACCCGAGTCCGGTTGAGATCTGCGATGCGCCGGATCCATCCAGATTGATCTTGGCCACGATCTCGGTTTCATTGGTCGATCGAGTGAGCGTGGAAGTGCGTGGTGAATCAGACATTGTTCGTTGCTCCTATTGAGGGAAGGACATCGCGAATTGAGTTCATCAGGAAGTCGAAATTGCCGGGATCAGCAGGGACCGTGATCCGCAGCATGTCTTTGAGCTGTGGTTCAGCACCGAAACCGCGTACACGGATCCCCCGTTCCAGAAGCCCTTGGTACACAGAACCTGCGTCCTGAAACTTCACGAGCACAAAGTTCGCTTGCGAAGGAAGGACCACCGCACCGAGTGATTCCAGCAACTGTGTCAGCAGCGATCGGTGATCGATGGTCCGGTTGATGAGTGGATCCCGATCCACCCGACCAAGAAACGCCTCCTGCGCAAGCTCGATCGAGACTGCTGAAACTGGATACGGCCCACCGACTGTGCGCATCCACTCCACCACCCTCGTCGGTCCGATCGCGTATCCCACACGCAGTCCCGCGAGTCCCATCGCTTTCGAGAATGTTCGGACAATGACCACATTCTCTAGGTCGAGCACATCCTCGATCG
Organism: Phycisphaerales bacterium; assembly: GCA_017640485.1. Classification (GTDB taxonomy): domain Bacteria; phylum Planctomycetota; class Phycisphaerae; order Phycisphaerales; family UBA1924; genus UBA1924. The sequence goes on along the minus strand of JAEPQP010000009.1, from coordinate 10,369 downwards.
GATCATCATCCGCAAACTCGATGTACGCCTGATCGAGCATCAGCAATGCGCCACCCGCACGAGCCCGTTCCGCGATCGCTCGGATCGACTCGCGATCGATCACGCGCCCCGTTGGATTGGATGGAGAAATCAACGCCACCAGATTGGTGCGATCCTGAATGCCTTGCAGAAACGCGTCGATCGGGAACGCATCGTCAATCCAGGGAATAGTCTCGATGCTCGAACCCGCAAGCTGCGCGTACCGCTGGATCATCACAAACCCAGGGGTGTGCGTGAGCATCGAATCACCCGGACCGAGCACCGATCGGCAGATTCGATCAATCGCGTCGTCGCCGCCGTTGGTCAGGATCACCCGCGATGGATCAACCCCAAACTCCTGTGCAATCATCGTTTCGATCGGACCCGCATCAGGATATCGAGCAAGCATCGAAGCTTGCAGTGTGTTCAGAGCACCCAATAGTTGATCACTCGGAGGCGATCCCTCGTTGTTGTCGAGATACAACGAGATCGAGGGATCCTCGACCGGTCTGCTGTACGGCCTAAGCCCACCGATCCGATCCGCTGCACACACTACTCTGGAGTCAGATTCACATTTCATGGTACGATCTGCCCTGGTTGGTTCACGATGATGTCCGAACCGCCGCGTGCTTTGATCAATGGGATCACCTCTGTGAGCTCATCACGAAGAACCGCGACCTTCACCGCGAATCCGTTGGAGTTGTGCATCGGTGCGACCGTCGGCTGTCGCATGCAAGGCAGCACCGAAACCACCGATTCGAGCTGCTCACTCGATACATTCAGTTCCAGCATCACCCGCTTGCGAGCCTCGAGGACCGAGCGGATCAGGAGCACAAAGCTGTCAATCCGCTCTCGTTTCTGAGGATTCTCCATCGCGGCTCTCGACGCATACACACGCGTCGTCGAAGTCATCAGCTCATCGATGATCCGCAGGTTGTTCGCATCGAGCGTCGATCCGGTCGCCGTGTTATCGATGATGCAGTCCGCATCTTCAGGAGGGAGCACCTCCGTCGCGCCGTAACTCCGGATCAGCCGAGCGCTGTACCCACGCTCATCGATCCAGCGCTGCGTGATGTTCACATACTCTGATGCAACCACCGCCTCGGGTCGATTCAGCAGCCGGATCTCATCGCTCGCCTCAGGAACCGCGGCGACCAATCGGACTCGATCGAGTCCAGTATCGAGCAACTCAACCAGATCCGCGTTGTCCTCGCTCACCCAGTCCGCGCCCGCGAATCCAAGATCCCGAGCCCCCAGATCCAGCATCTCGATGATCGCGCGAGGCTTCAGGATTTTGACATCGTAGTTCGCGAGCGAAATACTCGGGCGGTAATCACGCGAGCTCGTCCGGATGTTGATCCCCGCTTCACTCAGGAGCTTCGAAACCCCGTCGTACATCCGTCCCTTGGGGATCGCAAAGCGGATGGTTTCATTCTGTTCGTCTGTAGCCATACTCGGCTCCTCTTCTTGGAGCCGACCCCTGGGGCAATCTGTTGATGATTCACCGTCCATCAACAAACAACGCCGACCAAGGGCCGGCGTTGTAAAGTGTATTGATCAGGGTTCCCTGCTTACACGATCACCACCAGCCAACGGAATGGCTCGAATGATGAACGGAATGGGTCTGTGCAGTAAACATGCTTCGGATGCTAATCAAGACTCATACGAGAGGCAATAGCAGTCTCCCAAAAAACAGAAACGTACCCACCAGGACTCATCTGAAACAGGTTTCGATAAGCATGAACGACTGGATACACGGATTCTACTCAAATTCAAAAAGAACCCGAGCCAAGTTTCACAACCGATATCGGTCCATGAGCGAGGGGATCAGCAGACCAAGATCGCGTGGATCGAGTCCTGCATCCGCTTCCCATTCCTCAGCCCATTGCTCCCCGCACAGCGCGTGGGCTTCCACCGCAATACAGACCCCGTCATAGAGTTCGATCTCGCTGGATTCGCTCGCACGGATCTGTGCCGCGACCGATGCGATCATCCCCGCGAGCACATCGCCCGTCCCGCCGGTCGCCAAACATGGATGCCCGGCATCACACACCCAGCATCGAGTCCCATCAGAGACAATCGTTCCGTGTCCCTTGAGGACAACGATCGCGCCTGTCGACGATGCCAGCGCACGACACGCATCGATCCGTTCGTCCTGCGATCCATCCGGACGACCATCGAGACCCAGCGCACCCATCAGCCGACGCGCTTCACCCGGATGCGGCGTCAGCACCACTCGCGCTGGATGTGAAAATGGACATCTCTGCAAGTCACGCACGGCAGACAGACAGTTGATCGCATCTGCATCCAATATCAGCGTGCAAGTGTTGAGAATGTTTCGAATCAGATACTCGGCCACATACTGTGTGTCGTCCCGTGTCCCCATACCTGGACCCACAACCAAAGCATCGCACTCTTCGATCAACCGATCAGTGATCGCTCTCGTGTGGGACTGCTCGAGCAAACCGCTGAGCGTGGACGCGATCGGATACCCTGTCGCCATGGGAGCAAGTGTGAGCACGGAACTGATGATCGGTTCAGCCGAAGCGATTTTCACCAGTCCACATCCCGCGCGATTCGCGCCCATCCCGACCAGCGCGGGGGCGCCGATCATCTGCGCTGAAATCGGATCATCCGGACGCAAGCTCCCGACGGATCCGCCGATGACACCGACCGTGCCGAAGGAGCCCTTGTGTCCGTCAATAGGCCGCCGAAGGAGCATTGAGAGGGTGGTCTTGCTCATACGCTATTGTTGACGAACTCCAGCGCACAAGGACAAGATTCCCGATCTCGGCGTGCTATATTCTGGTGTGATTGATACCCACTGTCATCTGACCTTTGCCGACTATGCCGGTCGGATCGACCAAGTCATCGATGAAGCCGCGGAGCTCGGCGTCACCGGCGCGATCTCCATCGCGACCACCACACAAGACTCCCACGACACACTGAGACTCGCTCGCGAGCACGACCGGGTCTGGTGCACCGCAGGTGTGCACCCGCTGTATGCCGACAAAGGGCCACACGACTGGTCCGTGCTCAAGCAGCACGCAAAGCATCCCAAATGCGTCGCGTTCGGCGAGCTCGGACTCGACAACCACTACGACCATCCGCCGAAGGACATCCAGCACACCGTCCTCGCAGAGCAGCTCGCAACGATCGAGTCCTGCTGGGACAACGGCGACGCACTCCCGATCGTGATCCATTGCCGAAAGGCATTCACCGATCTGCTCCCGATCCTCCGATCCACGAAACTCGACCCTGATCGGTTTGTCTTCCATTGCTTTACCGGCACTCCAGACGAAGCCCGCATGGTCCTTGATTTCGGCGCGAGCATCTCGTTCACAGGGGTCGTGACCTACAGCAACGCGAAAGAAGTCGCACAAGCCGCGAAACTCGTCCCAAGCTCTCGGATCATGGTCGAGACCGACGCACCCTTCCTCTCGCCCGACCCCATGCGAGGCAAGCGCCCATGTATGCCGGGATACGCACGCTACACCGCTGAGTTTCTCGCCAAAATCCGGGGTGTGTCGTTCGCGGAGTTTCATCAACACATCGACGAGAACACCCATCGTTTCTTCGGGATCACAGCGCCATCGCCGGATCCTCAGCTCCTCGAGTCCATCCTATGAACAGTGGACACCTCAACAGCGGATGGTTCCACGACTGGTCACCCTACCTCTGGAGAATCTCTGGCGACTTCGGGATCCGATGGTACGGACTCTCCTACATCCTCGCGTTCATCCTCGCATACCTCCTGCTCCGCGTCCTCGCTCAACGCGGCGCAACAGCGATCCCCAAAGATCGGATCAGCGACGCGATGATGTTCCTCGTCGGAGGGGTCATCGTCGGAGGACGCATGGGCTATGTGCTCCTCTACGACCCCTCGCTCCTCATCGAGTTCACCAGCGCAATCCCGTTCTGGGGTGTCCTCCAACTCTCCAACGGCGGGATGTCCTCACACGGCGGATTCCTCGGCGTCATACTCGCAAGCTGGTGGATCTCCAAAGGATTCAAAGACCAGAACGGGCAACAAACCGGTCAATGCCCGGCGTTGCATGTTATGGACACATGCGCGCTGGTCGCGCCGCTCGGACTCATGCTCGGTCGGATCGCCAACTTCATCAATGGCGAGCTGCTCGGCAAAGTCATCGCTCAACCAGGTCAACCCGCGCCGTGGTACGCGATCCGCTACCCACAAGAAATCCTCGAGCGCCAACAGGATCTGAGCGAAGAACAACTCAGCGCCGTCGCTGAACTCTCATCGCAATACATGCTCCCGAACGACCAATACTGGGAAGAGGGATACATGCGGATTATGGATCTTGTCCAGAAAGGGGACGAGCAGCTCAAAGCCCAGCTCGAGCCACTGATCTCCGCGCGATACCCGACCCAACTCATGCAGGCGTTCTTCGATGGGCTGCTGGTGTTCGTCGTCGTCTGGTTCATCGCTCGTAAACCCAGACGCGTCGGTGTCGTCGGCTCGTGGATGCTCATTATCTACGCACTCGGACGCATCCCGATGGACTATTTCCGTCTGCCTGATTCCGGAATCTCACAGTTCGGTGGACTCACTCGAGGACAAGCCTATTCGATCGCGATGCTGCTGGTCGGTGTCATCGTCCTGTTGGTCGGATCACGAAAGAACTGGCCGACCATGGGCGGCTGGCTGCGTCCAAATCGTGATGAATCACTTCTCGCGTCCGAGCCGAGCGATGCCGAGCGTCGCACCGAATCCGATCACGACAATCCCGAGTGATCCAACGACCTGAAACGCGCTGGGCGCGTAGATCTGCTGATCCCAGTCCTTCGCATTCTCCGGAGACTGCATCTCTTCGAGATTCTCGATCGTCACCAGCTCGCCCTTGATCGTGTCCCCAAGCTGAGGCATCCCAGCATCCCGGAACGGATACAACCCAGCAGGAGCCGCGACAATCAGTCCCAGCAGCACGCCGAGGGTTACCCGCTCGTAGCGATGCAGCACCCAGCGCAAGAGATTGCTCACCACAACCACGCCGAGCACCACCCCGATCCCCACCGGGATCACGACCGACATCTGATCCAGTACCCCCTGAATATCAGCGTCCTTGAGAGCCGAGAGCGTGTCCTTGATCGCGCCGATGATGGTTTCGTACAGCCCGAGCAGTAACAGCAGAAACGCTCCCGATACCCCGGGCAGGATCATCGCGCTCGCGGCCGCGGATCCGCCGAGCACCAATCCGAACGGCCCATCCATGCTCGATGACCCGGTTCCGGATTCTTGGAGATACACCAGTCCGCCCATCAGGATCGCGCCGATAACCACCCCGCCCCAGACCTTCGAAGAGATCGGTTTGGCCATCGCATACAGGATCGGGACACCCCCCAGCGTGAGCCCGATGAAGAGCGAATACATGATCCAGCGATGATGCACGAGCGACCAGTGGATGATCGATGCGAGCCCACCAATCGCTACGACCGCGCCGATGATCACCAGCCCGAGTGTCATCAGATCATTCCGGCCCAACTTCATCCGGGTGATATTCGACACGGCATCAATGAACCGCGTGTAGATGCCGCACGCGACGAGCATCGTCCCGCCGGAGATCCCAGGCACCAGATTCGCAAGCCCCATCAGCACTCCACCAAGCAAGCACCGAATAACCGGGACCCCCTGCGCTGTGTTCTCTTCAGGAGTGCTGGAGTGTGCGTCGTCGTGTTCGGGTGCTGCAGTCATGGGAAGCCGTATCCTGGAATTCAGTCAGTCTTTTGGAGCCAATACGGTATGATGTCCAGAGACTACGGAGCGGACACCATGAGAACAATCGGGCACATCCTATTACTCGCATGGCTCCTGAGCGCATCAACCGCGTGCCGGAGCGTGTACCCCGACCAATCGATGTCCCGATCATTCAATGGGACTTCAGCAGAGCATTCCGCCAACCGAGCGTCATCAAACAGCCCAGCCGTCGACGAGAGTCTCCCATCCGAAGCGACCACCATCTGGCCGGGTCGCTGGGGATTCGAGCAGATCACTCCCAGCACAGCAGTGGGGGTCATCGCTCCGCTCGTTCACCCGATCTCGGAACTCCGCAAAGCCCACCTCTCCAGATTCCACACCCTCCGGACCGGGGAAACTGAATACGCCGATATGTCACTGCTCGCCCAAGGCCTGCAGATCGATCGACCCTACCAGTTCAAACCCGAGGGCCCAGGATCGTATGTCTTCGTCCATCGACCACCAGTCAACGAGTCCGAACCAGATCAGGACAGCAAAAGCGACTCCAACGATGAGCCGGATCTCGCGTTCAAGTTCATCAGCGCCCAGATCGCAGGCCTTTCCAAAACTGGTGACGAACTCCAGGAACAACTGGAACTCGAACGCACCTGGTTCACATACCGAAAACCTACGAAGGATCGTAAGCCCATCGGGACGATCCTCCTCATGCCAGGCATGTTCGGAACACCCGAAGGTGTCATCGACGGCATGGAACGCTACTTCCGCTCCCAGCGATGGTCTGTTCTTCGCATGCTCTCGCACCCTTCACGATTCACGCAACGTCAGCAGTACGCCGTCCCAGAGGGCAGCGATGCAGCGGTGGCTTCGGAGATCGCGTCGTATTTCGACACCCGAGCCGCGGAAGCCGCGTATGCCGCGTCCTCTGCGCTCCGATATGTTCATGAACAGTTCCCGGATCAAGAATCAAAGCCCGTTGTCCTGCTCGGAATGTCAGGAGGCGCGATGATCCTGCCAACGGTCTACATGTACGATCCTGATCTGTACGACGCTGGGATTCTCATCGCCGGAGGCGGGAACTTCCTCGAGATCAATGTCCGTTCAAACTACGCCGCGTGGATCGACGCGATCGATCTCGACGCGGATCCATCCGATCTCGAAGTCCAAAAACTCGAAAAGCCAAGACTCAAAGCGCTGACCCAAATGTATCTCGACCGATCGAAGCTCGACTCGCTCCACACCGCCGCTTCCATGCACGATGTTCCGGTGCTCATGCTCCACGCGTCTGCAGATAAAGCCGTCCCCGCATCAACAGGAGACGCACTCTACGAAGCCCTCGGCTCACCCGAACGATGGGTCTACCCCGTCGGACACGAACTGATTTTCGCGGGTCTCCCACTCCAGACCGCAAAGATCGAGAAATGGATGCGTGCACAGGTCATCGAGTCCGAAAAGCTGAACGATTGAGCACTCAACAATCTCCGACCCGATATCGATCGAAGAGTTCGCCCGTGCCGATCAACCGCTCAGGGTCCACACGCAGCGCGATCAACTGACCGGGCGCCATCAAAAACATCCTCTGTGCTTCGGGCCCATCGATCAGCACATCAACCGCCCTGCTGATGATCGGATTGTGCGAGACCACAGCAATGTCGTGGTCTTGTGCCTCACTGATGACCTCGATGATCTCACTAACACTGCTCACCGCCGCGAGTCGATCATCCACTTTCTCCGCTTGCTCCAGAATCTCCCAGATCGGAGCCGCGGTCTGTCGCGTTCGCACATACGGCGACGCGATCACCTCGATCCTCGTCGGATTCTCTTGAACTGCGGATTCGCGCTTGAGATACGCCGCAAGCGCCTGTGCCTGCTCGCTCCCCTTGAGTGTCAGCGCGCGGTCCGCATCGGCACCGCTCAGTGACTGTTCAACCGCTTCGCCGTGCCGGATCAGGTACACAATCATGCGACACTCCCTTGGTCAAATACTGAGGACCCAATCGTATAGCCCCCAAACACACCGAGGATCCCGAGCGTCACAGACATGAGCACATACGCCGCCGCCAGACCGATGCGTTCGTTCTGGAGGAGTTCAAAGGTTTCCCACCCGAACGATGAGAAGGTCGTGAAACCACCCAGCACACCAACAATCAAGAACACCATTGCTGATGAGGGCTGACCCCCGCTCCGCGCCACAACCCATGCCCACGCGATCCCGATTGCGGCGCACCCCAAGAGATTTACCAGCATCGTGGCCATCGGGTACAGATTCAGCCAATGGGGGGGCTCAAGATCCCGAGGCGTGTACCGCGCCACCAGTTGTCCGACCCCGTATCGACCAACAGAGCCGATCCCACCCCCGAGAAAGACGAGCAACAGTTTGATCATCCAAGTCCCTTTCGATGCACAAGTTCTCAATCAGCATCCACACCAGTGTACACCAAACTTACCCCCCAAGACCCGGCGCTCTGGGACCCGTCGATCCAGCGTGACGGAACGCAGTGATCATCCCCAGCAGAGCGAAAATCAATGAGGAGGGCGCGAGCAGCCCATGCAGCGCGCCCTTCGTGTTGTGATACAGGAACTGCTCGCGCGTCCCATCGCTCGCAAAGTTCCAGTTGAGTACCGTGATCGGGAATGAGAGCACCACAAAGACCAGCAGGGTCAGCGCCGCCGCCAGTATGCCGAGCTGCTTCGAACCTCGCCGCGATGCCTTTATGGATGCGATCCCGATGACCGATCCCCCGATCCAGACAAGTTGATCCAGCCGAGGCTTGATCTCGGGATCGATCTGCTTAATCACCCAGATCGCCCCGATCCAGAGCAAGCCCCACACGATCATGAAGATTGCAGCCGCGACCATTCCACGCACTACTCGAGGGTGCTCTGGTTCCGTGTGACTCAGCGGGGCCGCATCAACCGCATCGATACTCGGCCGCAGTTCCTGAAGCCGCTCGATCCGCTCACGCTCATCCGCTCTGGGCGTTCCCATATCAATCGCTGCCTGCACCGGTTTCACATACGGCCCAAGCTCTCCGAGATACCGCTCGATCGCCACCCGATCGGATTCTGTGAATGACAATCCAAGTCTTTCAAACGCAGACTCGAGCTGGGTACACGGATCAGCAAGCAGGTTCTCATGGCGCACAAACGCAATCCGTCCCTCATCAAGAGACTGCGACTGCTCGATCGTCGCCCGCTCAATCTGCTCGTATTCGTCAAGAATATCTGCTCGGAGCGTGGTTGGATCAACCGGGTCCTGCAACAGATGAGCAGACAACGCATCGTGCATCCGTAGGTTCGATTCAAGAACCTTCTCCGGATCCCGCGATACATGCAGGAAGCGGACATGATCGCCGAACACTTCAACGAGTTCTGCGATGTGCGAACCGTGGTTTGGTGTTTTGAGAACCAGCAGTTTGGTTGGATCCCGCCGAGTGACTTTCCACGCGAATCCAGCGAGCGTTCGTCTCCATCGTCGGCGTTCATCCGCTGTACAACTCCCGAGATCATTCCAGCGATCCCAGCGGGCTCTGGAACGGGGAAAGATCAGTCGGCCTGGGAGTGGGGAGCATCGCCCCCAACCCGCGAGTGCAAAGTCATCCTCGGCGGGCCACATCGGACCGAACCCCACTCCATCCTGAGGACGAGAAGAACCAAGAAAGGGCACCAGCAGGACGCGGGTGATCGCCCAACTGATCCAGCATCCCTGACCAAGCAACGCCTGATACCAGCGAGGCGTGATGACCGACGAGCTGCAGGCAATCAGGTTGTGTGCATGCGTGGTCCCTGATCGGTAGTACCCAACAATGACCAGCACCCCCGCCGGATGCTCGAATCGTTCAGGGTCTTTCTTGAACAATGTCCATCCAATCCAGAACAGCACCCGCTCGGGAAGCGACCAGATCGTGCCGACGAGACTCGTGAATCCAATCCCTATAAGTCGAATCCAGTATCTGGGATGAACACGCGATCCAGAGAGCATCCCGAACCACACGTCAATCGGCGCCAGCGCCAGCAGATGGGCGACCGGCAGCGCCACGCCGAGCTTCCGCTCTGGAGCGGAGGACTCGATGCACTCAGTTGAATCCATGTTCGTGCTCACCAACCAGCATATGCCGTGGAATCCTCGCATCATGAGATCTTTGTGAGTGCGTGTGATGAACGCTCACTTCGCCGTGCCTGTCCGGATTTCACTGCGTATTGTCATCCAATGACACACACCACCACACAACCGCATCCGCTGCTCGTTTCACTCGGACTCACCACCCATCCCCGCGTCGTGATGGATATCACAGGCAACGAGACCCCCGAGAAAGACGGGATCATCGTGGTCGACAACCCCTCGACCGGCCTCCCGCTCGCTGGGGTCCGACTCGACGATGCTGAGTCCTACGAGAAGACCACTGCTCAAGCAGTTGATGCGTTCAAGAAGTTCCGCACAGTCCCCGCTCCAGCGCGTGGCGAGCTCGTCCGCCGGATCGGGAACGCCTACCGCGATGTGCTCGAAGACCTCGGCTCGCTCCTCTCACTCGAGATGGGCAAAATCAAAGCAGAAGGTATCGGAGAGGTCCAAGAGACCATCGACATCGCAGACTTCGCGGTCGGTATGTCACGCCAGTTGACCGGCATCACCATGCC
>JAEPQP010000039.1 GCA_017640485.1 Phycisphaerales bacterium | reverse complement strand
TGAACTTCGCAAAGAAGAAATGGGCGCCAATGCCCACGACAAACCCCACAAACACCGAAGCCACAAGCACAAACTTGTACTTGAGCAACAGCTTCACCGGGTCGATCGAGATCCCGCCGCCCGCAGCTGGGCCAGGCGCAGAAGACGCCGCGCGGGCAGGAGTGTTCTGGCTATTCGTTGGGGTGCTCATCTGTACAGCTCCATCGTCCTATAACTCGTTCAGTCGCCAACCCTCTTCGTGAGCGGACGAATTGTGTTTATCGACCCTTTTGGTCAGCCGGCTGAGCCGATCTTCTCTTCTGCGGCTTCAACTTCAGATTCGAGGCCCGTATCACGCGTTGGCATCGCCCGAAGCATCGACCGGATGTCGACCATCTTGGATTTCGCCTCTGCTGGATCGTTCATCTGAAGATCAAGCTCGATCTGACCAAGCATCAGCGTCACGCGTGCCCGAGTGGACAACGCGTAGCGCATTCCCTCTGAAAGCGTCTCTCTCGCAAGATCGTACTTCCCGAGAGCCGTGTAGATCCGTCCAAGGGTGTCGTACGGTTCCGAACGCTCAGAGTTTGCCCGGATCGCAGATTCTGCAAGCCCCAACGCCTCCTCATGCTTCCCGAGTTCCGCCGAGAGGACATACGCGAGGTTGTTACTCATTTCCCAGTCATCCGGGAACAACTCAGAACCCTCAGCCCAAACCTCCGCGGCACGCTCATACGCACCCTCGCCGTACATCGCCTGCCCGTAGCTCTGGTAGGTGATCTGCTGGAGTTTCGGTTGGCTGCTTGCTTGCTTCAGACGATCGAAGATCGCGATCGCAACATCACGCTGTGCACCAACACTGATCAGTCGTTGAGCAATGAACAGATCAAGCCAGTTGAGGACCTCCTGATTCGGGTTCCGACGCTTGAGCGTTTCCAGATACTGGATCTGCTCGCTCATCGGCTTGTCGAGGTAGTAGCGAGAAATGTTCCCCGACCACTGAATCAAGAGGATGTCCGAGTTGGATGAAAGATCAAACGCCTTGGTCAACTGCTGGATCGCGAGCTCATCGCGTCCGCGTGCCTGGAGCACGAGCGCCTGTGCCGCGAGCAGACCCGGGCTCTCGTCGATACTCCCAGCGATCTCTGTGAGGTCATTGATCACGCTGTTGGCAAGATCGGTATTCGGATTCCGTGTCCGCACAATCGCGTCGATCAGAGTCGCTCCGGAACCCGGCGAGCGGGTTGAGTCCCAAGCGATCTTGAAGAACTCGACCGCGTTCTCCCAGTCATCACGAGAAGCAAACAGGCTCCCCAGGTCACCAATAAGCCGAGCATTGTCCCGGCGCTTCGATGCGATTTCGAGCGCAAACTCAAACGCATCTGCGTTCCGCCCATCGATCATCAACTCGTTGACAATCCCGAACAGCGCCTGGTCAAGTCCAGGATTGAGCTGAACCGCACGCATCAGATCGCGGAGCGCATCGTCACGCTCATCGATCGCGAAGTAGCCCGCCGCACGCACGCGATACGCACGCCAATCGTTGTTGTTGATCTGCAGCGCCGCATCAACATCCGCGAGTAGGTCGGTCATGGATTCCGGATCACCCGCATTGAACTCCGCACGCTTGATGTACACCAAGGGGTTGTCCGGGTACGCCGCGACCGCCTGATCAAGAAGCCGTGCCGCATTGTCCATGTTCCCAAGACCTTCTTCGATCTCAGAGCTCTGGAGCATCGCGATCAGACGGTTCTGACGCTCAGACGAAAGCTGGTCAAACTGCTCTCTCGCCGCCTGGTACTGGCGGGTCCGGATGAGCATGTCGATCCAGCGGAGCCGGTACTGATCATCCTCATCCTTCCCGGACTCGATGATCTTCTTAAAGGCCTCACTCGCACTGCTGTAGTTGTTCAGGGTCATGTAGAGGTTGCCCAACAGCTTGGTGCCGTCGAGCGAGTCAGGATCTTCAACAGTCACCGCATCCATCGCTGCTTGCACGGCCAGGTCGGGCCGTCCGCGCTGAACCATAAACTCCGCGAGTGCGATGTACGGATCCGCGGTAATGTCCGCCTTGTTTTTCTCGATGTACGCGAGGAAGATCTCACGAGCGGTCTCGACACCCTTGAGGTTGCCCACACGACCCTGGTTCGCGTACCAGCGTGCCTCGAGCTCGACGATTTCCAGTGATTCGTCCTCGGCCTTAAGCTCGTCGATCATCGCGCGAGCACCATCCCAGCGCCCGGTCTCGATGTACAGATCCGCAAGCGCAAACTTATTGAAGTAGTTGTCCGGATCAAGCTCGAGCATCTTCTCGCGCTGCTTGATCGCGTACTCCTGACCCTCTTCGCCGCCGTAGCGCGCTTCGAGTGACAGCCAGAGGAACATAAACTGTGGGTTGTCGTTCGCGTAGCGCTGGAAACGACGAGCGATGTCCAGTGCTTCCGGGTAGCGACCGATGTTCACAAGCGAGTTCAGGTACGCGAGAATCGAAGCCTGATCGTCTGGGCTCACAGCGAGCGCCCGTTCAAAGCTCGAAATCGCAAGATCCATCTTCCCGAGCTGGTACTGCTCAATCGCGAGCATTCGGAACAGCGAGGAATCCGCAGTCCCGCTCGCGGTTGCCTGCTCAAGGAGCTGGACCGCACGCTGATGGTCATCCTGCGAAGACGCGACACGCGCCTTGTAGCTCAGACCGTTGACTCGGTCCGCGTTGGTCGCTTCCGCACGAGCCGCGTATTCAGTCGCCGCTTCGAGGTTATCAAGCTCAAGAGCACGCACAAACGAGAAGTCAATCACGCGTGAGTCATCAGGAGCAAGCTGGTTCAGTTCAACAAGCGTCTCATCCAGAAGATCAGAGCGTGAACGGGAGAACGCGATCCGAGCAATCGTCACAAGCTGCTCGAGGCGGTCCTCGTTTGATTCAATCGCCATCGCGACCAAGATGTCCACCTCGTCGTCACTCTGAAGAGAACGGCGCAGCGATTGGAGGTCCTCACTGTCCGGATTCGCCGCAACAGCCCGGTCAACAAGCGCCCGCGCCCCGTCGATATCACCCTGATCCAGAAGCATCGATGCCAGTTCCCGGGTCGCGGATGACGCGTACCCAACCGATTCGATGCCTTCGCTGAGCGTGGTGATCGCCGCAGAAATATCGCCGGGGCTGTCGTTGTCACCACGACGCAAGCCGCGTGCACGAACAATCAGCGCGAGCGCTGGATCCTCGATCAGATCAGGATTCTCCAGCGCGTTAATGTTGGTGATCCCGGTCCTTGCGACCCGGTTGTCCGGAGCATACTTCAGGACTTCTTCGTACCGGAGCTTCGCGGATTGGAAGTTCTCAAGCTGGGACTCGATGTCCGCGAGCATCAGGAGTGCGCGGATGTCATACCGTTGGTTTTCGAGTAGAGCGATGAGCGCATCGCGTGCGGTCCCGAACTGCCCGAGCTCACGAGCAGTGACCGCTTCGAGCCAAAGCCCGCGTGCTCTCATTCGTGGGTTCTGGATCAGACCAACAAACTGCTTGAACAAGCGGAACGCTTCCTCGACTTCACCGTTCGCGTACGCGATCTGTCCATCGATCAGCATCAAAGGCGTGTTGTCCTCAGAAACCCGAGCTGCGTACTCGTCACGAGCGCTGATCGCTTCGTTCAGAACCGCCTGGATCTCTTCCTCTGTGGAATCAGGGTCATTGCGGACAACCTCATACTCGTTGAGCTTTGTTGACGCGAGTGTGATGAGCGCCTCACGCTGAGCATTAAAGAGCGTCACGCCCTCAAACGACAACGGCGGGATCGGAAGATCCACAATCCGCTGGTACATCTCGGTTGCTTTGCCGATCTCGTTCCGGCTTGTGTAGATCGCCGCAGCGGAGAGCAGGAAGTCAGTGTTCGTCGGATTGACCTCGATCGCCCCCTCATACAAAGCGATGGTCCGGTCCAGCGTGTTCTCGGGTTCAGCAAGATACTCAACCAAGCGGAACTTGTTGAGCACACTCGATGTGAGCTTCTCAACCGGCATCGAGTTCAGTTGTTGGAATGCAGATTCGACTTGAGGCTGAAAGGACTCCAACGCCTCTTGAACCGCTGCGCTCCGGACCGCATCGGTTTCTTCTGATTCGGTAATAATTTCACCCCGGACAACCTCCATCTCGGTCATCAGCTTGGTCAGAAGCACAAGCGGAGAGTTCGGGTACTCAGAGAGATGCGCCTCCGCGATCGCGATCGCCTCGTCGCGTTTCTCTTTGAGCGCCGCTTCCCGCCGTGCGTCATTGCGGATGCGCGTTGCTTCATACACGACCCAGTGCATCAAGGAACTCCGAGTCAGGTCATCAGACGGGTTCGCTTCAAGCGCCGCTTCAAGATCCTCGCGAACGATTGGGAGCTGTGTCTCATCGATCACCCCGTTGGACAACCCGATCTGCTGCCACGCGATGCCGCGGTACCTGCGGAGCACAGGCCACTGAGGATCCACCCCTGGAACGCCGTCAAAGTTTCCAAGGACTTCTGTAGTGCGTGTGATCAGTTGATCCGCCTGTCCGCGTGAGTACCCACGCTGGAAACTCCGGAGCATCATCCCAAGCTCACGCTCGTACGCCTCGACATTGGTGCGCTGCACACTCGCGAGCTGGTGGATCCCGCCGAGATAATCATCCCGGTACGCGTCGTAGTACGCGGGCTCCGTCTCGGGGAGCTTGGTCTCCAGTGAACTGATCCACTTCTCGAGATACTCTGCGTTTGTACGATCCTTATTGACCGCCTTGGAGTAAAACGAGATCGCTTGCTCCGTATCGCCCTCGGCCATCGCCTTGTCACCCAGTGCCGCAAGATCCGCAGGAGTCTTGTACACCACCGAGTATGCCGCGAACAGCATCCCCAGCATCGCGATCACCGCCACGATCAGGATCACCACAAACTTAGTATTCACACGAGAAGCCATGCTTGTTTCCTCTTCAGTCCCGCATTCCTGCGGCTTGTCAATAGTCCAAATCGAGTCCTGCCCGCTTGGAATGTCAATCTTTCAAAGAGTCAAGCCGATCCACAATGAATCGGCCTGACTCGCAAATAGTTCAGTTCACATTGTCTTCCGGGTAGTTCCCACGCTGCACTTCAACCCAGTCCGGAGTGCATCGCATCAACTCACCGATCAACTCGCTGAGCACCTGCCCAGAGTATTCAACAAACTCATCCATCGATTCAGCCGTCACACAGTTCACCTGAACCTTCATGTAGTACGCATAGTCATCCGAGAGATTGAACGCGAGCGTCCGGACCTCGTTGGCGTTCGCTTTCGTCCCGCCGTTGGCGATGAAGAAGTAACCCGCGTAGATTTTCCGACCGTCCCCGATCAAGAACTCGGAGCACCGCATCGAGAGCGGATTCTCAGGAGTCACATCTCGGGGGAGCCGAACACGGATCCCCGGCGCGTCAGTGTACGAGCGGTTGTTGCTCAATCTGGTCGTATACAGCGTTCCAGAAACCCCAGCGAGGGATTCCTCGACACTCCGATCAGGGCGCCAGTTACTCGTGTCCATCGGGAGCTGGATATTGCGAGACGACTCGCTCTGCTGCATCCCGCCGCCAACAAAGCACCGCTCGGGAACGTGCGGAACGGTATCGATCATCCCCGTGTAGTACGCCGCGTGGACTTCGACAACAATCGGGTTATCCGTGTCCATCGAATCCTTGCGGATGTAATCACGCGAGAGGTAGTTCTCTGTCCCCATGACCTCAACGATCTCACTCGAAGAGATCCGGTCGGACCCAAGCCGAACCCAGTTCTCTGTTTCAATCGGGATCGCCGAGACCTGCCGATTGTCTTTCGGGTAGATCGGGATCTTCTGCATGTGCAGATCCGCGAACTTGATGTACGAGCTGATCCCGATCGTCGCGCCCAGCATCACGCACCCAGCAATCACCGGCGCCAAAATGGTCCCGCGATTCCCAGAGTGCTTTTTGCTTGCTTTCTGTGCCCGCTTGCTCATGCCGCTTTCCCTTCTGATGCGGGATTCCCAGTCCCAACAATCCGATTCAGGACCCACACGACACCCAAGAACAGTCCAAGCGAAGGAACCAGCAGGATCGTCCCGATCAGCGTGTGCGCATCACCTGCGGCAAGGTTTGGGTCAAAGAGCGTCAGCAATCCGAGCACCGTCACGCGGACCATGTTCATCAGGATCGCGACTGGACCCGCGAGCAGGATCAACGCGATCCGCTGCCACCACTGCGTACACCCCAGTAGCGCCACCGCGCCAGCGAGCGCGTAGAACGCCACAACCATCCGCATCCCGGAACACGCCTCGGCTACATTCAGCGGATGCAACTCTCCAGAACTGGTCATAATGTCAAGCCGGTTCCCGACCAGATCCACTGTGAACCATTGGAAGGGCTCCCCGATCAGACTCAGCATCAACCACGATCCTTGTGATGCAAGCAGCTGGAGACTGAAGGTCACCGAAAGCATGATCGATTCAGCTATCGTCACCATCAAGACCAGATACAAGATCGGCAAAAACGCATGACGAAGCATTGCCGGACCTGTGCAGAACAGCACCAACGATCCCACACACAAGACCATCGAAAAGCCCTGGAGCATTGGATTGCTGATAAAGAAGAGATTGTTTGCGTATGCAAGTATCCCCATCAGCAACGGCACAACCGCCGGCCAGAAGATTCGCACAGGTGTTCGAGCAATCGCATCACGCGATTGCCAGAGCAGATACGCTGAAATAAACGGTATGACGAGTGTGTGGCCCCAGTCTTCTTTGTTCGCCCAACTGACTTTCAACTGAAAAATAAACCATTGATTGAAAAGCCAAATGAGCAGAGCCGACAGGATGACAGTTGATAGCAACCCCCGACGCGTGAAAATTCCTGCAATACGCTCCCCACCCGCTTCTTGAGAAGCGGTCTGAATCGAATCGTGCTGGGTGGACTGGGTACTCATTTCGGGTAGCTGACTGATCGGCTCAATAAGCCTGATTCTTTGGTCTGGTTCAAGGGTTTGGGATGATTGGCGCAATGCTCGCCAGAAGAGCAAACATCTCAAGAAATCATGCAATCACAACGATTTCCGTCCATGAGCAGTACGCATCGGGGATCGGCAAGTTCGCGCATCAGAGCGAATTGCCAGACCGAAATCCAGCCATGCAGACTAAGTGAATATGGCCGTTCGATCAGTTGATTCGATTCGTAGGAGGAGGCCCAAACACATCGTTCCCAAAGTTGCGATCGAGCAAGAACCCAAACCCATAGTTGGTCCGGAATCCTGAGCGGACCACCGCCAGAGGCGTCGCCCAGAAGTTTGTGCCCACGTTGATCCGATCGTCCGGCTTGATGTACACATCCGGCTGCGTCCCCTCTGCAATCGCACGAAGGTTCAACATGATGGTCGCTTGCTCGTTATGCCCCACAATTCGGGTCAAATCGACGCGTTCAGGGATCGCGACGCCGTTCAGACCACCCGCAGAGGTAATCGCACGCGTCAGCGTCAACCGACCAGTCACCGGCAGGTTGTACACGCCCGGACCGTTGACCTGCCCGTCAATGTACACATTCCCGATCGGTGAAGGAGGCACGCTGATGATGTCCCCGGCCCGCAAAACTACGTTGTAACGAGCATCACCCGCCAGGAGTGGCTGGACCGGAATACGGATCACCCGCTGCGTGAAGAGCTGTCCACGCGAGTTCGCAGGCACCATCTCGCCCTCAGTTGTAATGACCTTGCGAGCCGCGACCGGGATCGCCTCTCGGACCCACTGGCCGTCTACAAACCGCCAGCGAGGAGTCAGCATCGGTGATGCCATGGATGCGTCAGAATCGCCCATCGAACCGTTGTTTCCGTTTGATGAATCGGTCGATTGAATCGGCTCGATCAGATCAATAAGCGGCTCCTCACCAGGCTGCATCGCCGGAGCAACAAGCCCGTTGCCCATCCGCCCGCTCATCATCCCAGGACTCGAAAGATCGTCGATGATGTCCAGCAGATCCTCACCCTCATCACCATCCATCGGATCCAGCCCGTCGGGCTGAGGCTGCGCCTCAGGAAGCAAGCGATCCACAGAGTCATCCAAAGGCACCTGACGGATCAAGAAGAGCTCATCAACAAACTGAGGGATCCCCCCAGCGCCCACGAGCCCTTGCAAAATCCGAAAATCAGCACTCGGGACCACATAAGGCCCAGGATTCGACACATTGCCCATCAAGAAGAATGTTTGCTCACGCCGTTGTTCAACCACGACCGAAACCAACGGATCCGCCAGAAGCGGGAGCAAGGCTTCTGCGATCTGCTCCGCGACCTCTTTTTCAGTGAGACCTACCACAAACACTCGGCCTGCCTGTGGAATTTCGACATATCCGTTCGGATCCACCTGACGAGGAAGGGTCTCGACCTGATTGGTCGCGATCAGATCCCAGATGCTGATGGTGAGAAAGTCGCCTGAGGCAACACGATAGACCGAAGTCTGAGGGATCAAATCTTCATTGGTGATCTCAGAAATCTCAACCCACTGGTCCTCAGGTGACTCGATCGCAGCGAGATGCTCAAGAATCGGTACCCGTGTCGGAGTGTGCTCCCAGCGTCCGGTAATACTCGGATTCAGATACGAGTCGCCGCCGATACACCCCGTCATCCCGACGAGGGGGATCGACACCGCCGCGATCGACAGCATTGCACGCTTGAGTGATGATCCAAAGCCACGCCTGCTGCTCGGATTCGAATCGATTGATCGTTGGGGCACATCAAAGTTGGACACAAGTTCGCTCCTGAGCAATATCAAAATCAAGGCTATGGGCACTGCCAAACAATCACGAAGAACCGCCCAAACCCTTCGACCACAACAGTGTAGCACCCGAAGGTCTCAAATCGCGGCTCTCACACCCCGCCTCATCGACCACAAACGCTACCCGAGTTGATTCAGACCCTGAAAAAGCAATCCTTTTCGGTCGTTCGGTGAGCTTTGCGCTCCCCCCCCGACATCCGCTTGCATCCAGAGGCGCAACTTTGGGCAATACAGATACGCCCGAAAGATTCTTTGCGTTCACGATTCTCAGATTCAACCGACATAAACTCTACAAATGCCGACCGATACGCCAAATCCTGCTCAAGAGAAGACTCCAGCGTCAAGCAACGCCCAGTCCAGCTCCAGGACCCTCGCCAGGCACCCACGCCCGCTCGGCGGAGACCCTATCCGCACACTCCGACCGACCTTCTCCCTCAACTCCATGATCCTCAACAACCAGGACGACGCCATCCACCACCTGAGCGTCAAGAAAAAACCCGCCTGGCTCAAAGCCAAACTCCCCGGCGGCGAGAACTTCAAAGCCACCAAATCCAACATCGACGCGCACAAACTGCACACCGTCTGCGAAGAAGCCGCATGCCCCAACATGGGAGAGTGCTGGGCGCGCGGGATCGCGACCATCATGATCCTCGGCGACACCTGCACCCGCGCCTGTGGCTTCTGCAATGTCAAGACCGGCAAACCACTCCCGATCGACAAAGACGAACCCCGAAGAGTCGCCGAGTCCCTCCGTGGCGCGGGACTCAAGCACATCGTCATCACCTCAGTCGATCGTGACGATGTCCCCGATGGAGGCGCCGGGATCTGGGCCGAGACCATCATGCGTACGCGCGAAGCATGCCCCGACATGTCCATCGAGGTCCTGATCGGAGATTTCAAGGGAGACGAAGCGGCGCTCCAGATGGTCATCGACGCGCAGCCCAACATCATCGCCCACAACCTCGAGACCGTCAACCGCTGTCATCCCGCCGTGCGCCCCAGCGCCCGATACGAGCGCACCATGGAACTCCTCAAACGCGTCAAAGCGCAAGGAGCCGTCGCCAAGACCGGCATCATGGTCGGGATCGGAGAACGCAAAGAAGAAGTCTTCGAACTCTTCGACGACCTCGTCGCGATGACCGCAGACCACTCCGGACCTCGCGACAAGCACGACCACTCCCGAGGCGACGCCTGCGACATCATCACGATCGGTCAATACCTCCAGCCCACGCGCAACCACCTCCCGATCGACCGATGGGTCCATCCCGACGAGTTCGAAGAATACAAACAGGTCGGCGAATCCAAAGGCATCAAACTCGTCGTCTCAGGACCACTCGTCCGCTCGAGCTACCTCGCAGACCAGCAAGCCGACATGTTCTCCATGCTCAATAAATAAACCGACAAACAAAGGGGTTCACCCAATCATGGATCCCGCAATCGTCCGCAACCTGCTGCAAGAGATCGAACGCAAAGATCTCTCGACCGCCGCCCACACCTGGCGCGTCGTGCTCTACACCCGCGCGATGGCTGAAGCGTTCGGGATCGACCACGAGCAGATCGCGCTGATCACCCAAGCCGCCGCGATGCACGACATCGGGAAGCTCGACCTCCCGGATTCGGTGCTCCAGAAGCCCGGAAAGCTGACGGACGAGGAGTTCGAGATCATCAAGTACCACCCCGTATCGGGCTACGCGCGGATGATCGATCTCGATGTCACCGAAGAACCGATCCTCGATCTTGTCCGCTACCACCACGAACGCTGGGATGGTCTGGGATACCCCTTCCAACTCGCCGGAGACGACATCCCGATCGGAGCTCAGATCTTTGCTGTCATCGATTCGTTCGACGCGATGACCTCAGTCCGACCCTACCGGAGCACAGTCGGGGACAGCGCCGCACAAGCCGCGCTCGTCGAACTCCAAGCGGGGATGGGCACCCGCTACGCGACGGACGCCGTCGAAGCGTTCACGCATCTTTTCCAGTCCGGATCGCTCGACTACATCCTGCACTATTTCAATGACCGGGTCCCACTCCCCGCGTTCGAGCACGCACGCGATGTGCAGTTCGAAGCGATCCGCGCAAGGCACTCGAAAGTCAACATAGATTCAATCAATACAGATTCAATCAACAGCAATTCAACCTGATTGCGACCGTGCTCAATCCAAGCCGGACAACTTCCGCAGGAGTTTGTCGTACTTCGCAGGCACCGGCATCGCACTGAGCCGCGAGAGCTTCACCAGATCGAAGTCATCAAACCGGCCGTCGTCCTTGATCTGCTTTAGCGTGAACACCTTCGTGGACGCCTTGACGGGCTTGATATCAAACAAAGGACCCTTGAGCTCACCCTTCGCAGTCAGTCCGGGGTTCTCAGGATCCTCGTACACATCACTCACAATTTTCGCAAGACCCGCGATGCGCTTCTCTTTGCCCGTGTGGTAGATCAGAGCTTCGTCGCCCTTCTTCGCTGTGCGCATGTGCATCAGCGCAGTTGGATTCCGCACGCCGTCCCAGTGGGTGCGTTTGTCCTTGATGAGCATGTCGTAGCTGTAACAGTCCGGTTCGGTTTTCAGTAAAAAAGTCGCCATGACGCATCATACTCGATGAACGCCAATGGGACAGAAGGAACGAGCATTCACTCTCTCAGCGAGTGGTCGTAGTGGCCTTGCTCATAACTCCCCAAGATGCTCCTGATGGCGCCTTCGTCGTTCCGCTGGAAAGTGAGCATGAAGCCGTTGACCCCATCGATCACAAATCGATCATCCCCGATCGCGATGAGCCTGCTCCAGTTCGGTCTCCCCTTGCGACGGTACATCAGCTCATCGTTCTCAACCTTGAGTTCCCGATCGATATACTGCCCCGCATACTCAGCCAATACATCAGAACTCAATGAGAGCGGAGCAGTCCTCGCACGATGATGGATCAATCCCCATTTCGCACGATCATCACCCAGCTCCGTCATCCGCTCGAGCACCTCGCCGACCGCAACATCAAGCGCTTTCAGCGCAGGGACCTCAATATCAGGACTCACCCCGGTCCCCTCCCAGTTGTCCTTCGTGATCGGGTTGATCGCGCGTCCAACCGGGATCCGGACCTGGAACCGTTCATCAATCACAAACCCATTGACCGGGTGCGCCCCGCCCCCCGTATTCTCCCCGATCACTGTGGCGCGATTTCGACACTTGAGGTTGTATGTAAACTCCTCGGCCGCCGAAAAAGTGTATGAACTCGTCAGCACATACACCGGGACATCGGGCATCGCGTTCTCAACATCAATCTCGCTGTGCGTCCAGAACTCAGTCGTCTCATCCGTCGGCCGGAAGTACAGCGAGTTCAGATGCACCGGTTCATCAGGATCAAACAAGTAGCTCGAAATCAACTGAACCGTCTCCGGATCACCACCCCCGTTCTCACGCAGATCAAAGATCAGCGCGCTCGATCCGCTCAGCAGTTGCATCGCCGCGTCGGTATTCTTCCGTGCGTCCGCGACCGCCACGAACCCATCCAGTTTCAGATACCCGATGTTCCCATCGAGCCGCTCAACACGCATGAACCCGTTGGGTGTCGTATTCGCTGGTTCATCATCATCACGGATCACCGCCAGCTGTCCGCTGGACTGAATCACCCGCACCCCGAAGTGGCGATCGTTTGTAAAGGCTTGAAGATCCTGAGTCAGCATCGATCCAAGCTCGTTGTCATCGAGCCCGTCATACGCGCCCTCACGAGACCGTTTGAGGAGGTAATCCGCCGTGGACTGTCCGATCTTCGGGAAAACATAGTTGTCCCTGATCTCCTGAGCGAGTGATGAAATGACCGACTCATTCCCAGCAGGCTGACTGTCCGGTGCGAGGATCGAAGCCGTGATCCCAACGACCGCGGCGACAATAGTGGGGATAGGTGACATGTGCGTGCTCCTGTGCGAAGAGACCTCTCCGACCCGAACTCAGATGCGCCCCTTTCGTGCTCCTGTCACAAATCAGCACAAACAAGCTCAGATTGTCAGTGGTACAGCGATCCCTACCAAGAGTTGCGTTACGCAGTGCGTGTAAAGCACAACCTCATCGTGGTCTTCAATGATTCTCCAGGATTCAGCACACGCACGCCCGATTCGATGCCTTCTTTCGGATTGAACCCATCATTGATCATCGTCATCGGTTCCACACACACCCACGACAATGCCGATGCGGGTTCTCTGGATTCATCCAACCCCTCAACCCTCGGCGTAAAGACCACCAACGCATTCTGTGCATCGCAGCATTCCATCACACACCGCACCCCGCTCCGCGACCAGAGCAACTCCGCCCGACCATCAAAGCCACCAAACACATCGTCCAGATCCGGATTCCCGATCGGACCACCATCGCGCAACTGCGCGCTGACGACATCGTCCTCAAGCGGACCTTGCGGAATCTGGTGCTCACACGGATACCGACCATCAACCCCGACCCGAACCTCAAGCTCGTCCTCGCCTTGCGTCAGTGTCCGATAGAAGTGGGGGTGGTGACCCATCCCGCAAGGCATCGGCTCATCACCAAGATTCTGAATCGAGAGCTCGATCTCGACCGTCCCCTCCCCAATCTCAACCCGCATCACCGATCCAAAGTCATACGGGAAGTTCGCATCCTCCACAGATCTGGAATCAAACGAGCACCGCGCTGAATACGGCGAGCGATCCAGAATCGTCCAGGGATAATCCCGAGCGATCCCATGAATCGCGGTCCCGTCCGGGAAGTTGCTCCGGAGTTGATGCTCTCGACCTCCAAATGTGAATCGTGCATCCTTGATCCGGTTGGTCCAAGGCAGCATCACAAAGCTCGCCTCTCCCGCCTCGCCGTGCCGCATCACATGCGTCCACTGATCATCAAGCATGATCTCCAGACTCAGGATATTGCATCCGTGCTCGTGATCGAGCGACAGCGAGATCGTGTCATTGGTCAGCATAATCGGTGGCATCCGGTACTCTAGGACCAGCACGCACGAGGTGATCGGACCCCGAACGCAGGTCCGATCACTCCACGATCCCCTCCAATCGGAACATCCCCGCTATCCCGACAGAAAGATCACGCGAAGTTTGCGCATCGCTCGACAACATATCAGAGACTTCTTGTGCAGTCCGATGCGTGTATTGACCCATTGTGTGCTTCCTCTTCATCGGGACTCGATGCAGCACAAGCACACGGCCAGGCATGGGATCAGGGAGGAACTCTTCGATGAGCAACAACGACAACCAGTCAACCCACCGAACAGGGCGCCTGACTCCTCGCAAGAAGGACGCGCACTCAGCGGATCCTCAGAACCCTGAACTCAAGCCCAAGCGTGACTCAGACGAGGTCCTTGGTGCAATTGAAGGCGTCGAGAAACAACTCGAATCACTCCGCAAAGCCCACGAGGAACACCGTGTCCTGACCGAGGAACTCAACCAACGCCGCGCCGAGATCGAGGAGACCGCAGAGGAAATCGAAGCTCGAGAAACCGAACTCTCGAACCGCGAGGTCGAACTCGCCGAGATGCGCCAAGAGGTCGAGGAGCGTGAAGCCGAGATCGCCCAGCGCACTTCAGGACTCGAACAACGCGAATCCCAGCTCGCGCAGCACGCCGAATCCATCGAAGGACTCGAAGCGGTCGTCGAAGCCAAGTCCAAGCAGATCGATCAGCGCGTCGAAGAACTCGACCAGCAGCTCGAAGGCATCTCCGTGCGCAAAGAAGAGCTCGCAAAGCTCGAGCAGCAAGCCCGCGAGCGTATCGAGCAGGACAACAACCTCCAGTCGCAGATCACCCAGCTCTCCGAGGAACTCGACCAGACCCGAGCCCGATTGGGAGGCCGTGAGATCGAGCTCAAAGAGCGATCACGCGTCGTTGAGGAGCTCTCCGTCCAAGCGGGTCGTCTCGAAAAGCAGATGTCCGATCTCACTGCCAAGTCTGAAGCAGATGAGCAAGCATCCCTCAAGATGGTCGAGGAAATGCAAGCGCAACTCGACGCCGCGCAATCAAAGCTCGATGCACACGATGAAGCGATGCAAGCATCCGCGGCCCGCATCAGCGAACTCGAGCAGCTGAGCGAATCCAGAGCGCAAGAACTCAAAGAAGCAACCGAGACGATCCAGAAGCTCAGCTCGATCGAGAGCACACACGAGCAAACGATCGATCAGATCAGCGAACTCGAGTCCAAGCTCCAGGACGCAAACGCGAAGCTCTCAAGCTCCCAGTCCGAGCTGCAAGAAACCCAAGCACGCTTCCAAGCCGCCAAAGAGGAGTTGCAATCCGCGCCCTCCGGAGATCAGCTGACTGACATCCAGTCCAAGCTCGATGCGTCCACCAAAAAACTCGCGCAAGCAAAGTCGCGTGCTTCAGAACTCGAATCCCAGCTCGCTGAGTTTGGGTCATCCGCTACCGAAGAGGTCGAAGCATCCAAAGCCCAGATCGCTGACCTGAGCACCAAACTCAAGCAAGCCCAGTCCGAGCTCAAGAAAGCGGTCCAGAGCCGTGAGCAGATCCAGTCCGATCTACAAGCGAAGCTCGATGAAGCGATCAAATCCAGCGCCGAACTCGCGGACTCATCGACGAACAACACCAAGCAGGTCGAGGAGCTGACCGCAAAGCTCGCCGAGCGCGAGCAACAGGTCTCAGCAATCCGCGCCAAGTACGATGCACTCTCTGAGGAACTCCTCGCCGAGCAAGCGAAGGCCGAAGAACAGCAGACGCAGATCGAGCGTTTCGCAGAGCTCCTCGATGTCTCAAACGATCGCGAGAAGCAACTCGAAGCTCAGATCGCCGAGCTCAACGAACTCATCGAGAACACCCCGCAGCCCACCAGCGGCCAATCCGACGAGTGGACCACCCGCCGTCGCGAGCGTCTCGACCGTGTCAAGCTGATCCTGCGCGTCAACTCCGACAAGATCCGCCGCGCAACCGAAGCGCTGCGCGATCGCTACGACCAGTGCGAGAAGGTCCTGCTCAAACGCTCCGAACTCGTCGAAGCCTACCAAGCCGTTGCCGATGCGCAGAAGAAACTCGCCAAGCGTGAAGCCCGCTCCGGAACACTCCTGGGACTCTCAGGATTGGGTCTGCTGCTCATGATGATCGCCGGACTCAGCTGGTTCGTCGCAGGACAGGTCACGCCGGGCACCTACGCGTCACGCGTCACCCTCGCCGCCCAAGCCGGCGAACGATCCATGACCCCAGAAGACCTCGCGTCCTGGCAGGGCTATGTCGAAGGGCTCGTCACCGACCCGCAGTTCGTCGAGCAAGCAGCGCAGCGCATGAAGCGCCGCGGGATCAGTGATCTCTCCATCCCAGGCACCCTCGGCTCGCACATGAGCGAGTCGCTCGATGTCATCGCCGCAGAACCGGGCAAGATCGAACTCGAGTACCGTGGACACGGCGCCGCGAGCACCCAGCGCATCCTCGATACCTACGCGTTGACGATGACCGCGCAAGCGAACGCCTCGCGTGCACGCCGACTCGACGGCGCGCTCACCACCATCACCAACCCCGCATCTATCGGAGAAGCCCCCCTCGATACCACACGCATCGAAACCGCGGGCATGATCTTCGGCGGTTCATCCATGGCGACCCTCGTCTTCGGCGGAATCTTCTGGCGCCGACTCGCGAAGCTCAAAGCCAACTTCGAGCGCGACTCACGCGTCGAACCACTCTTCGACGAGGATTCATGGGAAGTCGAAGGCAAGGACGCCTAAAGCGTTCCGCTCTACGCAAGAACCGTTATTGAAATCCAAAACCGCTGTATTCAAAACGCATACCGCCGCATCAAGAGTCTTGATGCGGCGGCTGTGTATTTGAAATCCATCGAGCCCGAAGAGAGAGGCCGGGTATCTGATGGAATCGAAATATCTTAGAGGTCCGAGTCGATGCTCGTCACGAGCGGCTGTGCATCCTCGATCGCTTCGTTGATCCCCTGGTAGATCGCGAGTCGACGGTCACTCTTGAGATTGACCTCGATCTCGTAGTCTTCCAGCTCACCCTCAGAAGCAAACTGAGTCACCTCGCGAACGATGTTGCCATCCTCATCAAGCACGACCAGACGCAGCGGGTTCGCGTCTGTCGCTTTCATGTTCTTGACGAACAGACGCGCCTTCTCCCAATCGGGATTGTGCCAAACGGACGCGACCGCGTTGGAGTTCACATCATTGGAGACCAACGAAACACGCTGAGTGGTCGGATCAAACAGGGTTGATTCGAGGTACTCAGCGCCGATGTTGTTGTAGATCTGGCTGATCAGTGCATCAGGTGTTGCTTGCTGGATCGTCTGGTTGTTGCTGGTCCACACGACGCTCAAAGCGATCGTCGCGGCCGCGAATCCGATCGTCGATGCACGCCACAAACGATGCACCTTCGGACTCGTCGAAACCTTGGGCTGAGCACGCCGGACGGACTCCTGCCGTCCCGCAGCATGCTGGACAGTCTGCGGATCAATCCGTCCGATGACCGCCGCAGGAGCAAACCGCTCATCAGCAGCGATCCGCTGCTCGTTCTCTTGCTCACGCATCGCAGCGCGGACCGCAGAGATCACCAACTCACGCAGAGCAGGATCAGGCTCATTGCTCGGCATCAGATCACCAAAGTCGCTCATCCGCAGCGACTCTTCACGCACCAGCTGCTTCACCGACTCGGGAGCGGCCTGGAATGCGGCCTCGTACGCGCTGATCTCGGAGTCTTCCAAGAGACCCAGCGTGTACAGCATGGTATTTTCGATAAGTTCTTGAGTATTCATGAGGGGATTTCCTCTTCTGTCCGCTCGCGGAGCCGAACGAGTGCTCGACTCAATGCCGACTTGATCGTCCCGAGTGGGGTATCAAGTTCTTCGCTGATTTGCCTCAGTGTTTGACCACCAAGGTATGCTCGAACCACAACAGTGCGCTGCAGCTCAGGGAGAGTATCGACACGGATCATCAGTGCCTTAAAGTTCTCGTCTCGTTCCATCCGAGCCGAGATCTCCTTGGTAACCGGCGAGTTCCGCCCGTTCCCCTGAGCACCTGTGCTCCCGTCATCAAAGAGGGAGGTTTTGATCCGAGCCCGCTTCCGCCGCAACTTGTCAACAAGATGACGACGCGTCAGCAACATGACCCAGGTCACGAGTGCTGCTTTGCGGGGATCGAACCGATCCGCAGTTTTCCAAAGCCGAACGAAGATTTCTTGGACCGCATCATCAGCCTCATCACGCGTCGGGAGCGACTGGATCGCCATACGAAACACCAACGACCCAAAACGGTCGTAGAGTTCGCCGACACCGGCCTCCTGATTGGCTGCAACACGCTGCATCAACTCGAAATCGATCCTGCCTTGACCCGTAAAATCGCTCGCCCGAGGCGGGCGTTCGCTGAAATCAGCATTCTCAGGCGTGTTCGGGCCCTTTTGCTCAGGCGCGGACTCCGCATTCGGAGGCTGATTCTTGTCGGGTTGTTCCGATTCTCTATTCATATATCCCGGGTCCACGAGCGTGCCCGGTGCCTGTGAAACGACCACAGAGCACCTCCCTATACGCTACCGCGTTTCATCGGATGCTTGCAAGTCCTTGAATGAAGTAATTTTCTGCTTATTGAGACCCAGTTGTACGGAATATGTACGCCTAGAAGCCAGTTCTACACACTGATTCACCCATTTCAGACTTGCATCGAAAATACGAACCCAGTACCATGGAGATGCGTTTGAACAGTGGGGCCGAGTAAAATCGGCAAGCTTGTGGTCGCCCGTTGCATCCAGCAGATGCACAAAGCCGATGACAAGAATGGAAAGTGGTCTACTCGTGAACAAACCAACTCAGTCAACCAAGCCGCGCCCAACAGCGCGATCGTCACAGAGGATTGCCCATCGTGGGTTCTCCCTGATTGATGTGCTGGTTTCAATTTCCGTGATCGCGCTGCTGATCGCGATCATGCTCCCAAGCATCTCATCTGTGCGTGAATCCGCGCGCCGAGTCATCTGTTCGTCCGACATGCGCCAGATCGGCCTGGGTATGAACCTCTACGCCGAAGACAACAACGGCGTGCTCCCAACCAGCGTCTTCATCGAAGAAGTCGGTAACAGAGCGTACCCAGTCGCTCCTCAACTCATGGACACCGTCCGCACAAGCCACGAAGAGTACGAGCCACACAAGGAGTGGGGCCAATGGGACGGTCTTGGTCTCCTCTTCTTCAAAGGCTATGTCTCCGCTCCCGGCGTGTACTACTGCCCGAGCCACACCGGCTCCCACACCCCTGAGCGATACGAAGATTCATGGGATCTGGATGGCAACACCGAGATCGTCGCAAACTACCAATACCGCGGCGTCGGACCCAACGGCGAGCGCAAAATCTACTCCATGAACTCCCTCGATGCGGTCGTGACCGACTCGCTCCGCTCCATTGAAGACCTCAACCATGACAATGGACTCAATGTCCTCGCGGCCGGGCTCTCAGTGAAATGGTTCGATGATGTCGACAGCCGAATCGTCGAGTCCATCCTGTCGCGGACCACCGAGACAGAAGTCGATGACGCCACCCAAGCGTGGCAAATCTTCGACGGCGACACATCGGTCACCGAGTAATCTCCCAAATCCAACCCAGACCGAATCCCGTAAAGGTCCCAATGGTGCGTTGCTGCGCACAAACGCATATCCTATGTGCATGCAGACCAAGCCCTTCATACTCGTTGCACTCACGCTCCTGATCACGCTCACAGTCTGGATCACTCCAGCCCAAGCACAACTGGTCCCCGAACGCTTGTACTACGGCGTCGGTCAACGCGTCACCATCCGCATCCAAACCCCAGACGACTTCTTCGGCGAACTCACTATCCGCGTCTATGACCCCGCCAAGGACGAGTGGACCCACGAAGTCCCCGCCGCAGCAGGACGCGTCGATCTCACCAGTCTCCTCCCACACCTCTGGGAAGAGAAGCCGCTCACCGTCACCTACGCACAGCTCGAACTCGACGGCAAACCCACAGGAGCGCCGCTCGTCCTCCAACCACTCGTCACCCCCAACCGAGCCAATCTCGTTGACGCCGCGACGATGAACCTCACCGAAGACCCGCGAGGCCAGGTGATCTTCGAAGACGATCGTCTCGCCGCCCTCAAAGCACTCGGGCGCTCCGATACCGACCTCCGCGAAGTCGAGTTCTCTGGTTTGCGTGTGTATGTCGATCAAGAAGTCGTCATGAAAACATCAATGGGAGACATCATCTACCGGATGCGCCCAGACGCCGCACCCAACACCGTGTTCAACTTCCTCCACCTCACTGAAGGTGGTTTCTACACCAATGTCATCTTCCACAGAATCGTCGCCAAACTCCCCAACGGAAACCCCTTCGTCATCCAAGTCGGTGACCTCTCAGGGACCGGTATGGGGGGACCCGGATACATGAT
>JAEPQP010000014.1 GCA_017640485.1 Phycisphaerales bacterium | reverse complement strand
TGAGTGTGTGGCCTAACTTCGATTCCCGTGAATCCGGGCGAAGGACAGTGTGTGCTGGGTAGTTTGACTGGGGCGGTCTCCTCCTAAAGAGTAACGGAGGAGCGCAAAGTTTGGCTCAGCACGGATGGAAACCGTGTGTTAGAGTGTAAGAGCACAAGCCAGATTTACTGCGAGTCCGACAGGACGAGCAGTCTCGAAAGAGGGCTCTAGTGATCCTGCGATCGCGTGTGGAAGCGTCGTAGCTCATCGGATAAAAGGTACTCCGGGGATAACAGGCTTATCGCTCCCGAGCGTCCATAGCGGCGGAGCGGTTTGGCACCTCGATGTCGGCTCATCACATCCTGGGGCTGAAGGCGGTCCCAAGGGTTAGGCTGTTCGCCTATTAAAGTGGTACGCGAGCTGGGTTCAGACCGGCGTGAGCCAGGTCGGTCCCTATCTGCTGTGGGCGTTGCAAACTTGAGAGGAGTCAACCTTAGTACGAGAGGATTGGGTTGGACTGACCCCTGGTGATCCTGTTGTTCCGCTAGGAGCATCGCAGGGTAGCTACGTCGGGCAGGGATAACAGCTGAAAGCATCTAAGCAGGAAGCCCCCCTCAAGATCAGGTTTGCTAGTCTTTGACGAGAGACCCCTGGAAGACTACCAGGTTGATAGGCCGCAAGTGTAAGGATTGAGATGTCCTCAGCTGAGCGGTACTAACGGTCGAAGGTTTGATCTCCCGACCAATCGCCGATGGATCTACTGGTTCAAACCAGCCATCACGATTTGTCTACACCGTTCAAACACATAAATGTCAATACCAGCTTCATAAGATCAACTTATAAAGCAACTCGTTCACCATACATTTCTCAAGCTCAGCATCACTTCAAAATGTGCTGGGCCTCTGCTCGTTGTCGTTCTTCGTCAACATCCTGATCCGGGAAACCAGATCTCCGATGTTTGTCGGTGACCATAGAGTTTGTGTCACACCTGTTCCCATCCCGAACACAGCAGTTAAGCCAAACTCGCCGATGATACTGTTCAGCGGGAAAGTAGGTTATCGCCGACTTGACAGCCCTCAGAGCCTAAAGCTTTGAGGGCTGTTCTCTTTTTTACACCCATCCTCCTCACCTCCTCATCGCAATCAGCTCATGCAAATCTCCAATACCCTCCTATGTTCCCCCACCTGCAGTGGTTCCTCGACCATCCCATCCTAACCGGACTCGCCGCCGCCCTCCTCTTCGAGCTCGCGACCATATTCCTCCGATTCGGATTCAACCTCTCCGCCCCGAAAGTCACGAAACCGCTTTCGCGATTCACCAACGGGTACCGCATCCACCACGGCTACCCAGGACTCGCGCTCCTGCTGCTCATACCGCTGTTCCCGCTTTCTCAGAATATGGAATCCCTCGCCATCATCATCGCACTCATGCTCGCGATCTCCGACGCTTTCCACCACGCCCTCATCCTCCCAATCCTTTCAGGGCATCATGAGTTTGACATCAAATACCCAGATACCAGCCTTTGAGAGTCTCGAATAGAACCGAGTTCATCAGAAAGAATATGAATATCGAGCAGTAGTGATTGCTACTGACGCTCAGCTGTTTGCACTATGAGTCACTCCCGATTATTCCAACAACCATACCTGTACAGCCTTACTGCAAAGGTGAACATGACGGACTCACAAGTTTGATGGAGAATATTGGAACAGTGAACTCAATGAAAACGCTCTTCCAATCAGATGATACTTTACTGTTGAATTCATAACGAATTCTGATAGTCTTGAATCTCTGCGACGGCAGATAGACAGAATTGATTCAGAAAGAAGAGAGAATGATGAAGCAAACAGTATCAGCCGCGTTGTGTGCGCTCGCATGGAACATCACAACTGCGAACGCCCAAAACACAGTAGTGGTCCAATCGGGTGAATCACTATCGGAACAAGATCTCATCAATGGGACCTTTATGGGTCAAGACTTTGATCTAGCCCCTGACACCATCTTTCAGATTCAAAACGGGGGTTTGATTGGACCAATTGGTTCCTCATCAGAAGTGTCCCCATTTAGCTTTGGTGGATCATCTGTGAATCTAGAGGCAGGGTCAAACTTCACTCCGATCTTTGACATTACGAAAAGCTACCTTTCCGACATCACACTGAATGCGTATGAAAACTCAACAATTTGGGACGCGAGCCTTGTTGGCTTGGCGGCACAAGTGAATCTGCATGGTGGCTTTTATGTTGGATCGCTGTATGACGGCGCAACCCTAAATATGGATTCGGGAGCATTAATCGCAGGCACAAAAGCCTACAGAGGAAGCACAATCAACACGACAGGTGGACTGATTCAGTTTCTTGGAATCTACGAAAAATCAACTATCAACGCATCGAATACAGAGATACTGAATAGCTTTGGTGTCTTTTCAGGCAGCACAGCAAACATTGTGAACTCGACCATCGGGCCCGATGCCTGGATCCAAAACAGTACACTCAATATGACATCCGGTTCAATTGGTGACAGCCTGTTCCTGCAGGGCGCTCAAACTGTTCTCAATGGTGTTGATGTTGTGGGAGAGGCGGAAATGAGGGGAGGGAACTTGACAATTATTGATTCAACCTTCGGTGATCGATTCATGATGGATTACGATACCAATGTTGAACTTGTCAGCGGCCGCATCGGTGACCATGCGTATGTCATAGATTCATTCGGATTCGGAAACGCCGGTGTGCTAACAGTAAGGGGCGGGTCAGTCGGAGACTATCTTACACTTGCACACAGAGCAACCCTCGACGTCTATGGTGGAGAATTCGGCACTATAAGAGCCAGTTCATATGGGCTGACAATAAATCTCTTTGTTACCTCAGCCTCCCTCAACGGTGTAGAACTCGATCTTCAACTGTTCGACACGGTAGAGATCGAAGAGAGGGACAGCGCTCTGCTTGAAGCCATCTTGTCAGACGGCACATACTTTGATCTCTTGCTGAAAGAAAACGGAGGTGTTGGGGAAGACAGCATCGCAGGAAACACGCATCTTACAGTCACTCTCATACCATCCCCGGCAACTGTTACACTGCTATGCCCGTTTGGATTTCTCGCAATCACCCGCCGACGCCGCTGATATTCGATGACCAAAGATATACTATCCAGTAACACAACACTGGAGATATGTCATGTCCACCGACCAAGTCAAAATCTACGAAGGCGACGCCGCCGCACTCCTCTCCCCATCCTCCTTCCCCGACCGCGTTTCCCTCCTCCCCTCTGAAGCCTCCCCATCAAGCCAACGCGGCCGACTCCGCATCATGTGGGGACAAGACATGCTCTCCGATGTCCTCCAAGGCTGCTACCGCACCGTCATCTGCGGCGTCAACTCCGAAGACAACGAGTCCGGTGTCATCGCACAGCTCGTGTCCCTCGTCACCGCCTCCCAGTGGGCGCCCCAATCTGTTACAAGCTACGCCAAAATGTTCCACGACGCGGTGAGCATCCACGCCGCCAAGGACCGCGAGCCCTACATCCTCAAGTTCGATCTCGACTCCGTCCTCGTCCTCGCGCTCCTGCGCCCCAAAGACCAGGACTACTTCACCCTCCCCGACCTCGCCCGAGGCTTCTCCACCGTCAACAAAATGCTCCAAGGCCGACCCGACCGAGGCCCGGTCTGCTCCGTCTCATTCCTCGGCGCCAAATCCAACCGCCTCGTCTCGGACCACAACAACCAAGAAGAACCAAGCTTCGAACTCGCACTCCGTGCCATGTACTCCGCTGGATTCCGAGGCGACATCTACCCTTCTCCCCAGATGTGGTCCCGCGCCGATGTCGGCGTCTTCCCAAGCTACCCATTCCCAGCAGGACTCGACCGCATGCGCGCCGGATCCAGCTAAACATGCCAACACAGGCGCACAGCACAGAGCAGAATCCAGAAGCACTCATCGAGCGCCTCGAGCGATTCCTCACCACCTTCCCGGCGCTCATCGAAGCGTTCGCGCCCGAAGATCTCACCTGGAAACCAGACGCAATGTCGTGGTCCGTCCACGAAATCATCTGCCACATGGCCGACGAGGAAGTCCTCGATTTCAGAACCCGCGTCCTCTCAACGCTCACCGATCCATCCAAGCCCTGGCCTCCGATCGACCCGGTCGGGATCGCGATCACCCGAGACTACCCATCACTCGACCGCGCAACTGAACTCAACCGCTGGATCAACGACCGAACCCAGAGCATCTCACTCCTCCGCACCCTCGAATCCCCGGATTGGTCAAGCGCCCACCAACACCCAAAGTTCGGTCCAATGATCGCGATCGATCTCCTCGCCGCGTGGTCCGCCCACGACGCGCTCCACGCTCGCCAAATCGTCAAGCGCCTCCACCAGCTTGCCTCACGCGACGCAGGACCCAAGTCCACGACCCAGTACGCCGGGGATTGGTAATTCTGTTACGCTGAGAGCTCATGGTCGCCAAGAAATATATCCTCTGGACTTTCCTCTCCCTCGTCGTCCTCGCAATGCTCACAGGCATCGCCGCCGTCGTCCTCCCACGCGGATGGGTCGACGACGAAGTCATGATCACCATCTTCATCGTCGGCGCATATTCACTCGGAGGCCTCATCGTCGTCGTTCTCGGTGGCAACAAGGGAACCGACGGACGAAAGCAACGCTGGACACTCCACATCGCCACCGCCACAATCGCGCTCTCGATGACGCTCTTCATCACCATCATC
Organism: Phycisphaerales bacterium; assembly: GCA_017640485.1. GTDB lineage: Bacteria > Planctomycetota > Phycisphaerae > Phycisphaerales > UBA1924 > UBA1924. The sequence continues at coordinate 31,367 of JAEPQP010000014.1, read as the reverse complement.
TGGATCGAATCAATCCTCAGCTGGGGATGGGAGCAGTTCTTCTGGAAGTCCGGCGCGGTCTGCCTGACCATCGGGATCGCATTCGTCCATCGACTCATCGTCCGCCCGCTCTCGTGCGCCCTGCTCAGCTTCCGTGTCGCCAAACGCGTCGCACTCATCACCGGAGCACTGACCGCCACAATCATAGTCTTTGCATTCATCAACGACGGTTTCGGACAATACGACGAGCTCATGGTCCGCATCCTCGCGATCTCAGGGATCCTCACAGCAGGAACAACCATCGCCGCAGGCGCCCTCGCCTTCTTCGCACCCAAACCAGGAGAAGACGAGGAAGGAACATTCGCCTCATCAATCCCCATCGAGATCGACTGCCCGCGCTGTCAATCACACATCACCGCCCGCTCCAACAAGGAGTCGCGCTGCCCGACCTGCCGACTCCAAGTCCGCATCGAGATCAAAGAACCCCGATGCGAATGCGGCTACCTGCTCTACAAACTCGAAACCGACCTCTGCCCCGAATGTGGAAAACCCATCCCCGAATCCGAACAGTGGGGGGGTGAACTCAACGCGTCCACCGCTGCGCAATCGGCATCCGACGACCCGGACCAAACGCCGTCGTCGTGAGCTTGAGCCCAACTGCCATCTGCTGACGCTTGTACTCATTCCGATCAATCAACTTGCAGATCCGCTCAACTTCAGCAGCATCAAACCCCGTCTCGTCGATGATCTTGCGCGCACTCTGCTGCCCCTCGATGTGCCGCTGCACAATCGCATCGAGCACCTCATAATCCGGGAGCGAATCCGAATCCAACTGATCCGGCGCCAGCTCCGCGCTCGGAGGCTTCTCGATCGTGCTCACCGGGATCGGCGCCCGATCAAACCCAAGATCACCGTAATGCTCGTTCATATACCGGCAAACCCTGAACACCATCGTTTTGGGAACATCCGCGATCACCGCGAGTCCGCCGTTCATATCGCCGTAGAGCGTGCAGTATCCGACCGCGATCTCGCTCTTGTTCCCAGTCGTGAGCACCAGCGCGCCCGTTCTGTTGGACAGCGCCATCATCATTGTCCCACGGATCCGCGACTGCAGATTCTCCTGCGTCAGATCAGGGAGGGACTCCCCCAGCGCCCGCTCACCGATCTCCGCGAACGCCGGGTCCAACGACTCGCGAACCCCTTGAAATCCAGTCCCGATCGGCATCGAGATGCACCGCATCCCCATGTTGTCCGCGAGTGCAAACGCGTCCGTCTTGCTTCCTTCGCTGCTGAACTCCCCAGGCATCGATACCCCAACAACACGCTCGGCCCCCAGCGCCCGAACCCCGAGTGCCGCAACAAGCGCCGAATCAATCCCCCCGCTCAATCCCAGACAGACCTTCGAAAACCCGCACTTGGTCACATAGTCATGGACCCCGACCGTCAGCGCCTCCACGATCGCGCGCTCATCATCCAGCACGCGATGCTCATGCGTTGCATCCGATTCGAGATCGACCACATCAAGCGCCGATTCGAACGCCCCGCACTCATGGATCGTCCGCGCGTCCCCCCCGATCACGCACGATTGTCCCGCAAAGATCAGATCATCATTCCCCCCGACCTGATTCACCGAGACAATCGCCACCCCGTGCCGCTCCGCGTGCGCCCTCAGAATCCCGCGATGCTTGTCCGCCTTCCCCACCACAAACGGCGACGCACTCGGCACAACCACCACCTCCGCACCCGCCCCGACCAACTCCGCGACATGATCCGCCTCATCGTCGTACCGACTGCTAAACCCCGAGTCATCCCCGCGCCACAGATCCTCACAAATCGCGAGCCCGACCCGTTTGCCGCAGACCTCGACAACCACCGCCCGATCCCCAGGCTCAAAGTACCGGTCCTCATCAAACACGTCATAGGTCGGAAGCAAACGCTTGTCGTGATACCCAACTAGAGCATTGTCCTCGTAGACCACCACAGAGTTCGCAATACCCCCATCAACGACCAAAGGCGTCCCGATCACCACCCCGATCCCCTCCGTCTCCGACTCCCCGATCTCTTTCACCGCCGACGCGCACCGCTCAACAAACCCCTCCACCAGCAGCAAATCCCTCGGCGGATATCCGCACACCATCAACTCCGGAAACACCACCAACCCCGCACCCCGAGACTTCGCCTCACGGATCGTGTCAACAATCTTCTCCGTGTTCCCGTGGAGATCACCAACGATCGGGTTCAACTGTGCAAGCGCAATCTTCATCCCGGATCGTAGCCGTTCCTGCTTTCAATCACCCCGATTCAAGCAGAATCGGACGCCCCATCCGATCCCGCCCGCGCACCCTCCACCCCGATCCCCTTCTTGATCCTCAGCCACGCGACCCCGAACCCCGCGCACCCGAGATTCACCACCGCCTCGACCGCCGTGATAAACACCACCGCCGCCGCGATCGGTCCTTCACCACCACCATCCCCGATCGCCGCGCTGCTCACCCCGAACAGTGCCGCCGCACCGATCGTCCCCGCCTCGCGCGTCCCCAGCATCCCAAACGGAGACAACACCCCGATCAAAAAGTACACAACTCCCAGTAGCAACGCATCCCCGCCCGAGATCGGCAGCCCCAGCACCGCCGCCGCGACCACAAAACGACCCGCAAACGCGAGCACATCCAGCACCCGAAACACCCCCGCCCACAAGGAAGCGGAGGGCGCCGCGATCATGTCGAACCCTGCGTGCACCTTCCCGAACGCATCGAGCCTCGTCACCCGTTCCAGCATCCCGACCGACGCGATCCGCGCCACCCCGCGATCGCCATAGAAAAACCGCGCACACAGGATCAGCACCCCGACACTCACCCCGACCGATCCAACCACCCCAACCCACCACAACACATTCACTTCCTTGAGCACAAACGACATCAACGCCATAGGCCCAAGCACCGCAAGCATCAGAACACCCACCGCCGCGAACCACGCGCCGATCGTCAACACCGGAACACCATCACGCTTGTTGTGAATCGCAACCCGCGCCACCACCGACATCTTGAAAGGCAGGTACGCCAAAAAAGTCGCGATCGCGTTCGTCGAGATCACATCCGTGAGCCGGATCCGATGCACCGGACGGATCACCACCCAGAAGATCATCCCGTTGACCGCCACCGACGCGAACGACAAACCCACCAACCCCATCACCTGACCGACCGACGCGTTCTGCAGGTTCTCAAGCTGCGCCCGGTTCTCTTCCTTCAGCGCCGTCGAAACCGCCCACCCCAGCGCCCCGATCGAGAGCGCAAACCCAACGAGCTGCACAACCGTCTTCACCCACGATCGACGCGCTTCAGTTGGATTCAGCTCTTCACTCATCGTCGCCCCTCATGGTCTGTCGCCCGATGATCGTAGTCCCATCCAACCGGAACAACGCCCGCCCGCTCTCCCCCCACACCATCACAGGATCCCCAAGTGATCGCGTCCACGCAACCACCGCCTCAGCGCTCACCTCAGGATCACCCCATCCCGAACGCTCATACCGCTCGATCTCTCCCAGACTCACCACCGCCCAGCCGATCCCCCGCTGGGCCAGTTCCTGGTTCCACGCCAATGGATCATCCGGAAACGCGCGCATCAACCCCCCGATCAACCAATCGTCGTACACCGTGTTGTACACCACTTCAGATCGCACATAGCTCGGCGTCGCATCCCCAACCAAATACACCGCCCGACCATCATCCGCGACCGAGTTCACCCCGTTCCACCACAACACCTCATCAAACCCCACCGCATTGAGTTCCCCCGTGTACGCCCCGATCCCCGCGACCAGCATCCGATTCGGGTGCCCGCCCGCTTGCCCAGTCACCCACACCCCCAACCACACCACCGAACCCAGCAACCCCACAGGCACCAGGACCCGCCGCATCCCCGTCATCGCAAGCCCGATCCCACCAAGCACCCCAAGCACACCAACCATCGGCACAAGAAATCTCGACTGCACATGCGTCAACCCCAACCACGCCACCAGCACCATCCCAATGCCAACTGCGACCACAAACCCGGCCCGATGCGTCCGCCGCTGACCAAGCAGCACCAAGAGACCGATCAACCCAAACCCCGCCGTCAATCCCCACTGCGCATTGGTCAACCCCCGAAACCGCGACACATGCGTCGCGCCGCTCGCATCTGGAATCACCAACAGCTTCACCCGATCCACCACACCCCCATCGAACGAGTGCGCCGACGCATACACATCGTGCTGCCGACCGCTCCAGTGCCCCTCACCAAAGAAACCACTCAACTGCGGAAACACCGGATTCCCCGACGCGATCTCATTCCTGATCAACCAAGGCAGCAACACCACCACCCCAACCACCGATCCCACCACAACCATCCTCGCCCACTGTTTCCTTTCCGCGTTCGCAAGCAGCACCACCCCGACCATCGGCGCCGCCAAAAACAACGCCGTCGGCTTGCACCCGCACGCAACACCCATGACCACCGCAACCCCAACCACTCGGCGCACCACACCCCACTCGCTGCTCATCGCGATCCCGAACGCGCACATCGTCAGCAGCACCACCGCCGACTCGTTGTACGACAGCGTTCCAACCACCACCACCCAAGGCGTCAACAGCACCAACACCCCGCCAACCCAGCCCGCAACCCGAGCCACCCGCGTCTCAACCCCAAACCGCTCGCACGCCCGACGCCCGACCACCCCGCACACCACCGCCGACAGCACACTCATCGCGACACTCAGATACTGCGCCGCGTAGATCCCGCGTCCCCCGTCCCCCGCAAGCCCGAGCCCGCTCTGCCCATCACTCGCGTACAAGCCCATGTGCATGTACGCCGCCTCGATATACGAAGGCAGGTACGAATACACATTCCAATCCACAGGCCACACCCGACCCGCCTCCATCCACGCCCTCGGAAGCTCCAAGTGATAACTCAACGAATCAAACCCCCTGAACTCCGAATCCCACAACACCCCCGCCGGATTGCTCGCCATCACCACCATCAACCCAACCGCCGCGACGCCCACGCTCCCGACCATCACCAGCGAACGATCGAGCCCACCCAGGCGCTGCGCCGTCGCCTGATCCCGCACCACCCCGACCAACCCCAGCCCGATCCCGATCCCGCTCACCACCCACGCCGAGATCGAGTTCAAAATCCCCATCACCCCCATCAGATGCGTCGCCGACAACATCACCGAAACCCCGATCCCCAAACGAGCAACCCACACCACCCCGCGATCATCGCCCCCATGACGGCGTCCAAACCACATCACCCGCCCATACCCCCAAGCGCCCAGCAGATACACCAGCACCATCCACCCGCTCCCCGTCAAGATCTCAACAACCGTTGCGACCCGCACCAGCACGCTCCCCCCCTCACCGATCGCCGCGGATGCGACCACCGCCGCGACCAGCACCCCGCCCCAGATCGCGCCCACGCGCATCGGCCCGACCACGCCTCGCCCGTCAGCCCCGCTCTGTGATTCTGTGCTCGCCTGCATCTGCTCGGATTGTACACGAACCACGCATACAATCCCCCATGCCGCTCGAACCGATCAAGCCCAACTCGACCGATTCCTCAGCTCCCAACGAACTGATCGAACCCCTCTGCGCCATCTTCCGCCGCGCCCTCAAATCCGAGAACCTCAAGTACACCCCCGAGCGTGCCCAGATCCTCGACACCATCATCGCCTTCGACACCCTCTTCGAAGCCGACCAACTCCTCGACACCCTCAAAGCCCAAGGCCACTCCGTCTCCAAAGCCACCGTCTACCGCACCCTCAAACTCCTCGAATCCGCCGGGATCATCCAGCAAGTCCTCGTCGACCGCGAGCAATCCCACTACCAACTCGCGATCGGACAAACCGGAAACACCCTCCTCATCGACACCGAGACCGGACACATCATCTCCACAGAAGTCCCCGAGCTCATCGAACTCCGCGACAAAATCTGCGCCGCCCACGGCCTGACCGCCCAAGCACACAAACTCCAAATCTTCGTGTCATCAAATTAACATCAACCGGGAACTTGCCCAGCCCAGCCCAGCTCACCGCCGACGACGCACCCCGCCAAGCCCCATCAACAAAGCTGCAGCACTCCCAACGGATGGAACCCCAACCCCCGCCGTGGTCTCATACCCCCATCGCACCGCACGAAACTCAATGCTGAGCGGATCGTTCGGATCAAACGCCGTGCGCGACAACTCCGCGAACCCGTAATGGAACCCGTCGTCCATCAAAAACTGAAGCCCGATCGTAAAGGTCTCGTCCGTGAAGTACACCCCCTCGTCCGTCGGTGCTGTCGGGATACTCGTGTGCATCGCCACCCAGCCGAACGCCCAGTTGGAATCCTCACCGATCTCGCTTCCATCATCAAAGTCCCCCGGCGCGCGATACCCGACAGGGAAGTTCGTCTTCGGATCGATCACATCCACGAACTCGTCCGCCTGCGCCACCAGCGTGCTCCGACCCGTCCCCATCCAGATCCAATCACCGAACCGACGATCATTCCCCTGGAACCAAGCGATCATAAACGAACCCACCGGGAGTTCACCAAGCGCGGGCTGATCGTGCGCACTCCGCGTCACATCAAGCGACTGCCCCAGCACCTCAAGCCCATTCCCCCCCTGGTAATAGGTCAGGGTCTCTAGATCCGGGTTGGTATTTTCAAAAACGACCAACTCGCCCGCCGCATTCGCAGCAGCAAGCACAGAGAGACCGACAGAAAGCGCACACGAACGACGAAGAAGTGGAGAGGTCATGCCAGCACTCTACCACAGATCACCCGATCCCAAGCATAAATTCCACCCCTTTTACCGATCAGCCCGCATCACCACCCGCACCCCGCGCATGTTCCACGCGTCATGGACCGCCACCACATCCCGCATCGAGACCGAATCCCCCGCACCCAGCGCCACGCGCAGCGAACCACCCTCCGCGATGTCCATCCCCCCGATCAACCCGATCGCCGAGTCCAGCGTGATCCCCGACTCCCCCGATAATCCGTACACCATCGTCGCCCCATCATCGATCCGAACCAGATCCACCTCGATCACCGCCGCAGGCAGATCAAACCGCGCCTCGATCGCACGCTCCTCACCCGCTGATTCAGCTTCAACCCCCGCCTCCAGAAACCACTCGTACCCCGCGATCGTCGTGCTCGCCATGAAGAAAATCAGAATCACCAGCACCACATCCACCATCGGCGTCATCATCGGACCCGAACGCTGATTGCCTTTGTCAAACACACTCCGTCTTCTCAGCTTCATACTCATCCACCACCCCCCTGACCCGCGCGCAGCGTCACGAACTCCACCCCCGTCACCCCCGCCTCCCGGAGCTGCCCAAGCACCGGACGCACCGCTCCGAAACCCGACGCCTCGTCCGCACGAACCCGAACCGTCGAAACCCCCTGACGAACCATCATCCCCGCAACCTCGCCCCCGATCCGATCCACCTCGATCGTCTCCCCGTTGAGTGTCAGACCCCCATCCATCAACACCCCGATCTCGATCGCGTCCGACTCATCCTGGCGCTCCACACCCGTCACCGATTCCGAAACCACAATCGACGACTTCCGATCCAGCGCCAGCTGTCCCACCATCAGATAAAACACAATCAGACACATCACCACATCAATCATCGGCGTCACATTCACGCCGCCCCCCCGACCAGACTGTCCAATCACCGATCGCAATCTCATTCAGATTCGTCCGTATCTATCCCCGCCAACCGATCCACCAATCCGCCCGCCTGCTCAAACGCCGTGTTGCAGTGCTTCTCCACCACACTCCGGTACCACCCATACACCAGCAAGCAAGGCACCGCCAACATCAACCCAAGCAAAGTATGGAACAACGCCTTCGAGATCCCCATCGAAAGATCCGTCGGCCCAGCACTCCCCCCCGCCTGACCCAGCTTCACAAACGCCAGAATCATCCCCCATACCGTCCCCGCCAGTCCCACCAAAGGCCCAAGCTCCCCGATCACCCTCAGCAAATCCAATGTCCGTGTCCAGCGAGCGCACGCGTTACTCGCCGCGACCTCCGCCGCCTCGCGCATCGCCGCCGCTCCACTCGAGCGAGCCCGATACGCCGCGCTGCACGCCGATCCCACAATCCCATCATCATCCGATGCGACCGAAGCAAACGACTCCACCGATCCAGAATCCAGCTTCGATGAAAGCGAATCCACGATCCCCTCCGGCGCAATCACCGACCGCCTTGCATCCATCACCAGTTTGACAATCAACGACACCGCGATCATCGACCCGATCAGCAGCACCACCGAGAACACATCAAAGCTCTCAGTAAACAACGACCACACGCTCGTCTCAACAACACCATTCACATCTTCATTCATACCCACACAATACCACCCCAACGAAGATCACGCACAGGTCAGGGAGACCGATAGAGAGTCCTGCCGAACTCACTCAAAGTCCGACTCGTCCACCGGACGACTCACCGTGTACTTCTCGTTCATCCACCCGTGCAGATCACTCATCCGCGCCCGCTCGCTACTAAACGGCCAGCTCGCACTCTCCGGATGCACCCGCTCCCCCGTCACCGGACACTTCGCCCAGTCCTTCGCCGTCAGCGCCAGCGCCGAAGCCCGATCCATCCACGACTCAGGAACCTCGAACACAAACCCCCGCGACCCCTCGTCCACATGCGAGATCGTCACCGTGCACGCTTTAACATCTTCCCCAAGCACCGAATCAATCCGCTCAGGCCATTCCACCAAAACGATCGACCCATCACCCATCACCCGATCCCACCCCAGCGCATCAAGCTCGTCCTCGTCCCCGAACCGGTAACAATCCAGGTGGGCGATCGACCCCTCCTCGCCATTGACCACGCACGGATAGTTGTTCATCAATACGAAAGTGGGGGAGCTGACGAGCGACGCGTCCACCCCGAGCTCATGAGCGACCAGTCGCACAAAGGTGGTCTTCCCCGCCCCCATCTCCCCGACCAATCGCACAAGATCCCCGCTGCGCAGCACCGCCGCAAAGTCCTTTGCAATCACTTCAGTATGTTCAAGAGACTCAGACGAGCGCTGGAAAGTAGGCATGCAAGGATTGTTCGCAACCCACCCCTCTTTTACCACAGCATCCGAGTCCGGATCGACTCTCCGATCCCCTCCATCGCGTCCTTCAGCCCCTCCGCTCCGCTCGGGTCCGCATCCAGCACCACATACCCGATATCCCCCGCCGTCCTCAAATACTGCCCATTGATGTTCACCCCCAGCCCGCTCGCCGCCTCATGAAACTTCCCAAGCACCCCAGGCACATTCTGGTGAAAGTTCAGAATTCGATGCGAGCGCACCCCCTCCACCTCCTGAGATGGCAGATCCACATTGGGAACATTCACCGCTCCTGTCGTCGTCCCCCGATTCATAAACCGGATCAACTTCTGAGCCGCATCCACACTGATCGCCTCCTGCGCCTCCATCGTCGATCCCCCAACATGCGGAGTCAGGATCACATTCTCCGCCCCCTGCATCACATTCACAAACCCCTCACCCCGCTTCGCAGGCTCCTCAGGAAACACATCCACCGCCGCACCCGCGATCCGTCCAGAATCCACCGCCTCGCGCAGCGCTTCCAGATCCACCGCCGACCCACGCGCGTTATTAATCAGATACGCCCCCTCCTTCATCATCCCGATCCGCGCCCGATCCATCAGCCCCCGCGTCGCCTCCGTCTCAGGAACATGCAGCGATACCACATCACTCACCGAAAGCAACTCCTCCAGCGATCCCGCCGCGTCCGCGTTCCCCAGCGGCAGCTTGCTCTCGCAATCAAAGAACACCACCCGCATCCCCATCGACTCCGCGAGAACACTCACCTGCGAACCGATATGCCCGTACCCCACAATCCCCAGCACACGCCCACGCACCTCGTGCGACCGCTCCGCGCTCTTGTCCCACTCCCCCTTGTGCAAAAGCGCCGAACGATGCGACACCCGACGATGCAGCGCGATGATCTCGCTGATCGTCAGCTCCGCGACCGACCTCGTATTACTGAACGGCGAGTTGAACACCGGAACCCCCATCGATCCCGCAACCTCCAGATCAACCTGATTCGTCCCCGCACAAAAACACCCCACCGCGAGCAGCCGCTCGCATTGTCTCAAGACCTCCCCAGTCAGCTGCGTCTTGGACCGAACGCCCACCACATGCGCCCGCCCAACCGCTTCAAGAAGCTCCCCGCCCTCCAGCGCCCCGCTCATCGTGCGCACACTGAACCCCTCGCGCTCGATCAACGCCGTCCCCGATGGATGCGTCCCCTCCAGCAGCACCACCTCGATCTTCCCCTTCGGGAATGATGTTCGTTGTTCACCACTCAAGGCATCACCTCCCCCGCCTGATCCAGAATCTCCAACTGCCCATCATCCCCTGAATGCAGCGACACCATCCCCATCGCGATCGCCCCCCCAAGCACCGCCGTCAGGATCAACCGGTAATAGCCAAACACCGCCAAGCCGTGCTTGGTCAAGAACGCAACCAGCCACTTGACCGCAAGCATCGCGCTGATCGTCGCCACCACCATCCCCACAACAATCGGCCCCCACCCAATCACCTCAAACATGTCAGGCCCATCACCCGTCATCGACTTGTAGAGCGAATACACTGTCGCGCCCCCGAGCGTCGGGAGCCCCAGCAAGAAACTAAACTCCGCCGCCCGCTTGGGCTTGAGCCCAACAAGCACCCCCCCAGCGATCGTCATCATCGACCGAGATGTCCCAGGCCACATCGCAACGCACTGCAATACCCCGATCATCAACGCCTGCATGATCGACATTTCATGCAGATCCATCCCCTCCTCAAATGTTTCCCCTTCCTTGTGCTGACTGAACTTCCACTTATCAATCACAATCATGAACACCCCACCCAGCGCCAGCGCAGTCAGCACCATGGGCGTATTAAACAACTTGCTCTCGATCCAATCATTCAGCAGCACCCCCAGCACCGCCGCAGGCAAAAACGCCACGATGATCCGCACCGCCAGTTTGAGTCCCGCCGCGTCCTTTCCAACGAGCCCCCTGCACATCTGTACCACGCGTGGGAAGTACAACCCCAGCACCGCAAGGATCGCGCCCCCCTGGATCACAATATTGAAGGTATCCACCGCCGCCCGCTGATCCGCCGTCTCCCCCAATCCCATCAGCTCACTCGCCAAAATCAGATGTCCCGTCGACGAGATCGGCAGATACTCCGTGATCCCCTCAACCAACCCCAGCACCGCCGCCTGAAGCATGGTCATCGCTGTTGTCACTGTCTCTGTGTTTGTTATCACCGCGATCCACCATTCAAGCTGTGCGCCAATTCTGATCCCAAACCCGAGTCTAGGGTTCTGGAACAATGATCGACCGTTTCACCCCAATCCATGACCCGAATGACACGCGCATCGAGCCATATCGCAATCAAAAAGACGCTTGGCTCAAAGCCGCCCACAATCCAAACGCGCCCGATCAACCAACCGAGCATACATCGAAAGACCCCCTCTTCATCACCGAAGGCTCCCTCGTCCTCGAGCACCACATCAACTCCCCATACCCCCTCCACTCCATCCTGATCGATGAATCCAAAGCCGAGACCCACGCCGACCTCCTCGCCCGGATCCCATCATCAGCCCCGATCTACACCGCCCCCCGCCCGATCCTCGATCGAATCACAGGCTACCCCATCCACCGAGGACTCCTCGCCGCCGGACGCCGCATCGAACACCCCCCGCTCGATGATCTCCTCCAATCCGCCCGCGCCCTCGTCCTTCTCGAGGACCTTTCCAATCACGACAACCTCGGATCCGTCTTCCGCTCCACGGCCGCTCTCTGTGGCTCAGATGTCCCCCTCGTCCTCTCCCCGCGCTGCTGCGATCCCCTCTACAGAAAGTCCCTCCGCGTCTCGATGGGACACGCCCTCACCATCCCGTTCCATCACCTCTCGGACCAATCGGATTGGCTCCCATCGCTCAAAAAAATCCAAGCCGCAGGCTTCCGCATCCTCGCGATGACCCCATCAAACGCCGCCCGCGACATCAACGAGTACCTCAAAAACAGCCCCAGTGATCAAAAAATAGCGATTCTGCTCGGTGCCGAAGGCCCAGGCCTCACCCCCCAAGCCATGAACGCCGCCGACGAACAAATTCGAATTCCACTCGTAAGTTCTGCAGATTCCCTGAATATTTCCGTCGCGGCAGCCGTTGCTCTCCACAGGCTGGTCCAGCCGATGGATTCACCCATCATCTAGACCAATCGCACACAGGAACTATCAAGAGGGGCAAACAGTACCGTGCCACTCTGCACACCCACTCAACCCCTTGACCGGAGAACACTCATGTCACATGTCCTTGCAATGATCATCGCCTCATCAGGAATCGCGCTCACCGCCGCAGGCCCAGACAAAGCCAGCTGCGACTCAGAAAAGAGCAAAGCATGCTGCCCAATGACCGCGGCTGCCGCGAGCGAAAAAGACTGCGATGATGACAGCAAGATGTGCGACACCGTAGCCGAGATCCCGTCCGAGGCCTACGCCAACGCCAACTGGCCAGCCCACAACGAAGACCTCTACTCCAAAGACTTCCAAGGCCAACCACTCCCAGCAACACTCGGAACCGAGATCGTCCTCGCCGGACAGGTCGATGAAAACAAGCAAGTCAATACCGCAGGCAAAGTCGTCGTCCTCGATTTCTGGGCAACCTGGTGCCCGCCGTGCCGCGCCGCGTCACCAATCCTCGACGAACTCCAGAAAGAAAACCCAGACACCCTCGCCGTCCTCGCGATCGCAGGACAGCGTGAAGACGAATCAACCGTCCGTGAATATGTCGAGAAGAACGAAGTCGCGTTCACCCACCTGTTCGACGCCGACCAAACCGTGTACGCACCGTTCGAATCTCGAGGCATCCCGCTGGTCGTCGTCATGTCCACCGACGGCATCGTCCGCTGGACCGGAAACCCACACGACAAGGCATTCATCGCCGCAGTCAACCAAACACTCGAAGCGGATCCAGCACTCCAGATGATGGAAGCGCAAGCGAGCATCTCCGACTAACCAGTCCAAGCTCAGCAATCCAACCACGACCCTTCCAAACACCCGTCAACGATGACGGGTGTTTGTCTTTTCCCCTGATTTCCAAGTTCTCTGTACCGATGTACTCGCACGATCGTGTACACTTGCTGTATACAAACCCGTCAGGAGAACACCATGCCATTAATCCCAGCATCCCTCTCATCGCTCGCAGCCCTCGCGACCATCGCCCCCATGATCGCGATGGCGCCACAGGTCAAACGCGAGTTCAACCCGAACCGCAACGCGCTGACCGAACTCGAAGCCGCTCCGATCGATCAATCCATCCTCAGCAGCCTGACCGACTGGTCCCACCCAGGAACCCTCGACGCCAAACGCATGCAAGGCAAAGTCGTCGTCCTCGCGACCATCGCCGCGGGTGATCCCCAATCGATCATGACGATCTCCTCGCTCAACCGCATGCAGCGCGACTTCGAAGACCAAGGCATCATCGTCGCTGCCATCTCCCAAGACGCCGGGTTCGACCAACTCCAAGAACGCGTCGCCTCCGGAAAGATCACCATCCCCATCGCACGCGACGCCAATGGCGCCTTCGCCAAAGCGATGCACAACGACGACAACCCCGACCTGTATCTCATCGACCGCGCCGGGAACCTCCGCTTCGCCGACATCGATAAGGGCTCACTCAAAGACGCGATCAAGATGCTGACGCGCGAAACCACCGAGTCCGCGATCGCCAACGCCGAGCTCCAATCCAAGGGCCTCGCCCCCAAAGTGGAAGCCGTCACCACCGCCGACTTCTCCACCGGAGACTACAAAGCCGCCAACTGGCCCGCCTTCAATAAAGACCTCTACGCCAACGACCTCCAAGGCCAAACCCTCCCAGTCCCCCTCGGCTCCGAAGAGTGGATCTCCGAAGAAGTCTCCCTCGACAACAAAGTCGTCGTCCTCGACTTCTGGGCAACCTGGTGCGGCCCATGCCGCGCCGCCTCACCGATCCTCCAGAAACTCCAGATCAAAAACCCAGACACACTCGCGATCCTCGCGATCGGTGGACAGAACGACCCTGAAGCCAATGTCCGCCGCTATGTCGCGCAGCACAAAGTCAAATACTCCAACCTCTATGACGAGAACCAGAGCGTCTACCGCCCATTCGAATCGCGAGGCATCCCGCTGGTCGTCGTCATGTCCACCGACGGCGTCATCCGCTGGATGGGAAACCCACACGATCCCGCGTTCACCTCCGCAGTCGATCGTGTCCTCGCAGTCGACCCAGTGATCGCCGCCAACAACTAATCCTCAATCACAACCAAACCCAAAACCCGCCGAGATAGGCGGGTTTTTTGGTCATTCAACCCCGCACCTTCCAAGCACTGCATCAGTACAATACAACAACCACATATTTGTAATCATTCACTGGAGGCCTTCAATGCACACATTCAAGCAACACTTCGCCGCACTCACCGCGATCACGCTCTCAGCCGCCGCGATCGCCGCGCCCGTCAAACGCGAAGCCTCCGAACACCGCGACAAGCTTACGGGAATGGAAACCAAACCATTCGACCGCGCCGCGATCGCCGACCTCACCGACTGGACCCACGCTGGAGTCCTCGACGAATCCAACACCAAAGGCCGAGTCGTCGTCCTCGCGATCCTCTCCTCATCTGATTCCAACTCAATCATGGCCCTCACCAAACTCGCCCGCATGCACCGCGACTACGCCGACCAAGGACTCACCATCGCCGTCATCCACCCCGAGTTCGGTTTCGAAGACATGCAGTCCAAAGTCGAGTCCGGGCGCGTCACCCTCCCCGTCGCCAAAGACACTAACAACACCTTCGTCAAATCCATGCACACCGATGACTACCCCGACATGTACATCATCGACCGCGCCGGAAACCTCCGCTACGCAGACATCGATAAAAACGCACTCAAAGCCGCGATCACCAACCTGATCAGCGAAACCCCAGAGACCGCTGCAGCAAACGCCGCCCTCCAAGCCCAAGGCCTCGAGCCAACACCAGCCGAGCCCAAGAGCAGCCCAGCGCCAACAACAACCCCAGCTGCCGCCCCAAGCAACAATACCCCGAGCAGCGAACCAACCAGAAACGCCACAAACAACCCGTCATCAGCCGGATCCTCAGCCCAATGGCCACCCCAAGCCCAAGGCAGAGACCGAATCTCAAGCCAAGATTTCCAAGGCCAAAAACTCCCCCAAAGACTCGGGCTCAACGAAGAATGGCTCACCGAAGAACATGTTTTCGAAGGCAAGGTTCTCGTCGTCGAGTTCTGGGCCTCCCACTCAAGCCCAGGACGCAAAGTCGCCAAGATCCACAAAGCGCTCGCAGAGAAATACCCCGAACAACTCGAAGTCGTCGCCATCTCCGGATCCGAAGACAAAGAAAAAATCCTCAAACGCTACAACGACGGGAAGCGACCATACACCCACCTCTACGACGCCAATGAAACACTCTTCAAAGCACTCGGATTCAGCACCGTCCCCTCAGCAGTCGTGATCTCCACCGACGGCATCATCCGTTGGCAAGGGTTCCCACTCGTCCGAGGATACGAAGAAGCTGTCGAACAAATCATCGCGGCCGATCCCGGACTCTAACACCTCTACCATCTCGCATGGTCCAGAACCCAAAACCGATCGCTAACCCGATCATCAACATCGTCCTCCTCAACCCCGAGATCCCCAACAACACCGGATCCATCGGGCGCACCTGCGTCGCGACCGGCGCCGCACTCCATCTCATCCACCCCCTCGCCTTCGACATCGACGAGAAAGCCTGCCGACGCGCAGGCCTCGACTACTGGCCCCGACTCAACCTCACCAACCACGACTCCCTCACCGATTACCAAGCCGCAACCCCCAAACCCGCGAACACCTGGTACCTCTCGGCGCGAGCAACCAAATCCATCTACGACATCACCCCAACCCCAGGCGACCACTTCGTCTTCGGCAAAGAATCCGTCGGACTCCCCAAAGACCTCCTCGACGCCAACCCCGACCGATGCCTCTCCATCCCCATCGCCCCCGATGAACGCTCGCTGAACCTCTCCACCGCCTGCGCCATCGTCATCTACGCCTGCATCGAACGCTTCATCCGTGCAGGCCACCTCCAAACCACCGAATCAGGCCGCTTGATCGCAGCTGATTCTTGAAAACCAAACAAAAAACAAACATAACATAATTTGAACGATTCTCAACAAGACCACGAACCACCATTCAAGTCCTGCGTATGGTGTATGTTGCAGTCATGTGTTTGGAACTAGTGAACCCAAACATCCGAGATCGAAAGATCTCAGAGACAAACAGTTCTCTCCTCTCTCCAGAACAGTGTGCCGTGGTCAAACGCGGTACACTGTTTTTGTTTCATCCCTCTCCGCTCCTCATCAATACACACACAACACCGACTACCATCAACCATCATGAGCATTCAACGATCCACCGCATCATCCTTCAAGACGACCGCCGTGCTGAAAAACACAGCCGTCCTCGTGGCAATCGCCTCCGTGATCATGCTGACCGGCTGCCAAAAGACCCTGCTCAAAAAAGACGACCCACGCTCACCCTTCGATCGCTACAACCAAACACGCGCCCAGCACGCACCACCCTACCTCGAAGACGAATACGGCCGACGCACCCCAAACCTGCGCGACCGCCTAGTCAAATCAGAAGAATAAACTCAACACCAAGCCGGTCGTACCCAAGATTCAACACTTTGTTCGGGACCGGTAAGTATATCAAACCCACCAAGACGAATTGTGCGCTCAAACACTCACAATTTACCCTTCAATCCGCAAGGATTGAGCACCCTATATCCGAATGAATATGATAATCTAATCGCAACGCAGGAGTCGCCAACACAATGGCCGCGAAAGTCACAGTCCGAACAAACGCCAGTCTCCGCACCAAGATCGTGTGGGGAGCGTTAGCCGCGTCCATGACCGGCCTCGTCGGACTCCTTTCCATCCTCGATTCAGGAAGCGATACCCTCTCCGCAACCGGAGTCTCCCTCTCACCACTCACCAGCATCGACACCGGACGAGGCGTCGACGCCATCTTCAACACCAAGACCGAACTCAACACCACCGACTGGGATTCGATCGTCATCGTCCACTCCGGATCACCCGCCGGATCAGCAGAGTCCATCGCAGAACAGCACAAAGCCGTCGGATACGACGGGCTCAGCTACCACTTCCTCATCGGCAACGGCACCGGAATGGGCAACGGAGAAATCCACCTCGGAAACCGCTGGCTCACCCAGACCGACGGCGCTCAGCTCGCAGGTCTCCAGTCCAACAACCCCATCGAGATCTGCCTCATCGGCAACGGAGACCGCAAACCCTTCACCGACGAGCAGATCCAGTACCTCGCTCAGGTCGTCAGCTCCCTCGCAGACCGTCTCGACATCCCACGCGAGCGGATCTACCTCCACGAAGACATCGCCCCAACCACAAGCCCAGGACGATTCTTCCCAAGAGCAAGCTTCAACGAGCTCCTCGGCTCGCTCTAACCCACACCCATCCCCGAACTCCTCGAGCCTCCCATCAGGGAGGTTTTTTCATCCACCAAACCCCACCGATGGAACCGCTCGACCACATTCTCCATATACTCAGTGCCGGCGCATGTTTCTCATCGCCAGCCCGTCGCCCGTCTCGCAGGGTGAAACAGTTACCACAGGCCTCCCGAACGACATCCAGATCCCAGCCACCGATAGGTCACCAGCCTCACGCAGACCGCTCTCCGTGTCCATGCTTTGCTCATGCTTTGCCCAAGCAAGACACACCCTCAGAGCCCCTTCAGGTCTACCATGACCTGCCCGATAAATCGGCGAGTCCCGATCTACGGTGAAATACGCAAGGCACATCGCCGAACACTTATGAGCAGCCATTCACGCTCCCGAGTTCTTCGGACAACGCCAACGCTGACGACGGATTTATGCATCGGAATATGATTTCATGACGGACGAACTCACGGCATACAAAGCAGGCGACATGGTCGAAGGATACCGCATCATGTCCGAAATCGGACGGGGTGCCGCGTCGATCATCTATCTCGTCCAAGACCCCAAAACAAAGCAGATCTGGGCGCTCAAGCACGTCGAAAAAACAAACGCCAAAGCACAGCGATTCCTCGACCAAGCCGAGATCGAATACAAAATCGCCAACCAGATCAAGCACCCCGCCATCCGCCGCATCGAGAAAATGATCAAGCAAGGATCACTCCTCAAATGCACCGGACTCTTCCTCGTCATGGAACTCGTCGACGGCATCTCCATGTTCGAAGACACCCCGACCGACCTCGCAGTCATCGTTGATCTCTTCCAACAAACCGCCTCAGGTCTCGCCGAGATGCACAAGCTCGGATATGTCCACGCCGACATGAAACCACACAATGTCATCCTCGGCTCCGACATCGACGGGAACCTCACCGCCAAAGTCATCGACCTCGGACAATCCTGCAAGATCGGCACCATCAAAAAACGAATCCAAGGCACCCCCGACTACATCGCCCCCGAACAAGTCCACCGCCGCGAGATCACCCCCAAGACCGACATCTACAACTTCGGCGCCATGATGTACTGGGTCCTGACCGGTAAGAACATCCCGACCGCGATGGGAACCAACTCCGATTCGCTGATGGGATCCCTCGACGACGCGCTCATCGAGAAAGCCACCCCGATCACCGAACTCCGCGACGATCTCCCAGATCGCCTCGCCGAGCTCACCATGCAGTGCTTCGAAGTCGACCCCGACAAGCGTCCACCAACCATGGACTATGTCGCCAACAAGCTCGACCTCATCCTCGGCATCCTCCGCTCCGAACAAATCGCCGTCGACGAAGCCTAAAGCCCGAAGCCAAATCCAATTCCAAAACATCCGCGGCCGCCATTGATCTGCTATCCTACGGATTCGCATCATGCCCCAATGAGACACAGTGAGCCCCAGATGTACACCATCGATATGTCCAGCCCCGATGAAGTCGCCCAAACCCTCCGAGAGGGCGCCGAGGCCAACCGCACCGCCAGCTGCAGACAAGGCTCCATCGACCTCATCAAAGCACCCGGACACCTCATCGCGTCAGGTGACACCCACGACCACCCCAAGAACTTCCGCGCCATCGTCGAAGCCGCAGGACTCGATGGAGAGTTCGGGTCCGAACCCAAACACCTCACCCTCCACGAAATTATCCACCCTGACATGAAGCAGCCCCTCCCCGGCGAGCCCCCCGTCGTGGACACCTCCTACCAAGGACTCACCCGAGTCGCCTCCCTCAAAGCCCAGTACCCCGAGTTTGTCCACTTCCTCCTCGCCAACCACGAGCTCGCCCAAGCCATCGATTCACTCATCGTCAAGAACGGCGTCCGCTGCGTCGAAGCCTTCAACGCCGGGATCGACCAAGAGTTCCCAAACCCATCCGACGCCGAGGAAGTCCGCGAAGCCGTCAAAGAGTTCGTCTTCTCCATGCCCATCGCCCTACGCGCCCAGTGCCCGCAAGGAGACATCCTCTGCGCCCACTCCCTCCCAGGCCCCGCGATGATGGACCGCTTCGACACCACCATCCTCAGCCGTGACCTCACCGAGCAAGACTACGAACCAAGAGTCGGATCCGCCCACCTCATGACCTGGGGCCGAGGCTACGACGCCGAGCAGCTCGAAGACCTCACCGAACGCTGGGGAGTCAACCTCTTCATCCTTGGACACGAACACGCCGACAACGGATACGCCATCGTCGAACCCAACGCCATCGTCCTCAACACCGACCACGACAAAGGCGTCTACCTCCCCATCGACCTCGACCACGAACCCACCCTCACCCAAGCCGCCAACAACCTCGTCCATATCCAGTAAACTGGACCCATGCCGCGCAAACCGTTCAAGCCCATCTGCCCCAAGTGCGGATACGACCAATCCGGCGAAATCGCGACCTGGAAATCCCAGTGCCCAATCAACGGCCGCTGCAACGAGTGCGGAATCCCCTTCCAATGGGCAGACATCTTCGACCCGTCCCGTACCCGATTGCACTGGTACGCCGAGCACGCCCGCTCCTTGACCAACTTCCTGAGCGCGACACCAAAGACCCTAATCCGAATCATTCTCCCGCACAGATTCTGGAGAACCGTCGATACAACCAAAGATCTCCGTCCAATGTGCTTAATCGCATGGGTGATCTTTGTGATGATTCTGTCACATCTGATTGTCTCAATCCCCAACGGCATCTTGGCTCGGAGCGCGTACAACTGGAACGGAACCACGATCGGCCAACACTACCAAATGTACGGCGGATACGGAATCGCAGAAATCCTCTTCGTCGCGATCGCATTTCCATATTTCAACGCGCTGCCCCGAGCCAGTTCTTTCCGCTGGACCCTCTTCATCGAAACGGGTTGGCCAGAAGCCTGGTACCAGTCATTCTTCAAAGTCATCAACTTCCAACTCGGATTCCTAGTGCTCTGGCTACTCATCCTTGCCGTGATCCCAACAACAAGATCAATCGCCAAGATCCGAACAGGACATGTGATCAGAGCCGCATGCTTGAGTGCGCTCTGGATCTTCCTCAGCTATGAACTCTCAAGAGCGCTCCGGATCATGCACGCTCTCACCGACCCCATACACAACCTGTACTGGTTCTTTGATGGCTGGATTGTCCCAGTCTCAGGTCTCTGGCAAGTACTCTTCTGGTCCTGCGCTGTGTCCATCGGATGGAAAGTGAAACAATGGAAGTCACTCGTCCTACTCGGCACAGCCGCCGCCCTCCTCGGCGGTACAGCCCTCAGCATCTACGCATTCCTGTATGCCACCTAGTAGAAGAATCAATCCCCATCAATCTCTGCACATCAACCGACAGTGATGCCATTGACTCAAGCTCCTATCATCTGAGCATGACCACCACCGCTCAATCAATCGACCAATCCATCCTCGACACCATCCGCGCCGCCGACCCCCAAGTCGCCGACATCATCGCCGCCGAGCGCGACCGTCAGGAACACACGATCGAGCTCATCGCGAGCGAAAACCACGCCTCACCCTCAGTCACCGTCGCCGCCGGAACCTGCATGACCAACAAATACGCCGAGGGCTACCCCGGACGCCGCTACTACGGCGGATGCGCCCACCACGACTCCGTCGAACAACTCGCACGCGACCGCGCCAAAGAACTCTTCAACTGCAAGTTCGCCAATGTCCAACCACACTCCGGCGCCCAAGCAAACACCGCAGCGTTCATGGCCATGATGGAACCCGGAGACACCTTCCTCTCCCTCGTCCTCAAAGACGGCGGACACCTCTCCCACGGCATGCACCTCAACTTCTCAGGTATCTTCTACAAACCAGTCCACTACGCACTCCACTACGACACCGACCACCCACACCACGAACACATCGACTACGACTCCGTCCTCGAAGCCGCCAAAGAACACAAACCCAAAATGATCCTCTGCGGCTACTCCGCCTACCCAAGACAAATCGACTTCAAACGCTTCCGAGAAATCGCAGACGAAGTCGGCGCCACCCTCATGGCTGACATCTCACACATCGCCGGATTGGTCGCTGCCGGAGAACACCCAAGCCCCTTCCCGCACGCACACATCGTCACCACCACAACACACAAATCACTCCGAGGCCCAAGAGGCGGCCTCATCATGACCAACGACGAAGAACTCAACAAACTCATCAACCGCAATGTCTTCCCAGGAGTCCAAGGCGGACCCCTCATGCACATCATCACCGCCAAAGCCATCGCGTTCGGTGAAGCACTCAAACCCGAGTTCAAGTCCTACCAACAACAAGTCATCACCAACGCACAAACCCTCGCAGACGCACTCACATCCCACGGCTTCCGCATCACCAGCGGAGGCACTGACAACCACCTCATGCTCGTCTCACTCGTCGAAAAAGATCCTGACCTGACAGGCAAAGACGCCGAGAAATGGCTCGAAGACGCCGGACTCATCACCAACAAAAACGGCATCCCCGACGACCCACGCTCCCCAATGATCACCTCCGGAATCCGCCTCGGAACCCCCGCAACCACCACGCGCGGATTCAAACAACCCGAGATGAAACGCATCGCCGACTGGATCAACCAAATCATCGAATCCAAAGGCGACGAATCCACCATCGCCTCCGTCCGCCAGCAAGTCATCACCCTCTGCCGCCAGTACCCCCTCGCGCACTGATGCCCGGCGCGTCGCCCAACCCACCCGAGCAATCAGAAACCTCATTGGTTGAATACACCCGCGCGATGACTTCATACGATGATATCGATTCAATCCAATTGCGCAGCGATGGTTCGATCGTGAACGCCGAGTCCGTTTCCCTCTACCAATCCTACATCGAATCGACCGCTCTCTTCGCCTCTACCCTCCACAACAGCCGCTTCACCGACTGCACCTTCACCCGCGCCGACCTCTCAAACGCTACCTGGACCGACACCCGCATCATCCGCGCCCAGTTCAAGCACTGCAAACTCCTCGGCTTCGACGCCCAAAGCTCCACCCTCCAAGACCTCCACCTCAACAACTGCAAAGGCCCCGACATGCACTGGCGCGACACCACCCTCACGCGCGTCAGGTTCGATCAATCCCAACTCCAGAACCTCGACCTCACCGGCGCGACCATCGAATCGCTCACGATCCACAACTCCGACGCGCGCAACCTCCGCCTCCTCAACACGCGCATCACCCACCTCGACCTCAGAGGATCCCTCATCGAAGGCCTCATCATCGACCCAGCCGCCATGCACCCCAAATCACTCCAGTCGATCACCATCGACCCAACCCAAGCCCCCGCATTCACGCAAGCGTTGGGAGTCCGTATCGAGCAGAGTGAACCGAACGAATAATCAAGGCTTATCCGGCAGCGTCATGTTCTTATCAATCCGGAAATCACCCCAGTTCATCACGCCGTGCACCGTCCGCGCTGGATTGTCTTGAAGCCGAAGGTACTGCATCTTCCCAGACTTGAACACCCGATACATCGTGTCGTCCGTCGCCGTGTACGCAATAACCGGATCATCCTTAAGCGTGAGCCCACCCAACGCCATCCCCGCACCGAGCATGACCGCGCCAACAACCGCCAGCTTCAATCGAGCGTTCGACTTCTCCAACCGCGCCATCCGCGCGCTCAAATCTGAACTCCCGTCCTGCCGCAGAGGACCCGTTCCCGCCGTACCTGAATCGTTCATGATGCATCTCCGATCGAATAACCATTTTTCGAATTGTTCCCCGTGGAACAATTGCCAACACCACCACCATACCCGATCCCGCCCAATCCGCTGACACAATCGCATACCATCCACGCATGATTCCACACAAACTCGTCACTTCCGCCGTCCTCCTTACGCTGATCTTCACCCTCGCCGCGTGCTCAGGGTCCCGCCGAGCAGCCCCAGCCGACTACGGCACAGTCGCCCCGCCCCCCGCGCGGATCGGTCACATTGTGTTCATCGAGCTCAAAGACCAGCGCGATTTCCACGCGCTGCTCAAAGACGCCGACTGGATGCTGGGGACCATCCCGACCGTCAGCACCTTCGCGGCCGGGAAGCACCTGGACACCGGGAGATCAACCGTCCGATCCGATTACGACCTCGCGATCTACCTCGGATTCGAGTCCGAACAGGATCTGTCGATCTATGTCGCGCACCCGAAGCACATCGACTTTGTCAACAAATGGAAGCCGCGACTCAGTGCGCTGCGTGTGTACGACATGATCGATTGGCCGACGACGCGTGCCGGGTACATGGAATAACTACTCGAGCATCTCAGTATCCACACACGCGTGTTCGGCTTTCTCTTCCTGCTCAGCGATCGCGCGTTCTGAATCGCGGCGTGCTTTGTTGGTGTTGAGCAGATCGCGGATGAACACGCCGATCGCGATCCAGATGAGCACAAACGCCGCGAACTTAAGCGGCGGGAACGGCTCGTCAAAGAACACCGCCGAGAGCAACAACTGACCTGTCGGTGCGCTGAACTGCAGCAGCCCGACAGTGGACAACGGCAGCAAACGCACGGCGTTCGTAAAGCAGATCAGCGGCACAATCGTGATCACACCCCCCAAGAACATGATCCACGACACCCAGATCGGGGTCGAGGTCGCGAAGAAAATCCCTTTGTCGGATTGCTCGAGCCAGATCATGAGTCCGATGCAGAATGGGAGCAGGACGAGCATCTCGAAGCTGATCCCGACGGTTCCTGTAACATTCGCTTGCTTGCGGAGCAAGCCATAGAGACCGAAGCTCGCTGGGAGCAGGATTGCGATCCAGGGAACCCCCCCCCCGGAGTCGAACTCCGCGACGGTCATCATCGCGACCGCACCCGCGGCGATGAGGATCGCAAGACCCTGGAGCTTGCTGAGTTTCTCGCCGAGGAAGAGGTAGCCGAGGAAAATCGAGAAGAGCGGGTTGATGTAGTACCCCAGCGACGCGTGGTTGAGCCGATCGGTGCTCACGGCGTAGATAAAGAAGAACCAGTTGATCGCGATGAGTCCGGTCGAGGGGATCAGGATCTTGAGCGACGACCAGCTCGAGCACGCGCGGATGAGATCCGGGATTCGTTTGGAGATCATCAGGATGACGATCAGCAGGGGGATCCCGAAGACCACCCGCTGCGCGAGCACTTCCAGCGGGAGCGCGCCGTGGTGAGAGAGCAGTCGGAAGTAGGACGGCACAATAAACGCCCACCACCCGAACGCGCCGGCGGCGTAGAGGTACCCCTGCCGACGGTCGTGTTGTTCTGGGGTGCGATTGGTCATGAGGGCGATGGTAGGGAGGCGCTGGGAGCTGTGATGGCTCAGTGGGTTGCCGCTAGTATTCTTGCGATGAAAAAACATATTGTGTCAACTGTGATCGTCCTCGGTGTTTTTGTGGTGGGGATCTGGATACTGCAGGGTCGTGGTCTGTTCAAGGCCCAGCCGCTCAGTGCTTCTGAGGTTGAACTCTTGAATCCAGATTGGGATCTGGCAACCAACGGGAACTGGTCTCCTTGGCAAACAACTGCGGATGGTTCGAAAGAATGGAATCCGACGGCGGGCTTCAATGCATGGATCGAGACGATCCCAGAACAAGAAAGAGCATGGCCGATCATCGCGCGAGTTTCTCTTGACCATGAAGAACTGCACACTCACGAATGGTTGAGCGCGAAACCAGATGAGAACGAGGATTGGGAAACCACTTCTCGGCTGTTGATGACCTCGGCGAGCCAACACGCTGTGGATGAACTTGTTCAAGCAATGCGTCGACCTTGGCTTGGCATTGTCGATCGTGAGGGCACCGATCCCGTCATGCATCAGTTGATGTTGGATCGTGGACTTGAAGATATAGAATGGGTTGAAGAGCCGGACTTAAATCCTGATCCTTGGGTCAACATCACAAGTTACTTCGCTGATCTCAGAACAGTTTCGAGTGTGCTCGCAACTGCCGCGTATGCAGCACTTGAATCGGATCTCGATTCTGAACGGTATATGCAAATTCTTTCCGCGATGTTCGATGGTGCTGATCTCGCACTGACTCGCACGCGTTTGATTGATCACTTGGTGTATGTTGCGATGTATCAGAACGCAATCGGGGTGCTTGATTGGGGACTTGTCAATCATGCGGAGTTGTTTGGTGAGGATAATCTGGCGGAACTTGATCGGGTGCTTCAGGAGTATGGTCCAAGGCCGCTTGAAGTGACGGATGAGATCCTTGTGTTGCACGATCACTTTCGGCGGTTGGTGAACACTCGTGGGAAGCTGGATATCAAGCGTGCGAGCAATGACGATTGGTGGATTCCAGATTTTACGGCTCCATCTCACAAACCCATCGAGGCGCTCGATCCCAGAATTCACCGGATTCTGCTGTATCAATCCCGCCAGTTCAATATGGTTGCTCGCAAGTCATCTTTGCCGTGGGATGGCGAAGGGATTGCATTTGATGACTTCCGCGAAGGCTTCGAATCTGTACCAAAACGGATGCGCGACAAGGTTTCGGAGAGCGAGTTTGTGATCAGTTACTGGGAGCGGAATCTCGAACTCCAGACGAAGGTCAGGGCGCTTCGGTTTGCGATTGCATTGGAACGCCATCAGAGGCGGAACGGGGCGTATCCGGATCGATTGGAGGATGTTGAGGTCGATCTGATTAACTTCGACATCACGGATCCCTTTACTGGTGATCCGTTGTTATATGCGTTGAGCGATGATGGGCCGGTGGTGTACTCGACAGGTGCTGATCGTGATGATGATCTGATGACGCTCATGCGTGATCGTTATCTGGATCCCAACTACGCTCAATCGAGATATCCTTATATCCGAGGAAATTCAGATGGTGGGATCAGTATGAAACCTCATTGGATATCCAGTGAGCATGCGGAGGGGATTGAAGATCAGTCGCAGATTGATGGGGATTGGGTGCTCTTTCCTGAACCGGATTATTCTGGGGATTGAGGGTGCAGAGGGGACTGCATGCCTCGGTGCAATCTGTCATACTGCGGTCATGGTTCGTGCTGAAAGGGGCCGAGAATGATCGCGAAGATCGGAAGTGCATTGTCCAAAGTGTTCTCGAAGACGGCTCCGGATCCGTTTGTGATCGCGGTTGGACTGACGGTCTTAACGGCGGTGCTCGCGGTGACTGTCGGGTACTCGGATCAGGGAGGGGCGGAACTGACGATCGCGGATCGGTCGAAGCTGATGATCGATTCGTGGCGCGGGGGTGATGGGCTGTGGAAGTTTTTGGCGTTTGGGATGCAGATGTGTTTGATTCTGGTGACGGGTCACGCGCTGGCGGCGAGCAAGCCGATGCGCGGGCTGATCGATGCGCTGGCGCGGGTCCCCAAGAACGCGGCGAGCGGAGCGGCGATGGTCGGGTTCTTTGCGATGGTGTTCGGGTTCGTGAACTGGGGGGTTGGGCTGATTGTCGGCGCGCTGCTGGCGCGGGAGGTCGCGCGGTCGATGCGGGCGCGGGGGATCCGAGCGCACGGCCCGCTGCTGGCGTCGGCGGGGTACATGGGATTGCTGATCTGGCACGGCGGGTTGTCGGGGAGCGCGCCATTGAAGATGACTTCAAAGGCAGAAGCGGAGAGCGTGCTCCCGTCGAGTGTGGTGGAGTCGCTCACGGTCGACGGAATATTCGAAGGCGTGTCGTTGTCGCAGACGGTGTTCTCTCCGATGAATCTGTTTGTGAGCGGTGGGTTGCTGGTGATCGTGCCTTTGGTGTTGTGGTTGTTGACTCCCAAGGCGGATCCGGCGGGGGATGATGAGATTGTTGAGATGCCGATGAGCAGCGATCCGGTGATGGCGGATATTGACGATGGTCGCTTGAAAGGATTCCCGGATTGGATCGAGCGGTCCCCGATCGTGGTGTGGGTGCTCGCGGCGATGCTGCTCGCGGCGTACTGGCGTTTCGCGGATCAGTCTGGGGTGCTGCGGATGGGTCCCAACGAGATCAACATGGTGATGCTCGCGCTGGGGTTGATTCTGCATGGGTCGGTGCGTTCGTATGTGAGCGCGGCCGAGGACGGGGCGGCGGGGTGCGCGGGGATTATTCTGCAGTTCCCGTTGTATGCCGGGATCATGGGGATGGGGGTGAGCAGCGGGCTCGTTGAGGATTTCTCGCAATGGATCGGGTCGTTTGCGAACGAGACGACCGGTCCTTTGCTGACCTTTGTGAGCGCGGGGGTGGTGAATCTGTTTGTTCCCAGCGGCGGGGGGCAGTGGGGGATTCAGGGCCCGATCGCGCTGAGCATGGGGGGCGAGGTGGGGGTGCCAGCTGGGAAGATGATCATGGCGGTCGCGTACGGGGATCAGCTGACGAATATGTTGCAGCCGTTCTGGGCGCTGCCTTTGCTTGCGATTACGCGGGTGAAGGCGCGGGAGATTGTGGGGTATACGGCGGTGGTGATGGTGGTCGCGGGGGGGTGGATGGCGGTTGGGTTGTTGGTTTTTTGAAGTTTCGATTAGAAAGAAGTGAGACACGTATCACTATAAGTTATCAAATCAGATCTAAACTTGAATATGCCCACAATCCGTTTATGGAACCTATTTCGAAGCCCGTATCTTGTTAAACGATGCATACTTTTGGATCATCGAGTTCGCAGAAATATAGTTCTACTCTTTGATGAGAATGATCGTGAAGAAGCGTACAGGTTAATTCGAGAATACAAAGCATACTGGTGTTGGGAGCAGTTGCGTTGTGAGTTGGCTGCACTCAAATGTTCAAATGGTTCTCTCGATGATTTAAGGGAAGCAATTGAGCTTGGAGAATGGGATTTGCGTGAACTGCTTATGGCAGCCAAATTTGGTCATGATGGCAAGGCCCATCTCACTTGGTGTCCAGATCCGAAAGAGTGATCATCTTTTGTGAGAGGAAGACCCCCTCCGTCGCTTCGCGACACCTCCCCCGGAGGCCCGGGGGAGGAGAGGTGATGAGTTGGGGGAGGTGGGGAGCCCTCACCCCGGTCCTCTCCCATCAGAATGGGAGAGGGAGGAAGGGCCTACGATTGGTCCTATGACTACCGCCGTTGAACAAGCTGAGCCGCAAAGTATTGAGACTATTTCATTTGTGTCTCTTGGGTGTCCCAAGAACCTGGTGGATTCGGAGAAGATGCTGGGGTTGCTCGCGGCCGATGGGTTGCTGCCTGTTTCGGCAGAGGCGGTTGAGGATGGGGAGCATGATGATCTGTCGGTGTCGGGATCGGAGCAGGACGCGAGTGCGGTATCTGGGCGCGTGACTCCGGCGGATGCGGTGGTGGTGAACACCTGCGGGTTTCTCGAGGCGTCGAAGGATGAATCGCTCGGGGTGATCAAGGAAGCGGTCGCGCTCAAGGAGCAGGGGAAGGTCAAGCGGGTGGTGGTCGCGGGGTGTCTGGTGCAGCGGCATCGCGCGAAGATGCTGGAGTGGGAGCCTGGGATTGATTCGATGGTGGGGGTGTTTGATCGTGAGCACATCATCACGGCGGTGCGCGGCGAATCAGCGAAGCGGGAGTCGGACGCGGAGGTCGCGGAGAAGGCGCCGAAGTACTGGATCCATGCGAACGCGATGACGAGCGCGCAGGATCAGGGGATGCAGACGGTCGGGTTGACGGTCGCGGGGAAAGACGGCAAGGGGATCGGGTACTTTGAATCGGACAATGCACGGTTGCGACTGACTCCGAGGCACTACGCGTATCTGCGGATCAGCGAGGGGTGCAATCAGAACTGTGCGTTCTGCACGATTCCGTCGATCCGTGGGAAGATGCGTTCGAAGCCGATGGACCGGATTGTTGAAGAGGCGCGGGAGCTCATCCGGGACGGGGCGTTTGAGCTGTTGATGATCGGTCAGGATACGACGAGTTACGGCGATGACATCGGGGTGGGGTTGTCGCAGGTCGCGGGGGATGACAAGTATCGCGCGGGGCTTCCCAAGCTGCTCAAATCGCTTTCGGATGCGGTCGCGGAGGAAGCGGGGAACGGGTGGCTGCGTTTGATGTACGCGTACCCGACGTATTTCAGTGATGAGATCATTGATGCGATGGCGGAGGTTGCGGATCGCGGGCATCTGCTGCCTTATCTGGATATCCCGTTGCAGCATGGGTCGGATCGGGTGCTGGAGTTGATGCGCCGGAATGTGACGAGCGCGCATCAGACCGAGTTGTGCCATAAGTTGAGGGAGCGGATTCCTGGGATGGCGATCCGGACGACGTTCATTACGGGATTCCCCGGCGAGACGGAGGAGGATCATCAGGAACTGCTGGAGTTCATTGATGAGGTGCAGTTTGATGCGGTGGGGTGCTTCCAGTATTCGAAGGAGCCTGGGACGGTCGCGGGACGGATGGAGGAGGATCCGGCGCTGATGGTCCCGGCGGAGGTCAAGCAGCGGAGGCACGATGAGATCATGGCGCTGCAGCAGGAGATCGCGTGCGATCAGGCGGCGTTTATCGCGGATCAGTATGACTTTGAGAAGCCTACGGAGACGGGGGCGCGGTTTGATGTGTTGATCGACTCGGCAACGGGTTCGGAGGTCGAGCCGACGCCTGGGGTCACAGAAGGCGGGTCACTGTACAAGGGGCGGACTTATTTTCAGGCGCCGCAGATCGATGCGACGACGCTGGTGGTTGCGAAAAACAAGATCGCGCCGGGGGAGTTGGTGCGGTGCACGATCGTGGGGAGCGATGGGTATGACCTGATCGCGCGTCCGATTGATGAGCTTGAGAAGAAGGTTTCGCTGAACCTGCTCTGATCTTTCATTCTGAGAGATTTTGGTTGAATTTGGGGTGATTCGGGGCGGATGGTCGATGTTCTCGGCATGGTTCGTTCTGGACAGGCTTTGTTGTTGTGCGCTCTGGCGCTGCTGATGATCGGGGTGGTCATGGTGCAGAGCGCGGGGATGCAGGTCGCGGGTCTTGGTGCGGATGCGGACGAGGTGGTTGGTGGGGTGACGGCGGGGTCGCTGCTGACTTCGCGTGAGGCGTTGTATCTGGTGATGGCGGTGTGCGCGATGGTGGTCGCGTCGCGGGTGCCTTTGCGGAAGATCGCGGGTCGGTTGGATCGGGTGGTGTGGTTTAAGCCGGGCGGGGATCTTGGGGTGTTGATTCTGGGGTCGGTGTTTTTGGTGGGGTTGGTGTCGCTGGTGTATGTGCCTGGGATTGCAAGGCCGAGGAACGGGGCGCACCGGTGGGTGGATCTGCGGGTGCCGGGTCTGGAGTCGATGCAGCCGAGCGAGCTGGTGAAGTGGGGGTTGGTGATTCTGGTCGCGTGGTACGCGGCGCGGCTGGCGTCGTACAGCGAGAATCGGTTGAGAATTTTTTGGAAGGGGTTGCTGCCTGCGGTGGTGTGTGTCGGGGTGGTGGCGTTTGCGGTGGTGATGGAGGATCTGGGGACGGGGGTGCTGATGGTGCTCGCGTGCTCGATCGTTTTGCTCGCGGCGGGGGCGCGGGTGGCGCACTTCGCGGCGTTTGTCCCGATCGGGATCGTTGGGGTGGTGGCGGCGATCTGGACCTCTCCTTATCGCGTGAAACGGATTACGGCATTCTTGGATCCCTACAACGATGCGCAGGGTGAGGGGTACCAGATGATCCAGTCGCTGACAACGATTGCTGGCGGCGGGTTCTTCGGGCGCGGGCTCGGGAACGGCTTGCAGAAGTTTGGATACCTCCCGGAGGACACGACGGACTTTTTGTTTGCGGTGGTATGCGAGGAGGTCGGGTTTGTCGGGGCGCTGGCGATCATCAGCGCGTACGCGGCGATCGTGTGGGTGGGTCTGGACATCGCGAAGCGGGAGACATCGGGGATTCTGAAACTCATGGTTTTGGGGGTGATCTCAACGATCTCGATTCAAGCGGTGATGAACCTGATGGTGGTGACGGGGCTCGGGCCGACGAAGGGGATC
>JAEPQP010000175.1 GCA_017640485.1 Phycisphaerales bacterium | reverse complement strand
CAGAAGACGCCGAGCACGATTTGAACGAAGACTGATCCATGTCCGCGCATCACTTCATCGAGACGCCGCTCAACACCATCGGCGCTGTTTCGATTATCCGTATCGTCTCATCCGAACTTGACTCGGTTCTGCAAGAGCTCCGAATCCCGGCGCTCGTGATGGGTCAGATCCGTTTGGTGTCGTTTCTGGATCTCGATGATGCGTTGATTGCACGCTTCGATGAAGATTCGCTGCTAATTATGCCGCATGGAGGTATCGGGATCACCCGTGCAATCTCAAGCGCACTGACTTCAAAGGGAATCGGGCACCGAGAAGTAACCGACCCTCTTCAGCAGTTCCCCGAAGCGAGCGATGTACACGAAGCACGGATGCTCGGAACACTCGCGCGAGCCGCTAGTCCCATCGCGATGGATGTGCTTCTGGATCAGCCCGAGCGATGGAGAACGGTTCAAGACCGTGAGATCGATCAAGAGTCATGGATCAATCCCGCTCTCGATCGACTGGTTACGCCTCCGATTGTTGTCGCGGTCGGCCGAGCGAATATCGGGAAGTCGTCACTGGTCAATGCGCTCGCTGGAGATTCGGTCGCGATGGTCTCAGACTATGCAGGGACAACACGCGATCACCTCGGCGTCCAGCTCAATCTCGCAGGACTCGTCGTCCGCTGGGTAGACACCCCGGGGATTGACGAATCGGTCAAGCTGGGCGACGAACTGGAACTCATGAAACCAATCTTCCAGAGTGCTGATCTGGTCGTGCACGCGGTCGATCTTGCCGACTCTGGATCGCAGGCGAGTCCAACGCTCGATCCAAGGCTCCTCGACATGATCGGGAAACTTCCAATCCTCCGGATTGGGATGCGTTGCGACCTTGCTCGTACGGGAACGCATCCCGATCAATCAATCGCAGATCTCGCATGCAGCAGCAAAACAAGAGCGGGTATCCGTGAGGTGGCTCGCAGCATCAGAGAACGCTTGGTCCCGACAGAACAGCTCACCAGTGCATCCCCATGGCGGTTCTGGGGCTGAGCACCCGGATAGAGACGCTTTGGGTCACTTTGAGCGATTTACCACGCTAAGATCAGCACCGACCAGATCTGATCGGTCCGCAAACCGGACTTATCCACAATCTGGCGTTTCATTAGCACCTGAATCACTTGCAGGAAGACACATGGACGATCGTCAAACAGAAATCCGCGCCGGCGCCGGTCTCGAAGACTCACGGATCAACAAAGAGTTCATCGACTTCCTCAATAAGTGGAGCTCGCCGATCATCATGGTGTTCGCCGTCGCGGCACTGGTCTGGGCGGGTCTGCGTTGGCTCGAAGAAAAGAAAATCGCCAAAGTCGACAGCGCGTTCGGCGAACTGCACGCCGCCACTGCCGGGGGGAACCCATCACCCGCGACACTCAATGCACTGGCCGCAGAGTATGAAGGTGTTCGCGCGGTCCCCGAGCTCGCCAAACTCACCACTGTGGATCTGTACCTCAATGCATTTCTGCGAGGCGTTCAGCCCGGCGCGATGATCGGGTTTGATGGACAGCCACTCGAGGAATCCGACAAACTCGACGAGCAGCAGCGCGAGAACTACCTCGAGCAAGCCGGCACGCTCGCACGAGAGGTCGTGACCCTGACCGAAGGCGATGAAGGCAAGGTTCTGCTCACCATCCAAGCGCTGATCCGGAGCGGATCGGTCGCCGAGTGCAAGCGGGACTTCGACGGCGCACGCAACCACTACCAGCGTGTGAAGACACTCGCTGAGAACGCAAAGATCCCATCGCTTGTCGAGTTCGGGCAGATGCGCATCGATGCACTCGAATCATTCGACTCTGACATGCAGCTCCCTTTCCAAGATGATCTTGTGTCACTTCCGGGCGAAGAATCGATGGATCTTCCTGATGAGACAGAAGTATCGATCGATGGTACGGATGAGATGGATGATGCTCCAGCTCCTGAAGAAGAAGTCGATTCGGAAGAGAACGCGGAATCCGAAGCAGAGTCTGACCCCGAGTCAGAGACCGAGCAGCCGTGAGCGAACCGGGCGACATCCATTCGCCCGATTGTTGCGAGCCCAACGAATCGGGATTCATCATGCCCGGCGGGAAGGTCGATCCCGAAGCGGTCCGACGCGCGTATCAAGACGCACGAGAACAAGGCGATGACGAGTTTTTAGTGCGCGTCCAGTTCGAGATCGCGCGTGCTTCATTGAGCACACGACTTGATAAATACCTCACGACGCGTGTGACCTTCATGAGCCGGAACCAGCTCCAGTCGCTTATGGCCGACGGAGGAGCGACCGTCAACTCAAAGCCCGCAAAACCATCGACCAAGCTCAAAGCCGGAGACCGGATCGAGCTCGTGATCCCGCCCCCTCCATCTGGAGAGATCGAGCCCGATGAGATCCCGCTGACCGTGTTGTTCGAGGATGAGCATCTGCTTGTGCTCAATAAACAGCCCGACATCATCGTGCATCCTGCGAGATCCGAAAACCGAGGCACGATGGTCAACGCGCTCGCATGGCACTTCGCCAATGTTTCCGGAGGAGAGCTCTCCACAGTCGGGAAAGACTTTGCTCGCCCCGGGGTAGTGCACCGACTGGATCGCAACACCTCAGGGTGTATCGTGTTCGCCAAATCCGATCAAGCCCACTGGAAGCTCGGCTCCCAGTTCCAGGACCGCAAGGTCAACAAACGCTACCTAGCGCTCACCCAAGGATGGGTCGAGCCCGATCATCAGGTCATTGATTTCCCGCTCGGACCACACCAATCCAAAGCAAGGGGCATGCGTGAGAAACGCGTGGTGCGTCACGACGAACTCGGGAAACCTTCGGTGACGGTGTGTTCTGTCCTTGAGCGATATGAACTGCCCAGGTGTAAACCAAGCGATCCCACACAACGCTACTCGCTGGTCGAACTCGATCTCAAAACCGGACGCACCCACCAGATCCGTGTCCATCTGTCGCACATCGGTTTTCCGATCGTCGGAGATGACATGTACGGCGGACGCCCCTTCTTCGACTCTTCCAGCCAACCGGTTCTCGATCGACAGGCACTCCACGCGGCGTATCTCAGCTTCGAACACCCGATCACGAACCAGCCCCTGGAGTTCATCGCGCCGCTCCGCGACGAGTTCTTGTACATCATCAACGACCTTCGATCCAGAGCGTCCGTTCAGACCATTGATCATCCTGATACGCTTGAGATGAGTCGCATCGGGCTGTGAGCGAACTGTGATGTGGACTAGACCTGTGTGAACAGACCGCTGCCGCTGTGGACCGCTTCATGATCGAGAAGCCAGCGTTTGCGGGGGAGCCCGCCGCCATAGCCGTGGAGTGTCCCGTCGCTCGCGATCACGCGATGGCAGGGGACCACAATGCTGACCCGATTCTGTCCATTCGCAAGCCCGACGGCTCGTGCTCCTCCTGGATTACCCAATCGAGCCGCGAGCTGTCCGTAAGAAATGGTCTCCCCGTATGGGATTCGGACGAGTTCATTCCAGACCTTTGATTGCCAGTCACTCCCTGGACAGTCCAGCGGGACAGTGAACTCGGTGAGCTGACCATTGAAATACCCATGAAGTTCCGCTTCGAGTTGATCAAGCAATGGATGATCGCCCTCGATCATCGATACGCCGAACGCGGACTCAAGCTCCGCTTGCTCACGGTCCGCACGCTCAGGAGACCCCATCTCAATCAAACAGATCCCACGATCGGTCGTCGCGATCCGCATCGAGCACAGGGGGGTATCCAGCATCCGTTCGATCAAGATTGGCATAAACATAGAATATCCGCTCGACACGGTGTGTGTCGAGCGGATGGTGAGGGGTTCAGGGATTTACAACGCTGCAAACGCGAACTCGTCTGAAACCAGAGCGAGTCGGGTCTTCCGGATGTCAAGGAGTT
>JAEPQP010000080.1 GCA_017640485.1 Phycisphaerales bacterium | reverse complement strand
CTACCCAGCACACACTGTCCTTCGCCCGGATTCACGGGAATCGAAGTTAGGCCACACACTCACGAAGGGTGGTATCTCACCAACGGCTCCACCAATGCCTAAGCACCGGCTTCAAAGCCTCCCACCTATCCTGCGCATCATGTGCACATGACCAATATAAGCCTGCAGTAAAGGTTCACGGGGTCTTTCCGTCTTGCTGCGGGTAGGCGGCATCTTCACCGCCACTACTATTTCACCGAGTTGGTCGTGGAGACAGTGCCCCAGTCATTACGCTATTCATGCGCGTCGGAACTTACCCGACAAGGAACTTCGCTACCTTAGGACCGTCATAGTTACGGCCGCCATTGACCCGTGCTTAGGTTACTAGCTTCGCATAGTGCTAACCAGCTTCCGTGACATTCGGGCATTGGGCAAGCGTCACACTGTATACATCCTCTTGCGAGTTAGCACAGTGCTGTGTTTTTGATAAACAGTTGCCAGGGCCTTTTCTCTGCGCCCCGAAGGGCCTCCTTATCGCGAACTTACGGAGTTAATTTGCCTAATTCCTTCACGACCATTCTCTCGAGCGCCTGAGGCTATTCGCCTCGTCTACCTGTGTCAGTTTTAGTACGGGACATACATCGCCCACATAGCTTTTCTAGGAACCCGATCCCCCTCTAGCGGCCCGAGGGCCTGGACATCTAATAGTCCAAGAGAGCTCACAGATCCGCACTATGCTTTGATCTTTGTATGTGCGCAGGAATATTAACCTGCTATCCATCGACTACGCCTTTCGGCCTCGCCTTAGGACCCGGCTAACCCTGGGCGGATTTACCTTCCCCAGGAAACCTTAGACTTACGGCGTGCAGGATTCTCACCTGCATTATCGTTACTCAAGCCCGCATATTCACTTCCATGCGCTCCAGCGTTCGTTTCCGAAAGCCTTCGCCGCACATGGAACGCTCACCTACCACTTCTTACGAAGTCCGCAGTTTCGGTATTGTACTTATCCCCGATCATTATCGGCGCCAGATTCCTCGACCAGTGAGCTATTACGCACTCTTTAAATGGTGGCTGCTTCTAAGCCAACATCCTGGCTGTCACTGCAATCTGACTTCCTTAAAAACTAAGTACAATTTAGGGACCTTAACTGGCGATCTGGATTATTCTCCTTTTGACCGCGGATATTATCACTCGCGGTCTATCTCCCAAGACTTGGCTATTGGTATTCGGAGTTTGGTTGCATGGGGTACCCTAGACGGGCCCACCACGCATCCAGTAGCTCTACCCCCAATAGTTGCTTCTTGAGGCTAACCCTAAAGTTATTTCGGTGAGAACAAGCTATCTCCCGGTTTGATTGGACTTTGACCCCTCCCCACAGCTCATCCCACATCTTTTCAACGATGACGGGTTCGGGCCTCCAGCAGGTTTTACCCCACCTTCACCCTGGCCATGGGTAGATCACACGGGTTTCGTGTCTAGTCCCAGCGACTATACGCCCTATTCAGACTCGCTTTCGCTCCGCCTCCGGCCCGGTAGGCCTTAAGCTCGCCACTGAGACTAACTCGCGGGCTCATTATGCAAAAAGCACGCCGTCACCCCGGAGGGCTCCGACCGCTTGTAGGCACATGGTTTCAGGAACTCTTTCATCCCCCTAATAGGGGTGCTTTTCAACTTTCAATCACTTTACTTCTTCGCTATCGGTCGTCAAGGAGTACTTAGCCTTGGAAGGTGGACCTCCCATGTTCAACCCGGGTTCCACGAGCCCGAGCCTAATCGAGGGCTATGGTGCTACACCTTGCTACCGGACTTTCACCGTCTTTGGTCACGCATTCCTTCGTGTTCACAAGTTCACACCTATCCGCTTTCGCTCGCCGCTACTTACGGAGTCGCATGTTGCTTTCCTTTCCTCCGGGTACTTAGATGTTTCAGTTCCCCGGGTTTGCCTCGCACGCCTATGCATTCAGCGTACGATACCCTTGCGGGTGGGTTTCCCCATTCAGAGATCTACAGATCACAGCTTGGTTACCAGCTCCCTGTAGCTTTTCGCAGGTTCCAACGTCTTTCATCGCCTCTTGACGCCAAGTCATTCGCCATGTGCCCTTTGTGGTTTGATCAACCCGACCAAGCGCCGATCCGTGCTCCTCAATGAAGATTTGCACACATCGAAACTGAATCGGTCCGTCAATGACTGCCCTCCTCTGCCGAGGGATCAGGACAGCCAACCAACTGCTGAATAATCAGTTGGCACCGTACAGACGCATAAATGAGAATTTCTCGTTCGTTAGTATATTTCTCAATACAGTCTACATCCGGGTACTGAACCCGAAGTATCTGTATCTGCTCGTCGTCATTCGGTTGTCAAAGAGGTCAAATCTCAAAGGCCAGCTTTGTGATTTGTTCGCGGCCCAATGTGAGTCGCGGGGAGATCATACACCCCTCATTTCTTGGATCAAATTTGGAGGCTTACAATTCTGCAATTGCGGTCACAATTCTTGACAATTCTCTCCCCTGGCTTCGGCGGTTCATGCGCCAGGGTCTCGTTCATGACCATCGCACTCAGCAAAGTCTGTAAAAAACCCCGCTTCGAGGCGGGGAATGGGGTTCTGGGATGTCACGCTGGATCCGCTGGGCCTCGCATTCTTGATGCCGGTTATGGCTGCTCGGTCTTGAAAAGTTCCGCGGCTGGTGAGACAGCGGATTGACCGGTTGGCTTGAGCTTGGCGCGGGAGGCCTTGCTCGATGAGGACTGGGCTTGCTCGTAGAGCGGGGAGCTTCGGTCCATTGATGGGACTCTCGTGATGAGGGTGCCGTCGGCGAGACGGAAGGTCAGGCGGAGATTCTGAGCGTTCGGATCGTCGGCTGAAGCGATTGGGTCGTTCACAACCTGGATGAGGTAGGCGTCGAGATCAATCGAGAGTCGGTCCGGTGCGTCTTGGAGGCCTTCTGGGCGCTCGGTGTCGTCTCCGGCGTTGAGTTCGTCGATGAACTTGGCGGTATCGTCGGCTTCGATGACATCGGTGTTGATTGTGAAGAGATCGCGCGAGACACGCATATCGGTCAGGAGTGGTTGTCCTTCGGTGATCGTGACGGATGATCGGCGGTAGTAGCCGTAGTACATGGAGTAGAGCTCAACGCGTGCTTGCGGGAGTTCGGCGCCGACGACCGGCTGGGACGCTTCGGTGACGAAGAAGAACTCTTTGCTGCCGACACCGATCGGGTCGGACCAGTCGGACCAGTCGCCTTTGGTGAACGGTTCGACGGTGAGTGCTTGCTGGTCGGGGTCTTGCTCGTCGAGGTAGGGTCCCTTGCGGAAGTATGGGTTGTTGAGCACGACGCGCGAGCGGTAGCGGTAGGTCGCGCCGGGCTTGACGGTCAGGTCGTGGGACCAGAGCTGAAGATAGTCTTGATCGAGGATATCGATCGCGCCTTCTAGTTCAATCTCTGCATCGACTCCGAGGCGCTCGAGTGTGTTGCGGACGGTTTCAATCTGGTCTTCGAGGCGCTCGATGCGTTGATCATTGGCGTTGTTTGAAGACGGGCGGCCCGTTGGGCGGTTCCCAGTTCCGCCTCTCGGATCGCGTGGTGGACGCTGTGCGTTTCGTCCGGCATTGCGGAGGCGTTCGAGTTCAGCGGTCAGGCGTGCGAGCTTGCGCTGTGCTTGCTCGGTTTCGCTGAGCTGGATCGAGGAGTTGGTTTGGGACTCGGAGGGTGCTTGCCAATCCGGTCCTGAGATGGTTGGGGGGAACATCGGACGCATGACCATCGGGGCGGCTTGCTGGGCGCGTTCGATGATGGTGATGAGTCGTGCGAGTCCGTCGTTTTTGTTGACGGCGTTGGTTGGGGTTGCGGTTCCTGGAGGCGGGGTCACGATTTGTGAGTTGGCCCATGAGCCGTCGGCTTGGAGTTCTTGGCGTTCGACTTCCATACCCATGATGGCCATGCCTGTGGAGACCCAGAAGAGGCGTGGGACGCCGGGGTAGCCTTCGCTGCCTTCGAGGACTTTGCGGAGTTCGGTTCCGGAGAACTCGGACTCGATGGAGACGGATGGGAAGTCGAAGGGTTGTGCCGCGGGAACGAGGTCTGCGTATTCCGGGAGTTCAAGGACGGCGTAGGGATCAAGTGTGCCCCATGTGGTGGCGACGATTGGGGTCGAGGTTGCGGGGACTGGCATCGCAGCGACTTCGCCTTGCGATGGTCCGCTCTCGGCGGTGATCTCGACGCTCAGTTTGGACGCGACATCAATCCCGGTTCCAAGCGCGGATGCGAGCTTCGGGGTGGAGTCGGAGCTTGATTCGAAGGCTTGGTTGTAGCGTGCGACGAGGTCGACGGGTTTGACATCGGGGAGCGCCGGTGAGCGATCGGAGATCTGGCTCTGGAGTGATCGCGCGGTGTCGGCGAGCTCGTTGTAGATCTGGTCGGGCGCGACAGAGCGTGATCCGACTTCGACCTGGTTGGGTTGGCTGACAAACTGCAGCGAGATGACGCCGAGGAAGATGAGCACGGCGAGGCCGAGGACGAGCTTCTCGATGTGCTGGATGAATGGGTTGACGCCTTTGAGTTTCATAATGTGTTCTCGGGTGCGTTGGTGTGGGTGTTTGTGTGCGCGGGATCGGTGGGTTGGATGGGGTGATTAGCCGTCATCTTCCATGAGGTCTTCGTCGGTGACGATCCCGAGGCTTGTGCGGATGGATTTGGGCATGAGGTCTTTGGTCCAAGAGCGGAGCCAGACGGTTTCGATGACGAGGTTGGCGCGGACGACATGGTCTGAGCCGTAGAAGTATCCCTCGTTGAGCTTGTCCCAGACATTGACCTGTTCGATGTCAACATCGACGACGGTCATGTAGTTGGTCTTTCCGAGCGCGTCGAAGAAGACTGGGAGGTCTTCGGAGGACACGATCGCGGACATGTGGACGAGTCGTGTGTCGTAGAGCGCGCCGGGGATGTTGGCGTTGCGATTGGTGTAGGACTTGAACTGGGGTGTTCCTGATGGATCATCGCTTGATGAACCGCGTCCTCCCCGACCGCCGCGTCCGCCGCGGCTATCGAAGTCGTCTTCATTGAACTCGCTGGACTGGACGCTGAACTCCCCGACTCGGATCTGCTCGACATGCTTGACGGGCGCGTCGGGGACGGAGAGGACGACTCCTGAGGAATCGGTGTTGGCTTTGGTCACGGCCTTGAGGACATCGGAGACGACCCAGTAGTCCCAGACCCAGGTGAATACCGCTTGCTCGGAGATCGAGTCGTATCCGGGTACGGTGCTTGGGATGTGCGAGAAACCGGCTTCTTGTGACTCGGTCTGGATTGCGGAGAGCGGGCAGTAGAACGCGATGGACTCGGCGCGGCTCGCGTATTCGTCGAGACGGCGCTTGACGAGTGATTTGGCGAGGACCTCTTTTTGTTCATCGGAGACTCGGCCGTCGGAACTGGTCGCGGCGAACTCGTCTTCTTGCTGCTTCTTGAACTGATCGAGCGAGCTCTTGAGTGCTTCTGGATCGGGGGCGTCTCCCGCGTTGAGGCTGCGGAGGAGTTTGGAGTAGATGGACGGGGACTCGTTGGTGCCTGCGACGAGTTGTCCGAGCTTGAATCCTTGCTGGCGGAGCTTGCTCGCATCGGCTGGGGTTGGGAGGAGGTCCGAGACTGGGACGGTGTGTCCCTTTCGGTTGAAGTTCTCGCCGCGATCAACGACCTCGGCGACCTGCTCCTTGCGTTGGAGCATCTGTTCTTTGTAGAAGTTGGTGACGAGCGTGTTGGGGGCGCGGTTGTCTGAGAGTCCTTCCTCGCCGTCGAGAACGGCTGGGAGGGAGTATTCGACTTTGCTGGCGCTGGTGAGCTTGCGTTTCTCGGAGTTGTACGCTTCGGTTGCTTTCTCTTGGATGGATGCGTTCCACTTGTTGGAGAAGAACCACCCTGTTGGGAGGAGGATGAGCATGAGCGCGACGGAGATGACGATCAAGAGGTTTGCTTTGACCCATTGGAGGATGTTACCGACCATTATTCGTCTCCTTCTGGTGAACTGAGATCAAGCACGGCGAACCAGGTGACGGTCACGCGGATGGACTGCGCGGGTGCGTCGTCCTCTGGGCGCTCGAACGGCGCGAGCGTGTTGAGACTGGAGAGCCCGGTGTTTGAGCGGACGCCTCGCGGGGTTGTGTTGAGTGATCCTGGACGCGCGTTGGTGTTCCGGGTGATGACGGTCCGGGCACCCTCGGTCCAGGGCTTGTCGGGATCGGATTCGATCGCGTACTCGGACTGGAGTTTGGGGAGTTCGTTCTGGAGGATTGGTTGGACGATGTCGTACATGAATCCGCCGAGCGAGGACTGTGGGAGCGGGACATCGAACTGGGCGCTGACCTGGACTCTTCGCAGGTTGCCCATGCGTTGTTGGAACTCGCTCATCTCGTCTGATGAGCTCCCGCGTCCTGATTGCTGTCGGCCTTCAACGGGTTGGTCGAGGTACTGGGTATCCACAGACACGAGGGTGAACGGGTCGGCGGAACCGATCTGGTTCCCGATCGGAGTGCCGGCGTTGACCTGTTCTTGAGCGGCGTCCTTGACGAGGGTCATCAGTTGTGAGACATCGTTGAGGACCGACGCGTAGAGCGTGCGGTTGTCGATGAGGTTGACAATCTCCGCGGCTTCCATCGTCCGGCTTGCGGATGACAGCACACCAGCGTCTTCGGCGGCTTGGGACAGCGAGTTGGCTTCGTTGACTACGTTGCTGATGACCGGCGGGCGGTCGGCGCCTTCGAAGGCGCTGGAATCGAGGAGCGGACGGATGAACATCGCTCCTGCTGCGGCGGCGGCGAGTCCGGCCCCCACTGCGAAGTACGGGACTTTGCGTTTCCACATTGCTTCTTTGAGTACAGCAACGGGCATGAGGTTGGCTCGGAGCGGAGCACGCTCGAAGACTTGGTTCACGCAGCCGTAGGCCGTGGCCATGTTGACGCTGGAGGCTTGGAACTCTCCGGCGCGTGGGCCTTCCATGTTGAGCTTTTTGAACTGCTCGAGTCGGTAGACATCGAGCTGTAGCTGCTGCTTGAGGTACTTGCGGAGACCCGGGAGACGGAAGGTGGATCCGAGACCGATGAGGCGCTTGAGATCTGCGTCGGCGTGGACGGATTGGTAGAAGCCGATGGAGCGTTGAATCTCTCCCACAATGTCGGAGAAGACGGGGCGCATCGCTTGGAAGACATGGCGAGCGTGCTTGGATTGGTCGGATTCTCTTTTGAGTTTCTCGGCTTTGGAGTAGGAGAGTTTGAAGGCGCTGACGAGTGCTTCGGTGAACTGGTGGCCGCCGATGGGGAAGGTGCGGACCCAGACGCGTCCGGCTTCAGCGATGATCATGTCGGTCGCGACGGTTCCGATGTCGAGGATGATGGTGCCTGGAGTGTCTTCTGTGAATCCGAGATCCACGGCGAGCGCGTTGTACGCGGCGACGGGTGAGAGGGTCGCGAGTTCTGGGGTGATCCCGACATCGTTGAGCATCGCGAGCTGCTCGGCGATCTTCTGACGGGTGACGGCGAAGATCCCCACTTCGATGTCTGGGGAGTCCGGAGAGACAAAGGTTTGGTAGTCCCACTCGACTTCCTCGAGCGGGAAGGGGATCTGCTGGACGGCTTCGAACTTGACGATGTCGGGGACCTTCTTGGGTTCGACAGGGGGGAGGGTCGCGAAGCGTGCGAAGGATTGGTGGCCTGGGATCGAGATCGAGACGCGGGCGTTGGCGAGGTCGTGCTTCGAGACGAGGGTACCCAGCGCGACACGCATCGCATCGTTCTGATCGAGCTCTGGAGTGGAGAGGACCTTAGGGTGGTTGATGACGGCGAAGTCGAGGACTTTGAGGTTGCCCCCGTCGTTCTCGACTTTGAGGGCTTTGATGGCCCCGTAGCCCATTTCGATTCCCCAGCAGATATTTGATGAAGCCATGACTTCTCCGTGTTGGATGATTCACTTTCGAGCGGCTGCTCGGCGTGGGCACGATGGTATTCGTTTGGTGTGCTCTATGCCACCATACGACGAAACAGCCCCCAAGATCCGGTCTTGGGGGTGCTTGTGACAGTCTGGTGACAATCCGAGCACGCTCTGATTAGAAGAGGGCGAGTGCGGCGGTGGACACGAAGGTGGTCCCGTTGGGATCCATCGCAGCGGCGTAGTTGAGCAGTTCGACGCGCTCCGGGTTTGTGAGGCGCATGGTGGCGGCCATATTCCCGACAGAGCACCAGCGGGTGGAGTTCTGCTGCCAGCTGATGGAGCCGATCATGTCGTCGATTTTCTTCTCGGTGTAGAGCTTGAGGAGTTCGTGATCCTGCTTGGCGACTTTGGCTCGGAACTCCTTGGCGGGTTCTTCGTCTCCTGCGAGGGGCTGGTTGTCGCCGAAAGCGGGTCCGACATGCGAGAGATCGGCGCTGGAGATGATGAGGGTCTTGCCTGGGAGATCTTTGAGGACCGAATCGAGTGCTTCAACGAATGGGTCGAGATCGAGGCCGTTGCCGTCGTATGAGGCGCCGGAGTTGACGACCGGGTCATGGATGAGGGCTCCGAAGACCTTTGGGTAGTTCCCGGCGTCGTCTTTGCCGAAGATGTGCTGGATCCAGGGCATGTGGAGTTCGATGGAGTGCTCGTTTTCGTGGTCGTAGCGGTTCTCGAGGAGTTTCGAGGCGTTTTCGTCTCCCAGCGTGCTGGAGAGTTTTTCGAGGAGCTCGGTGTCGAGCTCGCAGACGCCGAGTGGGGATTCGTATCCTTTATTACAGCCGCAGACGCCGGTAGATTGACCGAAGTGGTTTGTTCCCAGGATGATAACGCGATCGGGGCGGTCCGCGACGCGGAGTCGGCCGTAGATGTTGGCGTAGTTCATCCATCCTCGTGCGTAGTCGATGTGCGGTGCGACGATC
Organism: Phycisphaerales bacterium; assembly: GCA_017640485.1. Classification (GTDB taxonomy): domain Bacteria; phylum Planctomycetota; class Phycisphaerae; order Phycisphaerales; family UBA1924; genus UBA1924. The sequence continues at coordinate 3,223 of JAEPQP010000080.1, read as the reverse complement.
GCTTTGGGGAGGGTGTCGTAGGCGGGGTTCTCGGCGTCTTTGAGGGAGGCGTCGATCCATTGGTCCATGACATCGCGGAGTTTGGCTGGGCCTTGCTCTGCTTTTTGTTCTTCGGTGGTTTCTTCGCCGTGCTCTTGCATGACGAGGGCATCGGCGAACTGAGCGGTGGCGCCGGGGGGGAGGAGGTCAGCGTTGTCGAACTCGGTGCGGAGTTTGGTCTGGATTTCGTCGAATACAGGGCCGAAGAGGAGTCCCGCGTCGTCGAGTTGAGCGACGAGGTTCTCGAGCATTGGACGCTGGAGTCCATTTCCGACCTCGGTGACGATCTGATCAAGGGTGCGGGAGCCGTCGAAGAGTCCGATAACTTGCTGGAATGCGGGGTGGGTGACAACCATCTTGGGGGAAATCTGCTGCGCGTCGGTGAGTCCGAGCATCACGGCTTGGTTGCCTTGGGGGTCTTTGGCGGGGAGGGGGACGCCTCGCACACGGCGGATTTTGGGGCTCTGCTGGTGCTGAGCGGAGGGATCGAAGGTTGGTTGGGCAGGCTGATCGGTCATGATGGGCGTTCCGTTTTTGGGTCGGGTCGGGTCGGTTTGGTCGTTCTGGTCATTGCGCGGGGGCGCATTGACCGGAATTGCGGGATAATTGATTGGTCGGTAACACTCTAGGGGTGCATGAATTGGATTCCCTGTCATTGGTGGCTAAACTTCTCGTCCCGCTCAGATTTGCGGGATGTATGCGAACACCAGGGCTCGGATCGAGCCGAGGGGTGCTCCTTGAGGGGAGTACTCTTGAAGATAGATCTTTAGGAATCAGTCATGATCGATACACTCAGCGCCGGCGACACCATCTCATTGACCATCGACAAGGTGCCTGCGAATAAGGCGGCATGCGACACCATCGTTCGGATGATGCGTCGTGATCCGGACATCAAGCGTTCGCTCGCTCGTGCTCAGCGTATGCGTCGTCAGCGTATGCACTCGTACATCCGTGGCGGTCGTATGTGGTACTCGCGTGAGAAGGCCGCGAAGATTGCTGTGTGCGAACAGGGCAAGAGCTGGAAGATGGTGTTCACGCATGACATCACTCCGGATCTGGGATCGGTTGAGCAGTACCTCAACATTTCCAAGGCTTGATCCATCACGCGGGTGATGCGGATGTCTAGGTATTCACTCAGCGGGGTGGACTGGATCGGGAGATCTGTTCATGCCGCTGGTTTGTTTTTGAGTTGAATGTTTTTTCGATCGATACGAATGGAGCTTGATATGAGCCGAGTACTGGACGCGTTGCGGGTTTCGATGATCGGGTTGGGTGTTGGTGTGTTGTCCGTTGGTGGGTGCACTCCTGCGGATAGTGAATCCAAAGAACCTGCGGGACACGCTGAGCATGATCATGCGCATGGGGATCATGATCATGATCACTCAGACCATGCCGGACACGATCACGATCACTCGCATGATCACGGCGATGCTGAAGCGGCGGAGGTTCGTCTGGATGTGTACATGGGGGTGATCGGCGAGATCAAGTCGCTCCCGCGCCCAGAAAGCAACGGCGAGAGCACGAAGATTCGGCATGTGCAGATCAAGGACTTCAAGGGCGCCGATGGTGAAATCCCGGTGACGGCGGATGGGATCCCTGGGATGCGTTCGATGACGATGGCGTTCCCGATGGCGGAGGGTGTTTCGATTGATGGGTACAGCGTAGGCGATAAAGTGGACTTTGACTTTGAAGTGACTTGGGACAACGGGCGCGCGACTTGGGAAGTGACCCGTATCGAGAAGCTGGATCCGTCTGTTGAGATCGATTATCAGAACGAGAAGGTCGACCCGTAACTGGGTGTGTTGAATCACGATCTATGAACCACGCGTTGCGTGGTTTTTTTGTGTGCTGGGTGTGCGAGCGCATAAAAAACCCGGCGTCCAGCTCGAAGGCCAAACGCCGAGTCTCGTGGGGGTCGGGAGAGGGAACAGTGTCGCGGCACAGCTTTACAATGGGATCGAAATCATCTTCGATTGTGCTATGGCGAACTGGTTTGTTGATCAGATCCGAGAACCGGATCCTTGCGTGCGAGAAACACACCAGAAGATTCGCACGGTGAACCCAGCGGTTTCGTGCGTGTTGCAAATTTCTCACGGAATCTTGGGGTCGTTTTGCGGAGTGGTTGCGGATCGGTGTTTAGGGCTTGGAAAGGCCGAGTTTGTCCATGACTTTGGTGAGGTCAGACCACACTTTGCGTCGGTTGTCTTCGGTGTATGCACGCAAGAGGAAGGCGGGGTGGTAGGTCGGCATGAGTTCGATCGCTGGGAGGCCTGCGAAAGCAGTCTGCGTGTCTGCCGGGAAGGGGTAAAACTCCCCACGGAGTGAACGCATGGGCTTGGTGGTGTTGAGCAGAAGATGGGTAGAGGGGAGACCCAGCGCGACGATGACTTTGGGGCTGATGATCCGGATCTGCTCGGCGAGGTACGGCGCGCAGAGGTGGGCTTGCTCGGGGGTCGGTGTCGCGTTGTTGGGGGGGCGCGTCTTGAGGACATTGGCGATGTAGACCGATTCGCGGCTGAGTCCCATCGCGCCGATCATCTTGTCCAGGAGTTCTCCGGCTCGGCCGACGAAGGGGCGCCCGGTTTCGTCCTCGTTCTGACCCGGTGCTTCACCAACGAACATCAGATCGGCGGTCGGGGATCCCTCGCCGAAGACGATGTTCTTGAAGGTGGTGTTGAATCGAGCGTGCGGGGCGTCGGAGATGTACTTGTCTCGGAGCGCGTCGAGCTTGGACTGCGGATCGGGATGCGATTCGTAGGCGGCTCGGATCTCGGACGGGTCCATGGTGTTCATGGCGTCCATCGAGAAGTTGGGTGATGGATCGACGGGCTTTGGCGCGAAATCGTGGACGGGCTTGGACTCGATGATCGAGTCCGGCTTGTCAAACTCCGGGCGGCTGGGCTCCGCTTTGGGATCCGGTGTGGGATCCGGTGTGGGGTCGGGTTCAGCAGTGAACCCGATGTCTGGGGGTGTTCCGATCGGGAGAAAGTCCACGCCGAGAAGCTTGGTGGTCTTGGCGTGCTGAGCAAGGATGGAACGGGGGTTGTTCGACATGCTGTCGAAGTTTATGGGGACTCGGGGAGCGTGTTCTTCGCGTCGTCGATCATTTCTTCGGCGGCGTCTTCGATCTCGTCGATCGCGTCCTCGGCTTGCTCGTCGAGGTTGGTTTCGTCGAGGGCTTCAT
>JAEPQP010000220.1 GCA_017640485.1 Phycisphaerales bacterium | reverse complement strand
GCGAGTCCGTAGCAACGAGGTGTTAGGCAGCACCTGTTGACGACCGAAGGCGCTGTCGCAGTTCACGACGAAAGGCAGCGTAACCATCGACCTCATCGGGACTCAGCGGAGTTCTGGGCTGACTCTGCTCATAAAATGACTCCACACAACGCCCGAATGAGACAACAGCATCAACCCACTGTTGTTTGGACACGGTTGTCGAGTTGCCATCTCCAAAATCGATGAGGACATGTTGGTCTCGATGAAGGACTCTCCAATCGATGCCATTTGGGCAGCCGAGCAAGACGGCATCACCGCTTTGAGCGTCCTCGAGCATGACATGGCCACAGCAAGGCAGAAGATGGCCCCCAACTGGAGATTGTGGGCTGTGGTCTTGTTGAAGAGTCCTGAGCAGAAAGAGCGCGGTTGAGCTCAAGGTCCAATCCTGAGTGTTGTCCTCGAGCAAAACCCTGTCTTGGTGTGTGATTCTCAACCCACCATGGACACACACATCGGTGGGATCGTCGTCTTTGTTGTTGAGCCACCTCAACCCGATGGCCTCGATCTTGAGCATCTCGTTTTGCTGCCTGCTGGCGAGTGCTGCCTAACGGCTGCGAGTTCTGCGGCGAGCCAGCCCCGCTGCGTCTTGAGCCACGAGCAGGTTACCACAACAAAGTCGACTGCGGCGAGGATGGAAACATCCCGGCGAGTCCGTAGCAACGAGGTGTTAGCCTGCCCCCTTCGATGTCTACTCCCTTGAAACTCTTGCTCTTTCCGTCTCGCCACCTCTTGATGCGAAGTGATGACTGGGAACCGCAAGCCGCTTGTTGACGGCCTTCATTGGTGGCTTTGCAACGACCGACGCTGAGGTCTTGAAGTGATGACGAGTCTTTTGGTGACACGCCCCTCGAGACCGCGATGGCCTGGGGGGCGCTGAATCGAGGCTGGAGACCATTTCAAGGGCGGGCCTGTTCTCAACGAAGTCGATGCTTGCCGTTGAGAATTGGCAATGTCCGTTGCTGCCGATGCGAAGTGACGCTGGTCCTGTCCATTTGAAGCAAGGCCGAGCTGCCTCCAACGCAGCCTCTTTCGATGAGCTCGTCTTGAACAAGAAGCCCATCCCTCTTTCCATTTTCCAAAAGGCTGTCCGGATGGCCACCGGCTGGCTAACGGCTGCGAGTTCTGCGGCGAGCCTACCCCGCACACAACTCCGGGTTGGGCTGCCGACCATCAAAGTCTACATCTGCCAACCAAGATCGTCGAGGCGAGTCCGTAGCAACGAGGTGTTAGGCGGTCCGGCGTCAGGAGAAGACTCATCAATGTTCTCAGGAGGCTTGTCCAGCCCGTAAAAGACTGTCCAACGCTCAGGAAACGGCTCTTGATAGCCTTCGATTTGTCCTCGTTTGACGATTTCGTACTTAAAGCCCTCGTCAGACTCAAACCACAAGACCAATTCGATGATGCCCTCGTGTCCGTCGCAGTCCACGTCTCCAGTGGCTCTGATTACGATGCGTTCTCCTTGGTTGCTCAGCTCAAGTGCGTGCTCAGTATCCCACGACTGGTTCATCCCCAGTTGTTGCCAACCAGCATCATTCCAGTCAGACGGCTTGATACGGTGTCCAT
>JAEPQP010000147.1 GCA_017640485.1 Phycisphaerales bacterium | reverse complement strand
GTTCGTCAGGGTTCACGAATGAGATAATCGTGTCCCCCGCGATGGGAGCCGCGGGTGCATCGACTGTACTCACATTCATCACACCATCCTTGATCGTGCAAACAGCGATCGCCGCGGTACCGTAGAGCGTCTGGTAGTCCTCATACGAGAACTCGTTGGAGATGTTGGTGGCTTTGATCACCCAGCCCTCCTCAAGGTGATCCTCCAGGTCCTCATATCCCAAAGCATCATCAAAGAGTATTCGGCCCGTGCTTTCGCTGTGGCTGCCGTCCGAAGGCTTCAGTGTCTTCTTGGTCAACCGGAACATACTCGCGGTGTCGAAGTATCCCTTGAATCGTTGAAGGACAAGCGTGTTGACCTCATCATTGGGGGTCGTGGCAAACACACGACCAATCCCTCTGAGATCCAACTCGCTCAGATCACCCATCGAGAGAATATTCCCGTAGCTCGCTGGGAGTCCCGCCATGATCGCTTGACGGATATTCGCTCTGTTGGTATCGATCAGGTGAACACGGATCCCACGCTTCGAGAGCGTGGTTGCAACTGCGCGAACCCAAGCGCTGGCACCAATAAACAGCACACCCTGCGGGTTCGAGTCCGCGACGCCGAGTTTGCGCGCCGCCCAAGGTGCGACCAAGCCGTAGAACGCAACAGTCCCGATGATCACAGAGAAGGTCAGCGGGACAATAGTCTCATGCCCCTCTACCCCAGCCTTTTCCAGCCCGAGCGCGAAGATCGATGCCGCGGCCGCCGCGACAATACCGCGCGGTGCCATCAAGCACAGGAAGATCCGTTCTTGCCAAGTAAGCCCTGCCCCCAGTGTCGACAAGAACACGCCGAGCGGTCGAGCAATCAAAATCAGCGAGACCATGAACCCGAAGACCAGAATCCAGTTGAGTTGCCCAAGATCCTCGACGCGGAGCCGTGCCGCGAGAACGATGAAGAGCGCCGAGATCAGGAGCACACGGAGATTTTCCTTGAACTCAAGAATGTGGTGGACATCCACCTTGCGCTGATTGACCAGTACAATCCCCATCACGGTCGTTGCGAGCAGCCCGGATTCGTCCATGATCATGTTCGAGCCGGTATAGGTCGCGATCACGAGCATCAGCGAGACTGGATTCTGGAGAAAATCTGGTACAAGGTACCGGTGAATGACCTCCTTGAGCAAGACCGCGGCCGCTCCTCCGAGCACCGTCCCAGCAACCAGTGTTTTGAGGATCGCGTAAACAGTGGCATCCAAGCCGTGTGTTCCCGGCTGGGAGATAATCGCCTCAAAAACCAGCACCGCAACTGTGACCCCGATCGGATCGATCACAATCCCTTCCCATTTGAGGAGTAATCCTGAAACCCCAGATGGTCTAATGTGCGAGAGCATCGGTCCAATGACTGTCGGACCGGTGACGATCAGCACAGCCCCCAGGAGCGTCGCTATGGGCGTGCTGAGTCCAAGGATCCACTTGGCGCTCAGCAGCGCGACCATCCAGGTCACAAACGCCCCAACGGTCACCAGCATAAGGACCGGCTTCCACGAGGATCGGATCTCGCGTGCCTTCAGAGTCAGGCCACCCTCGTAGAGGATCATCCCCACTGAGACTCCAACAAGCGCAAAGAGCAAATCAGCACCAAAGATGGAGTCCGGATCAATCGCGAATCCAGGAATGATGTTGGTTTGACGCAATACAGGACCCGCAAAGAGCCCAAAGACGAGCAGGAGCAGAATCGATGGAATGCGGAGTCGCCAAGCCACCCACTGTGCACCAATTCCCAGCAGCATAATCACGGAAATAGCGATCGCAACTCCGGATCCACCACCGGCGGCGAGGGTAAGAGATGGGCTCAGTACAAGCATGCGTACACTGTATCAAAGTCCCATTCCAGCGTTGCAGATTTCAGGATGTTTTGACCTGTATGAGGATAAAAAGAACAACACCCTCAGCAGAATGCTGAGGGTGCTTTCAAGAAGCGAGGCGGACGGGAATCGAACCCGCAACCTCCGGATCGACAGTCCGGGGCTCTAACCAATTGAGCTACCGCCCCAACTCATTCGCGTGCTTGAAAAGCCTGCGATTCGTTGAGTCACCATCGTATTCTGCTATCGTCAAGAGTCAAGCAAAGTTCGTACAGGAAGATCACGATGGTGCGAAAAATATCTTCCAGACGACCGGATAACAGAGCATCCGGCACCAAATGATTCGGTCAGTCCGTGATTCGGATCTTACCTTCTTCTTGGACATTGAGAGGCATCCCGTCGGGTGCGAGCTTGGCACCATTGATCCAAAGCATACCAACCGCGACGGCCATCGCAACGACGCCGAGGAAGATCAGTGCGGTATACACATCCGGGGTGCTCTTGTTTGATTGCCCGCCTCCGGGCATCTGCATTCCAAACTGGCTCATGGCAGTCTCCTTATCGTAGAGGTTTCAGAGACAGACTCAGCTGCCGAGCTTGCTCAGGATCTGATCACCCTCGCGGATGCTCTGACCAGGAACGGTGTATGCGACGCGTGCAACAGCGTGGTTCAGATCGACCTTGAAGACCACAAGTTCCCCGAGGTAGGTTGAACCGTTGCGATGGACATACATGCGGGCGTTGTTTGTGATCCGATCATTGGTCCCGAGATTGATCTTCACAAGCTTGTCGCCGGTGTTCGGATCTGTTCGGACCTCATCGATGCGGCCACTGATTGGAGCACCCGCGATCTCAGTCGAGGTGTTGTTGAAGGACACAGAAGTGCTCGCGCCTGGGTTATCCACAAGACGACGCATTTCTGTGAGCTGCTCATTGAGCATCCGGTTGTTCTGGGTGAAGACGATGACCTGACTCTCAAGATCGCCGAGCTGCTTCTCGAGGTCGATCTTCTCGTCGCGGTAGTTGAGTTCAGCAAGACGGAGTCGGCTGAGTTCGTCCTTGTACTCTGCGATGATGTTCGCTTGGGTTTCGGTGGTGACGCCGAGCTGTGCGATCTTCGAGGTGATCGAGACACGCTCGGATTCAGCTTGACGAAGTGCAATCCGGAGCTCAGAGTTCGCGGCTTCCAAACGACGGACATCCGCATCGCGAGACGCGAGTTCATCCTGAATTCGTTGTTTATCTTCTTCAAGCGTGCTCTTGGCTTGTGCTTCGACCGCCTTGTAGGCCGAGAGGCTATCACGGGCTGATTGAGCGTCAGCCAGAGCGCTGTCATAGTCAGCAAGGATCCGATCGGCATTCACCGAGAATGAGATCGCAAGAGCCGCCATCATGATGCTGAGCACCGCGGCGAACAGGACAAAGACCTTTGTGAGAATATGCACGCTCGACTCCTCGAAACTTGTCGTGTTTCTACTGCCCCGCAACCTACGCGGGACTCAGTTTGGGAATGCTAGTGTAGCCCCTTTTTCGTCCGTGTGGGGCGTTGGATGCCCCTCAAGCTCACTCAACTTGTTCCGGACGCGTCAATCCACACCATTGGGTGCGTTTGACACCATACGCCCAGAGCGATCCGGGGTTCCGCTCTGCCATAATCAGACTGATGATCTCAGTCCAGAATCGCGAGAATCGCTCCAGAACTGGACGCTCGGACCTGAGCCGACTCGTCCTGCAGCAGGCTCTCAAGCTTGGGGAGATGCTCTGATCGGCCCGTCTGGCCGTAGACAGCCGCCGCTTGAGCTCGGACCGTTGGGTTGGAATGATCAAAGTACTCATCAGCGATGAACCCCCCTTCAGGGAGCCCAAGTTTGGCAAGCGATCCAGCGACCGCTAAACGGACTTCAGCTGGCATTGGACGATCTGAGTCTTCATCCACCAGATAGATCAACTGATCGATCGCACCTCGATCTCGGACTTCGCCGATGATCTGGATCGCGAGTGCGGTCGCTTCGAGTTCCTCTGGACGCGATGGGTAGAGGGCGCTGCGGACGGCATCAACGCTCTCGCGATCCCCGAGCTTGATCATCGCTTCGGCGAGTTGGAGTCGGAAGAGTTGTCTTCGAATCGGGGCCGTTTGACCCCATGGACGACCACTGGCTTGCTGGAGTAGAGGGATTGCGGATCGGTTCCCCAGTTCACCGAGTACAAAGGCCGCGTGAGAACTCACGCGGATATCTTCTGATTCAAGCAGCATCAACGCCAAAGGTGTTTGGTCGACCGGGTCACTCTGACGAGATTGGGTCTTCGCGAGAGCAAAGAGTGCCGACGCGCGGACGAAGGGGGACTCATCGTTCAAGAGCTGCTCAGCCATCGGTCTGAGGTCGCGGAGTTGCTGCTTTCCAACAATCATGGACGCCACAGAGCGGACCGCGACGGTGTCGTCAGAGAGCCCAAGAGCGACCACAGATTCAAGTGATCGGGTATGCCCCTGGAGTGCTTCAAGAGCGTTGACTCGGATCTCTGCATTGGGGTGCGATGAGAGTCCAAGCAACGATTCGACGGCGTATGCCTTGAGTTCGCGCCTAGATCGACCGGTCCCATCACTCACGATAGCGGGAGTCCGCAGAGTGCTCCGCTCAGATTGAGGTGGTGTGCTGGATTGCGAACGCGAGTCTGGTGCCCGTGATGTCTGCTGAGCGTTCCCCGAACACGCCACGAGGGAACCAGCAATCAAGGCCAGCGCCACACGAGCAATCCAAGTTCTGGTATCTGGGACTCTTGAATAGGTTGTATTGGATTCAATCGGCATGTTGATCTCTGGGTGCTCAGGGTGTCAAACAGATAGAAACCGATCCATCGAACGGTACCTTGTGATCATTACTCATCGGTCGCTGGTTCTGGTTCGCTTTGTTTTTGAGAAAAACTCATCAGCAGCCCAGTTAGAGTCATCGCAAGCACTCCCCAACCAAAGACGGCTCCAATCAAACCTGATCCTGGGAACGGCTCGGCGCTCCCCAGTTGAACTGTTGCGTTGAGATACCCAGTTTTTGGATCGCTCGGATCTGATCGAGTCAGCCACTCATGTGTCACTTTGCCGTACTGGTTTATCACACAGGAGACTCCGGAGTTCGCTGAGCGGATCATCGGCGTAGCGACCTCGATACAGCGCCAGCGCGCGATGAGCATGTGGGCCCTTCTTGAGGGTTCCCAGGATCCAAACCAGCCATCGTTGGTGATGTTGATCAGCACATCCGCTCGGCGCTCCCCCTGATCAAACACCAGCTCTCGGGTCACCCCGGGCACAGTCGCTTCAAAGCAAATGGGAACACCTGCACGAAGAGAACCGTGCCGGGTTTCCAGATCCAGTACCGTCGCATCATCTCCCGGACTGAGCGTGAACTCCATCCCTGATGCTCCCAGAGCGAGAAGCTGCTGCTCGAGCCATTCCCAGTTAGAAATGATCGGCATGACCTCACCGAATGGTGTCAGGTGCATTTTGTTGTACCATTTGCTCGAGACTTCACCGTCCTGTACGACAAAGGCGCTGTTAAACATGCCGTCGTTCTTGTAGAGCACCCAGTTCTCATCGGTCCGTTGAATATCCAAGTTTTCGTACGCAACGGATCCGACGATCATCGGGATATCAATCTGCGATTGCATAAAGAGGAGTTCATCGACAATCGTGGTCGCCGCGACTCTTTCCGGCAATCCGAAGTCACCCGGAGCGTCACCCGGAAACTTGGGAGAAAGATTCCAGGTGAATCCATAGTCCCTCTCATGCTGGAGTGATATGGGGTCAAAGGTCCAGCCGGGGACAAAGCCTTCGGGCCAAACAATTAGATCAGGCCTGAGTGGATCGATCGCGCTTCCCTCAGTCAACTGCCTGAGCATTAACCAGTCAACATACCGCTGACGATCGGTCCAGGACATCCGGTTGTCTTGAGGCACATTTGGCTGCACGATCCCGACCACAAGCTGACGAGCAGAGTTGTTGGTGGCTGGATACGAAACCCCGATCCAACCCAGCAAGCACCAGCCTGTGACCAGAGCGCTTCCAGTGATCGCATTGAACTTCACATCCTCGCCAAGGATGACCCTGACCACAGCAAACCCAAACATCGCTGAGATCTGACCCACAAAGTACATCCCGCTGATGCTCGCGATCGCAGCAGGACCCGCGAGTATCTGTCCAGGCGAATCGATCAATGGCTGCATC
>JAEPQP010000060.1 GCA_017640485.1 Phycisphaerales bacterium | reverse complement strand
GGGGATCGGCTCGTTGGAGGTCAATGAATATGCAGCCAAGCGGACTTTGAATGGCTTGGTTTAGCCCGCGGCGGTTGTGGAACGCTGTTCTTTCTGATCAGCGAAGACCTGACGCTTCGGAGCGGACTCCACGCGATCGAGGTTCTCGAACGCGTCGTTGCGGCGGAAGAACTGGCTCGGCTTGTCGTCGTTGATCCGCTCGTTGAGACGCGCGAGGGACTCTTCGATGATCTGACGCACACGCTCGCGGGAGATCCCGACACTTGAAGCGATCTCCTTAAGGGTCAGCGGCTCAGCGCCGTCGAGTCCAAAGCGGAGACGCAGAATCTGGGCTTCGCGTTCGTCGATCGTTTCCATGAGCTTGCGGAGGATGCCGAGCTCTTCGGATTCGAGCGATTGTTCTTCAGCGGTGCCGTGACGGTAATCCGCGATCAGCTCGCCCATACCGACGAGGTCGCCGTCGTTTCCACGAGGTGCTTGATTCGGAGCACTGAATGCTTTGACGGCACGCTTGATGATCATGATCTTCTTGATCGGGAGATCCATCGCTTTCGCGAGATCTTCGACACTCGGCTCATGACCAGTCTCCGACTGGATGCGGCGTGCGTGCATCTTCCACTTCGCAATCAGTTCGACCATATACGCTGGGATATGGATCGGCTGGTTCGCGTTGATCAGTGCACGCTTGATGCCTTGCTTGATCCACCAGCTCGCGTAGGTGCTGAAGCGGGCGCCCTGAGCGGGATCGAATCCCTCGACGGCACGCATCAGACCGATGTTGCCTTCCTCGATGAGATCACCGAGCGGGAGGCCGCGATTGTTGTAGTTTTTGGCGATCGAAACCACGAGACGAAGATTCGAACGGATCATCGTTTCACGCGCAACTGGACATTGCTCGTTGATGATTTTCCATCCGAGTTCTTTCTCTTGTTCCGCTGTCAGTAAGGGGTGGCGGTTGATATCGCTCAGATAGACCTGCAGCGACGACTTGACGCCTGAATTGGACGAACGCATATTTGTACTCACTTTCCTACCCATCCTTTCCGCGGCGAGTGCCGCCGGAAACGAGATGAACTCTCACTCATCCCAATGTTCGTCATCTTACACGATTGGTTGCATCGGACAAAAGGGATTTCCCCTGAACTTGGGCAATTTCTATCAAATTAACTGTGTCTAAATCCCGTGTGTTTGAATGGTTTACGCCGATTATCAACTATTTTGAGAATGTGATCGGTCTTTCTAGATTTTTATTGGCAACTCCCGATAATTGGTCCATACTCCGGAATTCGCGCTGGCCGGAGATCTACTGAGGAGAGGAATTGAAGTGGAACGAGACATCACCAAACTCCTCTCAGAATGGGCCTTTGTGCCCGGTCAGATCTCCGTCCGGCTCATAGAAGGACAGGATCACGAGCCTCGGATTCAGGTCCGCTTGGATCTTGGACTGCTCCAGATGTACATCGATGGACGGCCTGACGGGCAGCGTCCGCATGATATGGACTCATACCTGGACTACTACGAATCGCAGATCACTTCACGACCCGAACCGGATCCGAACGAAACTGAGGGGGAACCTGAGTCGTTCGGTCTTCCCGAAGAATCAGCGAGCGAGCCTCAGCGTTTCCTGGATCCTGAGGACTGCCGAAAGCTGCGTGAAGAAGCTCAGCAGTACTACCACCGCTACATAGCACTGCTGGTGTTGGAGGACTTTGAGAGCGTCGCTCGCGACACCTCACGCAACCTGCGTGTGCTGGATATGTTCCGCGACTATGCGATCGAGCAGGACGATCAGAATGCGATGGAAGGGCATCGTCCATATGTCATGATGATGCGAGCGCGGGCGCTTGCGAGCCACGCGGTCAAGCATGAAGAAAACAAAGCCGCGATCCACGCGATCGATGAGGGAATCGAGGCGCTCCGGATCTACTACGAATCTACCGGTCAGGAAGACGAGTTCGAGAATGCTGGTGAGGTCGACATGCTCCGAGAGATGCGCGACGGATTGATCCCCAAGCTCCCGGTGAGTCAGAAAGCGGAACTCAAGCAGCGTTTGGAAGCGGCGATCGTTTCAGAAAACTTTGAACTCGCCGCGATTCTTCGTGATGAACTCCGGATGCTGGGTCACAACCCGCAATGAGATCAGATGGGCTTTACACCGGAACGGCTTCATCATCACGGCGCTGAGCTCGCGCCCGCTTGACCAGCACACTGAGCAATGTCAGATCAGATGGCGTCACGCCCTCGAGCCGTGAAGCTTGTCCGAATGTGGTTGGTCTGTATCGTTCGAGTGCTGAACGCGCTTCATTCCGGAGGGAATCCATCTCGGAATAGTCGATCCATTCTGGGATAGGTTTGTGTTCCATCTCGCCGTGCCGACGGATCTCCGCGAGCTGACGGACAACATAGGGTTCGTACCGACGATCTGTGTGCAGCGTCAAGTAGACCCCCGGATCAACCTGCTCAGCGTACTGCAACATCTGAGTCTCGATCGCGTCTCTCAAGTGCTCTACGCTGAAATCGGGCTCGAGCACCCGATCGTGGACTGATTTCTCTCCGGCTTTGGTGCTTTCCAGAAGAGCCTTACCGTGCTCGAGCAGCTTGGTGCGTTGCTTGAAACATTCTTGGCGCTGTGTTCCGAGCGTTGTGTGATCGAGCAGTCCCAGCTGGATCGCGATTGGTGTGAGTCGATCCGGAGCATTGTCTGATCTGAGCAGCAGTCTGTACTCGGCTCGGCTTGTGAACATCCGGTACGGCTCTTTCGGAGTCTTGGTCACCAGATCATCCATCAGCACACCGATATACGCCTGGGAGCGATCGAGGGTGAACTCCCCGGCATCCTGAGCATACATCGCGGCGTTGACCCCTGCGATCAGTCCTTGGGCCGCGGCTTCTTCGTATCCACTGGTGCCGTTGATCTGTCCGGCGAGGTAGAACCCCTCGACAAGACGGGTCTGTCCGGTGACAAAGATCTGATGCGGACGCACCATGTCGTACTCGACGGCGTATCCGAACTGCAAGATCTCTGCATTCTCGCATCCCGGCATGGAGCGGACGATTGTTTCTTGAACATCTTCTGGGAGACTTGTGGAGATGCCGTTGCAGTAGACCCAGTTGGACTCATGAGACTCCGGTTCGAGGTAGACGCCGTGCTGTTCACGCTCCGCGAATCGGACGACCTTATCTTCGATGCTCGGACAGTAGCGCGGCCCGGCGGAGCCAATCTGTCCGGTGAAGATCGGCGCGCGATCGAGATTCTCTCGGATCGAGTCGTGTGATCCAGGACCGGTATGAGTTTGTCTACAAGACAGCTGTTCGATCAGTGGGAACTGAGAGCAACGGACATCCCCCACTGTCCATCCCTGACGCGAGAGCTCGGAGAATGGGACGGGTGATTCGTCGCCGTTTTGAACTGGGAGCGCGTCCCAATCAATGGAGTTGATGTCAAGTCTTGGAGGAGTCCCGGTCTTGAGTCGTCCGAGTTCGAATCCCAGTTCACTCAGCGCCGCCGAGATCGGATTCGCGGCTTCCTCTCCAACTCGTCCGCCGGGGGTTTTCTGGTCTCCACGGTGCATGATCCCGCGCATGAAGGTCCCGGTCGTGAGCACGACAGAGGGTGCTGAGAGTTCGATCTGAGTGCCGTCAGGAGCGGACAGCATCACACCGGTGATCTTCTTGGTTCCGTTCTGATCGCTTGTGAGCAGCCGCTCAACGCTTCCCTCAACGACATCGATCTCATCTCGCGCGTGGATGAAGGATTGGACCGTCCGAGCGTACGCGTGCTTGTCAGACTGGCAGCGTGGGCCGTGGACTGCAGCTCCTTTGGAGGTGTTGAGGAGCTTGAACTGGATCCCGGTCGCATCCGCGACCATACCCATCAGTCCACCCAATGCGTCGATCTCGCGGACGAGTTGCCCCTTTGCGAGCCCACCAATCGCTGGATTGCAGCTCATCACCCCGATTTTGGACGCATCCAGCGAGACCAGCGCGACCGAGTTTGGGATCCCCAATCGATTCGCGGCTGCCCACGCGGCTTCAACGCCGGCGTGACCTCCTCCAACAACAATGACTTGATACTGCGTAGACATCGGTGAACTGTAGACTTACGACGCGCTTTCAACGCTGATGATCGGCATTGTGCACGAAAAAACCCCCGTCAGGATGACGGGGGCTTTGTGTAACAGTGGAGTGTACGCAGACTGATTAGTTGGTGCAGTCTGGGTTCTCGAGTTCGTCGATACCACGGGTACCAACATCTGATCCGCCGTAGTCAATCCCTTGCAGGCCGTGACGGGTCCAGCGGTAACGCTGGCAGTACTCATCATCTTCACCAAGACCGGTCTTGGGCAGTGGGAAGGTGTCCAGAGGGACATAGTTCTGAGTCCAGACATTGTCAGGATCACCTGGATCCCAGCCTGCGTTTGCGTCGCCGGTCACTTCTTGACGGACCGAGCCGTCGAAGAATGCGAGGTTGGCTTTCGCTTCAGGGTATGCGAAGTAGAGTCCGTTTGGATCTGAGAAGCGGTCGAACTCTTCGAACATCATGACCTTCGCGGATGGGTGAGCAACCTGGGTCATCTTGCGACGACCAAGCTTCACGCCGCCGTTGGAAGTGAAGAGGTGAGGAGTTTCAGCAAACGGACGGTAGGTGTCGGTACCGATGCCGTCGGTGTTCCATGCCGCTGGGACCATCTGGTAGGTCGAAGCGAACGGCCAAAGCTGAGTAATGTTCACGAATGTCCAGGTGTTGTCCATGTCGTACCCGGACTCAGTTGGAAGACCATTGCCATATGGGACCGAGTTGGTGTCTTCCAAGAAGTCGAGTGGGTTTTCTTGCCAATCGATAAGGTTCTTGTCAAACGGTGATGCCGCGATTGGTTCTGGCTGACGGTCGGTCAGGTAGTCCAGAAGCACGAGGTGGGAGTAGCGGCGGTGCATCAGGCGCTGCTGAGGAGCGGTGATGCGAGCATCTCCGCCGATGCGGCCGGTTGCACGCTGGAGAATGTTTTGAGCTTGCCATGCTGCTGCGATGGTGTCGTTACCCGGGGTCTTGACTTTCCCGTTGTGGAGCATGGTGTACTGCCCACCTTCGCGCCATGTGAAGCTGAAGATGCGGTCATCGGAATCACCGGCGTAGTTTGCTGCACCGGTGTTCAGTGAGCGAAGGTTCGCCTGAGCAACCACATTCTGAGCCGAGCGACGAGCTTGACCCAGAGCAGGGAGCAAGATGCCGATCAGGAGAGCGATGATCGCAATGACCACCAGAAGTTCGATAAGAGTAAATGCTTGTTTGCGTCTAGCCACGACGACCTCCATCTGTTCGTTGGTTCAGCGTTCATGCGTTCGTGCAGGGTGCTCAACCAAAGGTGTTTCTGTACGCCTAGCGGCGTTTGTGTCTGAGTTCTATGCATTCTATTCGCACAATGGCACGGTAAGTTCCGAGCGAAATACGAAAACCAGCAAGAACGGGGATAGACACGAGGGTTATCTGGGGGTTCCACACGAATCCCCACCAATGTCCTTGGCATTATTTATACAGAATTCACAGTTTCCCCGCAACCCTCGACCTGTAGATTGGTAGCAAAAACAATCAAAAACAATTTTGTTCGGGTTTAGTAAGCGTTCTTGTGAATGAATCCACGAACAATTGTTAAGCAGAGAATCCGGAGATCAAAGAGGATCGACCAGTTGCGGATGTAGAACAGATCGTATTGCAGTCGTTTGCGGAGACTGGTGTTGCCTCGGAGCCCATTGACCTGCGCCCAGCCGGTCATCCCCGCCTTGACATGCTGACGGATCATGTAGCCACGCCAGTCTTCT
Organism: Phycisphaerales bacterium; assembly: GCA_017640485.1. Taxonomy (GTDB): domain Bacteria; phylum Planctomycetota; class Phycisphaerae; order Phycisphaerales; family UBA1924; genus UBA1924. Next base: position 9,334 of record JAEPQP010000060.1, on the reverse strand, counting down.
CGAAAGCGATCAATAAGTTCGGGACGCTCTGGTCGAGGACCGACCAGTGACATGTCTCCGATCAGAACATTGAGTAGCTGTGGCAGTTCGTCGAGACTTGTTTTGCGGAGCCAATGACCGATCTTGGTCACGCGCGGATCGTCTTCTTGCGTCCATGTTGGATCATTCTGAGAACCGCCAATCATGGTCCTGAACTTATAGATCCAGAAGGTGTCTCCACCCAAGCTGACTCGCCGTTGACGGAAGAACACAGGTCCCTTTGTGGTGAGTTTCATCGCGACGATGATTGCAGCGACTACTGGGAGGAAGATGATCATCGCGGCGAGTGAACCGAAGATATCGATCAGACGCTTGAGCATCCCACCGATTCCTGTAAGCGGACTCTCACGGTAGCTCAGGATCGGCATGCCTTCGAGTTCAGACACGGCCATGGATTGAGGGAGGTATCTCAGGCGGACATCGGGGATCAGTCGGACTTCCACAGCGAACCGCTCGAGCCGCTGGAGGATCTGCGGGAGCTGGGGGGACATCGCGTTGGGGAGCGCGATGTAGATCGCATCAACCGGATACCGCTCGAGTATGGCTTCGAGTTCTCTGGTTCCGCCTCGTACTGTTTTTTCGATGCATGTGGTTCGGTTGGTCTGCTCGTGATGACTGATGAAGTACGCGACACGGATCCCGGTCCAGCTGTTCCGCTCGAGCGTGCGTGCCGTGATCTGACCCAGACGACCGACTCCCAGGACCGCGACATGTCGGGTGTTGCGTCCACCCCGACGGATCATTCTGAGGAAAATTCTCAGCGCAAGCCGTTGAAGCGAGATCACACTCGGGAGCATGACAGAGAGGATCAAGATCTGGTACCGGAAGGGACCGGTGAAGATCTCGACTGGTATAACAGGTCCAACGGTGCGGACAACAGGGGTCCGCTGCCCGCCGGTGAGCCAGATGAGAACAATCACAGCGACCATCGCGATGAATGAAGCGCGTACGACGCCTGCAAACTCGCCGATCAGAGCGCGGTCACGGCGGGGTCGATACAAGCCGAGCGTGTACATGACGACCGCAAAGATCGGGACAACCAGACCTGTCAGGGACTCTTGCAGATAGGAGCCTGTACCCTCATCGAAGGATCCAAATCGGGCATGCCGGACCCACCACGCCGCGGCGCACGCACCGGCGGCTGAAACCGCATCGGTGCATGCGAAGAGGGTCACAAAGAGTTGGTGTCGTTGTTTGAGCATGACTGTGCGTTCCGATCTGAAGCACTCCACCGGTGTGCTCAGTCGAATCAGTTCTCAATCTTCATCGGAGTGATCGTGCCCGTCGTGATCCGAGTGGTCGTGTCCGGAATGATCATCCCCGTCGTGATGGGAATGGTCGTGACCCTCATGGCTGTGACCCGAGTGATCACCTGTCGATGGCGCGATGTTCGCTTGCTCGAGATTTGCGAGATAGATGTTGAAGACCAGCGTTGATCCGCCTGGGATCCGTGCTCTTGGATTCCCACGCTCCATGTATCCGAGCTCGGACGGGATAATGAGTTTGCGGTGCTGTCCGAGGGTCATCCCGTCCATCCCAATGCCCCACCCCTCGATCGCGTTGCGTCCTGGAGGGTAAATAAATCCATACGGTTCGCCGCGATCGTAGCTCGCGTCAAACTTCATCCCGTTGGTCAGGTAGCCCGAGTAGTGCATGAACATTTTGTCGCCTTCGCTGACCATGGTGTCTGACATGGTTGAGGGGTACTCGACCATGACCATGCCGTTTTCGAGTTCATTCAGCACAGCGTACGGATCGGACTTCTCAAACGCAAAGGTCGCGTCATCTCCTTGACCCCACACGATGTCCCCCTGCGCGTCGTAGCCGCGATCGGTGACCATGAGCGCAGAGCCGTCGAAGCTAACTGAACTCGTCATTTCCACTGCACCGTTTTTGTTGGTCGGGTAAGGGTATGGTGTCGACCCGCTGAATCCGGCTGAGGATGGTTCGAGTTCAATATCCAGAGTTGGGATGAGGTCTTCGCTTGTGACCGCTGAGAAAAGATCCGGAGCCGCGGTCAATCCCGCGATTACACCCAGCGTGTCTTCGTTGACCGCGATGGTGTAGGTTCTCAAGCGGACTTTGCCCTTGTAGTCATAGAGCTGGAAGACAGACTGACGGAATGGTTGGGCTGGAGCGTCCGAGAGCACGCTCTCGACATACATGACATTGTCCATCCCTTCGATCGAGATCGGGGCCATGCTGAGCATCATGTGCACATCGACTGTTGACTCATCATCGAGGCTCTTCGACTTGTAGGGTTTGGTGGTCTTCCAAGTTCCTGTGAGCTGAGAAGCGATCTGATCAATCGAATCGGATCCTTGAACCAATGAGGTTGATGTTGAGCTTGACTCGGTTGTCTTGCTGGAAGATAGGTTTGCGTGTGCTCCTCCAGCGATCAGGAGGAGGCTGACGATTGCGGCTTTTTGAGTGTGTAACATCGGGATTGATCCTTTTCGACAATGTGTCAGCAACGGTTTCTGTTGGCTCATAAACGCGACTTCTGGGTCACAAACAAGTATAGCCGAGATCCCATGGCTCTCGTACGCCGACACAGTAATCAGCGTTCGTTGGAAATAGACTCGATCTCGGTGCGTTCGTGCAGTGAAACTGTTTCTTGCGGAATGCAAATACTCGTATGCTGCGGCTCAGAACAAAGAACCGCTTTACACGAGTGGTGGTTCTGGAATGAACTATGGAGTTCACATCAGAAGTTTGCCGATCATACATGGTTGAGTGTTGTATACTATATGATAAAGATTTGACGCTTCTGTAAAGACTCACGGGGTACAGGGATGAACGAGGGAGAGCGCCCACAACGCAGAGAACTGATGCCTGATGCGGATCCAGAGTTGGTCCGCGCGGCGCTCCGTCCTGAGCCTGAACCCGAGTTGGAGTTCGATCCGGATGATCCGGGCTCGGCTTGGCTATTGGGGGATGACCCTGAAGCTGATGTGATCCGGACGGCAGATCATCGAAACGCGATCAAAAAACAGATCCGGAGCGAGGGCGCCCAGTTCGTCTACGGCTTGATCATCCTCGCAATCTCGCTTGGTTCACTCGCACTGGCTGCCACAATTCGGACTGTTCCGTTCTACATCGCAGCGGGCGTCATCTGCCCGATCGGGTTCTGGATGTTCCGCTCGCGATGGAAACGCTGGCTGGGATCCGCCCCCTACTGCTATCAGTTGCTGACTTCGCTGGGTGAGGACGCGGAAAATGTCCGCGTCGCTCATGAAGAAAAGCAACGGAAGAAGTATGTCAATGCGATCGGTGATCTCTACGAGCATTCCCGGCCTGACGAGAAGAAGTAGAACCACTGCACTTCGTATCTCAATAGAAAACAACCCGCGGCTGAGCGGGTTGTTCTTTGATAAACATGTGCGCTGAAAGTACGTGCGGCTTACGCGAGTTCCGGGAACCGATCCTTCACAATCTGAACAAGATCCGCGACATGGGATGCGGATTCATCGAAGAGCTTTTGCTCTTCATCGGTCAGCTTGAAATCCACGATTTTCTCGACGCCGTCTTTCCCGAGCAGTGCCGGCACCCCGACGAAGAGTCCCTCGTGACCGAACTGACCCTCGAGATACGCTGCGGATGGGATGATCCGCTTCTTGTCCTTGATGATCGCTTCGGCCATCTGGATCGTGCCGAGTGCTGGAGCGTAGTAGGCGCTGGTGCCCATGAGTTTGACGATCTCTCCGCCGCCGACCTTTGCACGCTCGACACACGCAGTGATTTTGTCCTCTGGGAGCATATCGGTGACCGGGATGCCGTGGACAGAAGTGAGTCGTGGGAACGGGACCATGTCGTCGCCGTGACCGCCCAGGAGCATCGCTTGGACATCCTCGACGCTGACTCCGAGTTCCCAAGCGATGAATGCACGGTAACGGGCACAGTCGAGTGCGCCGGCTTGACCGACAATGCGGTGTGCCGGGAACCCGGTCGCCTTCCATGCGGTGTAGACCATCGCATCGAGCGGGTTGGAAACGAGGATCACGATCGAGTCTGGCGCGTGCTCTTTGATGTTCTCGGAGACCGATTTGACGATTTTCACATTGGTCTCGATCAGATCATCTCGGCTCATCCCCGGCTTGCGAGGGAGACCCGCGGTCACGATCACGACATCCGATCCCGCGATGTCCTTGTAGTCGAAAGTGCCTGTGAGTGAGGAGTCGAAACCTTCGATCGGAGCACAGCATCCAAGGTCGATCATCTTGCCCTTAGGCATGTGCTGATCGGGTGCATCGGCGCGTGGGATGTCCAAGAGGACGATGTCGCCGAGTTCTTTCTGAGCGGCCCAGTGGGCGCAGGTCGCACCAACATTGCCGGCACCGATGATGGAGATCTTTGCTCGTTTGCTTGCCATTTTGACGGGGTCCTTTCCGTGTGCTTGGGGCACATTGAATCGTGTTGAAAACTGGGAAATGCATCCTAGACCCCTGCGAGCGAGGGTCTACTGATCTGGATTCTCAGCTTCAACAGTTGCCCACTTTACTTCGAGCGGATCCATGGGTTTCCCAGACTTGGGAGGCAATGAGACTGAACAGACCTCGCCTCCCACGACAACCGGGACGAGGAGGGGCTGTCCGGCGGGTAGTTCGCCGGTCACTGGAGCCGCGAGATCATGGGTGGCGCCACCCGCGAGGAAATCCATCTGTCTGTAAACCTGATGAAGCGGACGCATAATCTCAGGCGGCTCAGTCTTCCCGGTACAGGTCTCCAGAAACCCGTGGATGAACTCCACAACTTGCTCGTCGGGCATCCCTCCGGATTGATCCCGGCACCACGCGACTGGAGCATCCTTGAACATGTCCACACCCGGCGCAGCGATAAAGATCTCTCCCATGAACCCCGCTTCACGCATCGCGAGCCCGATCTCCCCGGGATGACGGGTCACGAATCGGTTGGATTTGCATCTCCAAACGACACCCTCGTGGAGCGAATCCTCCCAGGATGACTTGGCGTCGTCGATCAATTCAGCGAGCGATTCGGGCATGGGCTCGGCGGACCACGCGCTGTTGATCGCACCGGCGTGTTCTTTGATCCCGAGTTCTGCTTTGTCCATCGCGAGGGACCGCTCGGCGGGATCCAGTTTATGGAGCTCGGTCAGGGCCATGGAGATCGCGTGGAGTCCGATCGCTGGAGCGATGGAGTCACGCCACCGATCGCCTTCTTCGTCTTCTGGGAGTGCGACGGCGGTCTGAGCGAACTGGACCCAGCCCGCGAGCAGAGAAGCCCATGTGGTGGTGTCTGGGCTTGAATGTGTGCTTGGATTGTTGGTATTCACGAGTGGATAGTAGATGGCGTGATGCAGCGGCGTCCGCGTGCGTCCATGATGAAAAACACTGCGAGAGCGATCGGGAGGATCCGCGAGAGCGTCGCGCCGATTCCGCCGAGGGGCGTCGAGTTGAGATCAAACATGTCCCACCAGACATTCATACCGATATGCAGCGCGATCACCAGCCAGAGGTTCCACTTCGAGAGGTAGTAAATCCACGCGAACATGACCCCGCCCAGTGCGATCATCGCGTTCCATGCATTGAGTTGCCCCAAGATGGACTGCCCTTCCTCAGGTGTGATATCGATATGAGCGAGCCCGAAGACCACCCCGGTTATAACGGCGGAGGTCCACATCGGACATCGTGCGGCTTGGACCAAGAAACCGAACATGAATGCGCGGAAGAAGACCTCTTCGGTAACCCCAGGAGATAGACCGCCGTAGAGGATCTCATAGTGAGATGGTGTTGCCGATCTGCTGAACAATCCGAGCACCAGCATCGGCAGGGTGAAAACAAACCCCAATAAGAATGCACTACTGGCTCTGGACCATCCGACTTTCAGTCCCAGTGTTGGTCGCTGTGCTTGGGCTACGGATCCCGAAACCATTCGGTAGATGCTCAGTGTTCCGAGTGCAACCAAGATCATCCGGAACGCGGGGTGGATCACAAACTGCAGATCAACCGGCAAGGATCGCACGAGCTCTCGGTAGGGTTCGAGCATCCAGAGGAACTTAGGTCCGAGCACGCCGAGGATCGAGATCAATGCGATGACCACCACAACTGTCCATCGGATTGGCTTGTGGGATTGCTCTTCCTGGGGGATGGCTGGCTGATTGGTGCCCATGGCGCACTGAGGGTACCAAAAACAGAGACTTTGTGGATGTGGTCTTGTTGAAAGCGGAATGCATCTTAATGAAAGGGAAACCCCCGGGCTGTGGTGGGCTTGCCCGGGGGTCGAGGCCGAGTCTGGACTGGAGGCAGGGTCGTCCAGACTCGGAGTAGGTTGTCGCCCCTTTGGGGCTCATCTCTCGACCTTCACGGTCCACATCACGCGGCGGGCAGTCGTGCCTGTGTCGTCAGCTTGAGTACCGACTTCAACTGCTCCGTGGCTCTGGTGAGCCGATCGTCTGCCGGGGGTCCGAGCACCGATCATTCCGTGACCGATGCTCGCAGCGTTCATTCCATTCGATTGCTGACCATTCCCTATCTGAAACGCGACCTGCCGTGCTGACCGCCGCGTGATGTGAACCGCTTGAGATCCTGATTAGCTGCAGCCCATCGAGGCACCACAGTTGAGACACTTGTAGCAGGTCCCGCTCCGGACAGTGATCGTCCCACACACATCACACGGCGGAGCATCACCCGCGGCATCGAGCGCCATCGAAAGTGTGGCGCTGCGGGCATCGACCTGCGTCCCATCACTCGTACGAGCGGTGACCTTGGTCTCGGTCAACTCAGCCTTGACGATGGGCTTCCCGGACTTGGTCTCTGGTGCTGTGCTCTTGGCTTCGATCTGCTCTGAAGGGATCCTGCGAACTACTGGGTCCGGCTTGTCTGCTTGGGCTTTTGGTTCTGGGGTTGAACGAGCGGGCAGATTCGCTTCGCGGTAGCCGTCGATGAACTCCATCCCGAGCCAACGGAAGATGTAATCGACCAGCGACTTCGCGAACGGGATATCCCGGTTGGTCGTCATCCCTGCTGGTTCAAAGCGTTGGTGCGTGAACTTGCGGACGAGTGATTCGAGCGGGACGCCGTACTGGAGAGCGACAGAGGTCGAGGTTCCCAACGAGTCCATGAGACCACCGATGGTGGAGCCCTCTTTGGCCATCGTGATGAACAGCTCGCCCGGCTTGCCGTCCTCGTAGCATCCAACCGTGAGGTATCCCTCGTGTCCCGCGACATTGAACTTGTGAGTCAATGAGTGGCGGGTCTCAGGGAGACGGCGACGCATCGGACGATGAACGATCTCGACTTCCTTCTGGATCACCACGCGGACATTCTCGTCGGATGCCGCTTCAGCGAGTTCAACAACCTCGCTTGCGATCTCGTCGAGCGCCAGATCGTGATCGAGCTCGTCGATGATCGTGTCGTCTTCGAGTTCGGTCTCCGAATCGCTCTTGGAGTTGAGCGGCTGGCTGAGCTTGCACCCATCGCGGTAGAGGGCGTTGGCTTTGAGCCCCAGTTCCCATGACAAGCGGTACGCGTCCTTGATGTCGTCCACCGATGCATCATGTGGGAGGTTGATCGTCTTGGAGATCGCTCCCGAGATGAACGGCTGAGCCGCGGCCATCATGCGGATATGACCACCAGCTGAGATCAGACGGGTTCCGATGCTGCCGCAGGTGCTTGCACAATCGAAGACCGGGAGGTGCTCATCTTTGAGGTGCGGTGCGCCCTCGATGGTCTGGGTGCCGCAGACGAGTTCGTTGAGTTGATTGATCTGCTTGTTGGTCAAGCCGAGGAAACTGAGTGCGTTGAAGGATGGATCCGCTTTCGCTTTCTCCGGATTCGCACCGATGCGTTGGAGGGTTTCTTCGCTGAGTGCCCACGCGTTGAACGCGAATCCGAGCTCGAAGACCCCGGGGAGTTGATCGGTGATCGCTTGGAGATCATCGTCGTTCATGCCGTGATCCGCGAGCCACGCCGCGAGCGAGACCCCGACGCTGTCCTCGATATCCTTGGGCATCGGGACATGCAGGTTCAGTGTTCCCAAGATGTATTGGATCATGTCCCGACGCTGGTCTTCGTCGTATCCAAGCGATTCGAGTGCTGGATCGATCGACGCGTTGGCGATCTTGAAGTATCCGCCTCCAGCAAGCTTCTTAAACTTGACAAGCGCGAAGTCGGGTTCGACACCGGTCGTGTCGCAGTCCATAAGCAGACCGATGGTCCCGGTTGGTGCGATGACGGTCGTCTGCGCGTTGCGGTAGCCGTAGAGTTCACCGAGATCCAGTGCGTCGTCCCATGCTTTGGTCGCGTGGTGGAGCAGATCCATCGCGTTCCCGAGCGGGACCTTGTGGTCGCGGATGAGGTCGTGGTCGATGGGGACCGGGGAGATGCGGAGGTCTTCGTACTCTCCGCTGTCGCGGGCAACGCCCATCGCAGCGCGGCGGTGGTTGCGCATCACGCGGAGCATGTTCTCGCGTTCTGGTTCGTATCCAGGGAACGGGCCGTGCTCGCTGGCCATCATCGCGGACATGCGGTAGCTGCGTCCGGTCATGATCGCGGTCAAACAACCACAGATCGCTGTACCCGCTTCAGAGTCGTATGGGATCCCCGCTTGCATCAGCATCGCGCCGAGGTTTGCGTATCCGAGTCCCGTCGTGCGGTACTTGTAGCTGAGTTCCGCGATCTCCTTCGATGGGAACGCGGCCATGAGGACGGAGATCTCGAGGACCATTGTCCAGAGGTCCACGCCGTGCTCGAAGGACTTGATGTCAAACTCGCGACGCTTCGCGTCGTAGAACTTCATGACATTCAAGGAAGCGAGGTTGCACGCGGTGTTGTCGAGGAACATGTATTCGCTGCATGGGTTTGATGCGTTGATCAGTCCCGCGTTGGGGCAGGTGTGCCAAGCGTTGATGGTTGTGTCGTACTGCACACCCGGATCCGCACAGCGCCACGCGGCGTACGCGACATCTTCCCACAACTCACGCGCGTCGTGGGTGGTCGCGACCTCGCCGGTCGTGCGGTAAGTCGTCTGCCATTCCGAGCCTTCATCGACGGCATCGAAGAATGCGTCCGGGATGCGGACGGAGTTGTTGGAGTTCTGACCCGCGACGGTCGCGTACGCTTCGCCGTTGAAGTCGTAGTCGAGGGTGAGTCCCAGACGCGCGGCGGTCTCGCCCATTGTCTCGGTGTCCATCTTCGAGGACTTCTCGCCCTGGATCGCTTTGAGCCCTTCGACCATCGCGGCGACCTTGATTTCCTCGCGGACCTTCCAGTTGACGAACTCGTGGATGTCGGGGTGGTCCATATCAAGACAGACCATCTTCGCGGCGCGCCGGGTC
>JAEPQP010000193.1 GCA_017640485.1 Phycisphaerales bacterium | reverse complement strand
GGACTCGGTGCGTGATCTGATCTCGATGCGTGCTCAGAACAATCGGAAGACGACTTGGGTGACGCCTTCGAATGATCCCGTTCGGAAAGAGGCGTTGAACTGGAAGCTGGATCCCGATCGAGCGAACGGGCTCGCGGGTGAGTGGGGGACGCACCAGTTTGATGTGTTCCATTGGTACACAGGGAAGTATCCAACGAGGGTGGTCGGCAACGGCGGGGTCCGGTTCTATGAAGACGGGCGATCGGTGCATGACACAATCGCGTGCTCGCTGATGTTTGAAGACGGCGCGACGCTCGGGTACGACGCGACGCTCGCGAACTCCTACGGCGGGAAGCACGAGGTATTCTTCGGATCCAACGCAGCGATCAAACTGGGGTGGTCGCACGGGTGGTTGTTCAAGGAAGCGGATGCACCAACGCAGGGGTGGGAGGTGTACGCGAATCGTCAGCAGTTCCACAACGACGAGGGGATCACATTGATCGCGGGCGCAACAAAGCTCGCGGAGCAGGGCAAACTCAAGGAGGGTGTCGGGCTCCCGAATCCTTCGGTGTACTACGCGCTTGAGGACTGGGTCAACGCGATCGCATCGAAGGGATCCCCGGCGTGTTCGATCAGCGAGGCGGCTCGGGCAACGGTTGTCGGCATCGCGGCGAACCAAGCGATTGTGAGCGGGAAGAGCGTGGATATTGATTTGGATGGTCTTTAAAGCGGCACGAGTATCCAGAGTCGTGAACTCCTGAAGAAAGAACTGAACAGAAAGCAGGGATGTGTATGTCGATGAGTTCTCCGTTGACGCTTCGGGAGTTGCCGTATTTGTTTCGGTTGGGGATTGCGCTGTCGGTGCTCACGCTGCTCGGGGGGTATGTGGTCTCTGGATTGCATCTGCGCTGGCATTATGAGAACCGCGACGAGTCACCGGGGCTGACGATCAACGACATCATCGGGGCGTACCACGGCGTGCAGACGCCTTCGCCTTTGATCTCGGCGTTGGAGGATGGACATCCGGAGACACTCCAGGAGTTTGAACGGCAGGCGCTGATCGATTGGCTCCGGAGCGATCGGGTGTCGCAGGATTATGACAATCTCGATCTGGGGGATGAAGCGCCGTCGGAGATTATTGCGGTGAGCTGTCTGGATTGTCACTCGCGGGGTTCGTCTGGGCCTGAGGCATATCCGGAGGTGTCACTGGAATACTGGGACGACATCCAGAAGCTTGCGATCAGCAAGGACATCCAACCCGCCGGGACGGAAATTGTCGCGATGAGTCAGCACACACACGCGCCGACGATGGCGGTGATCATGATCGTGCTCGGGCTGCTGGGCGTGCTGACGCGATTCTCGAATCGGTTGATCGGTTTGGTGACCTTCTTTGCGTCGCTTGGCTTGCTGGTGGATATGGCTGGGTGGTGGATCACGCGCGAGGTCGCGCAGTTCGCGTACGCGATCGTGGTCGGGGGGGCGCTCTACGCGATCGGGACGATGATCGTCGGGGGCTTGGTTGTGATTGATTGCGTGCTTCCTGGACGCAAGCGTGTATCGGCTGAAGAGTGATCTGATTAGACAGAGAGCTCGTCGCGGACGCGTTCGAGGAGCGCTTTGGTGAGTTGGCAACCTTGACGCGGCGGGTGTTTCGACCCCTCGTATTCGACCCCGATCCATCCGGTGTATCCCGCATCGGTGACGATCTTGAGTATCTTCCGATAGTCTGTTTTGGTTTCATTCCCGAGTTCGTCAAACTCGTGGGATTTGGCGCTCACGGCTTTCGCGAAGGGCATGAGTTCTTTGGTTCCTTGGTAGCGGTCGTACCACGCGTCGGGTTGGTCTGCGCGGGACCAGTCCATACAGAAGTTCCCGAAGTCGGGGAGCGTACCGCACATCGGGTGGTCGACTTGTTTCATGACTCCCGCGAGCCATTGGCCGTTTGATGAGAGGCCGCCGTGGTTCTCAACGATGACATTGATTGCGTGGGGTTCTGCGTATTCTGAGAGCTTTCGGAGACCATCTGCGGCTCGCTGCTGCTGTTCTTCGAAGCTTCCCGAACTGGAGGCGTTGACGCGGATGGAATGGCAACCCAGTTCTTTCGCGGCGTGGATCCACTTGTGGTGATTGCGGACGGCGGTGTCGCGTGCTTTGGTGTCTGCGTCGCCGAGGGCGCCCTCTCCATCGCACATGATGATGAGTTGCTTGACCTCGTGATCCGCGGCGCGGGTGTTGAGGGACGCGAGGTATTTGGAATCCTCGGCTTTGTCCTTGAAGAAACTGTTGACATACTCGATCGCGCCGAATCCCATCGAGTGGGCTTCGCTCGCAAAGTCGAGGGTGGTGATCTCGTTGGCAAAGAGGAGCTTGTGGAGTGACCACTGTGCGAGCGAGATCCTGAAGAGTGGTTCAGGGTTGTCGGGCAAGAGTCGACCTCCGATCACGGCGGGGGAGAGGAATGGGAGGGCGAAGCATC
>JAEPQP010000045.1 GCA_017640485.1 Phycisphaerales bacterium | reverse complement strand
GTACCGGGCTTCGAGCTCATCGAATCCACATTCAAGCTCCTGATCGAGCCCGCAGAAGTTGATCCATAATCCACAACGGATACCATCGCGTATGACCCCGCAAACCACTCCCGCCACCCCGCTCGTCAGTGTCATCATGGGTTCGCAGTCCGATTGGCCCGATGTCATGGAGCACGCCGGCGCGATGCTTGAGCAGCTCGAGATCCCCCACGAGGTCAAGGTCGTCTCCGCGCACCGCACCCCCGACCTGCTCGTCGAGCACGCCAAGGGCGCTCGCGATCGCGGGATCGAGGTCATCATCGCCGGAGCCGGGGGCGCGGCCCATCTGCCGGGAATGGTCGCATCCATGACGACCCTCCCTGTCATCGGGGTCCCCGTGATGAGCAAAGCACTCAAAGGCATGGACTCATTGCTCTCGATTGCGCAGATGCCGGGAGGGATCCCTGTCGCGACCGTCGCGATCGGGAAAGCGGGCGCAAAAAACTCCGCGCTCCTCGCCGCGTCGATCCTGAGCAACAAGTACGACGACATCCACGCGAAGCTCGAAGCGTTCCGTGCTGACCAAACCAACGCCGTGCTCCAGAACCCCGATCCGAGAAGCGGGTCATGAGCGGGGACCACAAGTCTGTCGGCTCTGTTGGGATCATCGGAGGTGGGCAACTCGCGCAGATGCTCGCTCGCTCCGTCCATCACCTCGACATCACCTGCACCGTCCTCGATCCCAATCCCGACTGCTGCGCGACCAACGAGATCGGTCGATGCAAGCAGATCCAAGCCGCGTACGACAACGAAGCCGCGCTCGTGCAGCTCGCGCAGTCCAACGATGTCGTGACCTACGAGTTTGAGAATGTCCCGGGACAAGGCGCCGCCCTCATCGCCGGTCACGGCTCAATCCATCCCAACCCCGAAGCACTCAGCATCTCCCAAGACCGACTCAGCGAACGCGCGATGTTTAAACACCTGTCGATCGAAGTCCCTCCCTACCAGCAGATCGATTCCAAATCGGATCTTAAGAACGCGATAGAAAAACTCGGCGCGCCATCCATCCTCAAAGCCCGCACCCTCGGATACGACGGCAAGGGACAGGTCCTCATCAGCGATCCATCCAAATCCGACCAAGCGTACGACACGCTCGGCGGGGTCCCCGCGATCCTCGACGGATTCATCGAGTTCAGCCGAGAGCTCTCCATCATCGCGACCCGCGCCCAAGACGGCTCCATCGAGTACTACCCGCTCAGCGAGAACATCCATCGCGGCGGGATCCTCCGACTCACCAAAGCTCCCGCACGCGAGGTCCATGACTCGGTCCTCCAGCAAGCCCGCACCGCGATCAAATCCATTCTCGAACACTTCGACTATGTCGGAACCCTCGCCGTCGAGTTCTTCCAGATCGGGACCGGCGCCAGCGCCAAACTCCTCGCCAACGAGATCGCGCCGCGTGTCCACAACACAGGACACTGGACGATCGAGGGCGCGCAGACCTGCCAGTTCGAGAACCACATGCGGGCCGTGCTTGGGATGCAGCTCGGGAGCGCCGAGCCCATCGGGCACAGCGCGATGGTGAATCTCATCGGAAACGAGCCCCGCGAGGGATCACTCGACGCGATGCCCCAAGCCAACATCCATCTCTACGGCAAAGAACCCCGACCCGGACGCAAAATCGGGCACATCACCCTCAACGCACTGACCCACGAAGAACTCGACGCACTCCTCGAGCGTTTCACCCGAATCGTTGGTTGAGCAGGTCACTCACCCGAATACATCACTCACCCAAACACATTGTGCTTCACAATGCACCACAGCGCCTCGACGCCGTCTTTCCACCCGATCTTCTTCCCCTCTTCGTAGGTCCGTCCCGCGTACGAGATCGGGACCTCGTAGATCCGCAAGCGCCGGTAGAGTTTTGTGTCCGCATCCTCGATCCGCGCCTTCGCGAGTTTCGCGACGAGCTCGGGTTCCAAACCAAACCGCTCCTCCGTGATGCGGATGTCCTTGATCGATTCCTTCGTGAACGCTTTGTAGCCGCACTCGATGTCCGTCAGGTTCAGGTTGCTGAGCATGTTGGAGAAGAGCGTAATGACCCGGTTCGCGATCGAGTGCCAGTAGTACAGCACGCGATGCGTCTGACCAAGAAAGCGCGTCCCGATGACCGCGTCGGCGCGACCATCCAGAATCGGCGCGAGCACCGCGTCGTGATCCGCCGGGTCGTATTCCATGTCCGCGTCCTGGATGATCAGCACATCGCACCCGTCCTTGATCGAACGCTTGAACCCGGCGTTGATCGCCGACCCCTTTCCTTGGTTCGAGGGCTGATGGATCGCGATGACCTCGAGCCCGTCGCTGAGCGAATCGATGATTTCTTTGGAACGATCAGTTGAGCCGTCATTGATGAAGTAGATCCGGCGCTCGACCCCGCTCCCATCGGGAAGCGTCGGTGGGGGGGTGCGCTTGAGACGATCAAACATGCGTTCGAGCATGTTCTCTTCGTTGTAGACCGGGATCAGCACGCCGAGGACGAAAGTGTTCATGTGAAGAGTGTATCGCTCAGCGAGAGGATCCGCCGCTGTGCGTTCGAAACCCCGAGCGCCCCGATCTGGTCCTCATCCAGATACACCTGCCCCTCGCGTTGCTCCCAGCTCTGGCAGCGGTACACATCAAACCGCACGATCCGATGCGTCGTCTGGTGCACAAACGACTCCACCAACGCCGCACCCTCCCCGATCTCCAGCACATCCATCGGCGCCTTCTCCGTCTCCATCGTCGGCACCTGCCACATATTCCCCCACAACCCATCGCTCCCGCGCTGCTCCATCAGCACCCGCCCCTCCGGATCCGTCACCAGCACCGCAGTACAGAACAACTCCTTCCGCTTGGCGCGAGGTTTCGGAGGCGGAACCGATTCCGTCGTACCGGCGCTCAGCGCCTGACAGTGCTCCGCGATCGGACACACGCTGCATTTGATCCGCTTGGGAGTGCAGACCGTCGCGCCCAGTTCCATCAGCGATTCGTTGAGCACCGCCGGGTCACCGGACGCTTCGACCAGAGCCGATGCCCGTTCCCACGACCACTTGATCGTCTCCGGATCCGTCTGCTGGTTCGGATTGTTGTGCAGTCTCTGAAGCACCCGCGTCACATTCCCGTCCACCAACGGCTCCCGATCTCCGAACACCATCGACGCGATCGCGCCCGCCGTGTACCGACCAATCCCAGGCAGGTCCATCAACGACTCCACATCCCTCGGCACCTCCCCGTCGTGCCGATCCACAATCGCTTTGGCGCACGCATGCAGCATCCTCGCGCGCCGGTAGTACCCCAGTCCTGACCACTCCCCGAGCACATCCTCTTCATCCGCCGACGCGAGCGCTTCGATGCTCGGGAACCGCTCGATAAACGGCTCAAACTTCTCCAGCACCCGAGAAACCTGTGTCTGCTGCAGCATGAACTCGCTCACCAGCGACCAGTACGGATCCCTCGGAGAGATCCTCCAGGGTAGCTCCCGAGCCGCGGACGCAAACCACGACTCCAGCGACTCACAAATCAATCGATCCTCGGCTTCACTCACCAACAGCCCCGATCTCCCCGATCGCCCGACCGATCTGCCCCTTGAGCGTCGCCCAGCGAGTCTCTTTGGTAAAGCACACCGAGACAAAGTCCGTATGCACCAGCACATTGGTCACCCCGTCGCACGACAAGATCGCCGCCGCGAGCGGATCGTCCGATCCCTTCGACGCATCGAACACCGACACAATCCGTCCCGGCGATGGATCCACAATCAACTTCCGCGCCAACGGATTCGGAGTGTTCTCGATGTCCCTGATCGTGTATCCCAATGCTTCCCTTCCAGCGCGACCGCGCATTCTCTGATCGATTCCGTTGCTCACGGCCTCAAAACACTGCATCGACGCAGGAGATCGGTTAGAATCGCGTGCGGCTCACACCCGATTGAGAACCGAAAGCCAAATCTGAAACCCAGATCCAGAAATCAGATCCTGAAACCCGATCCAGACCCCCAAAGGGTAGCCCGTGGGAAAGCTCACCAGACTCCAAGACCTGTTCGACCGTCTCAACGCCTACGCGGGCTGGGAGGTTTTGGTTGAACTCGTCATTATCTGGATTGTTGTCTACGCCATCCTCCGATTCCTCCAAGGCACCAGAGCCGCCCGCGCCATCAAAGGCCTCATCTTCGTCTTGATCGTCGGCACCGTCGTCGTCCGCGTGCTCGGAGACGACACCTTCGCGCGTCTGACCTATCTCTACGACCGGGTCCTCGCTGGATTCGCGCTCGCGTTGGTTGTGATCTTCCAGCCCGAACTCCGCCGAGCACTCATCCGACTCGGAGAAACCCGTTTCTTCGGGTCCAGCCAGCAGGGTGCCGCCGCGATCGCCGCCGAGCTCGCGCCCGCGTGCGTGTTCCTCTCCAAAGCCAAGTTTGGCGCGATCATCGTCATCGAGCGCCGCGTCGGACTCAAAGCCGTCACCGAAGGCGGGACATTCCTGGACGCCAAGCTCAGTTCCTCGCTCATCCAGACCATCTTCCATCCCGGGTCCGCGCTCCACGACCTCGCCGTCGTCATTCGCTCCGACCGGATCCACTCCGCGGGTGTCCAGCTCCCCATGGCCAGCGCGACCGAGATCACAGATCAATCCTTCGGATCACGCCACCGAGCCGCGATCGGGGTCACCAAGGATTCCGACGCACTCGTGGTCGTCGTCTCTGAGGAAACCGGACACATCCGCACCGCTCAGCGAGGAGAGCTCTCCAAGCCCATCAAGCGAGCCGCGCTCGAAGGCATGCTCCGTGAACTGCTTGGTCATTACGACGAAGCCGAGTCCAACATCCCCGAATCCCCCGCCGACGATCCTGAGTCTGGATTCGTCGAAGAGGTCCCAAAGCAGACAACATCGACCGGGACCATCTCAGAAACCCGCTCAGACACCCGATCCGATACCAAATCAGACGCGGGCTCCGACAAGCCAACTACCCCCGATGATCAGAGGGAGGCTTCATAATGGCGCAGCCCGCAACCCAATCCGATCAAACGCCCGGCATCTGGTCACGCATCCGAACCGTCATCCTCGTCTCGTTTTTGACCATCCTCGTCTGGGTCCTCGCTGAAGCCCGCATGATCCAGACCCGCGTCGTCGAGCTTCAAATTGTCTTGGTCGGGACCACCGCCGCCTCAGAACAGCATTTCGTCGTTCGACCTGCGTCCGACGAGTTTGGGAACCTCTCGATCGATCTCGAACTCGAAGGATCCCTTGCTTCGCTCGATCAAGCTTCGCGAGAACTGCGAGGCCGAATCCAGCTTGAAGTCGGAGACCAGATCCCCGCTCGAGCCGGGATCCACGACATCGATCTCCCCGCAGTCCTCAGAGATCTCCCCCCGCTCCGATCCCACGGCGTCTCAATCCATTCGATCTCAACCGAACTCGTCAAAGTCGAGGTTGACGAGATTGTGACCATCGAACTCCCGATCCGCGTCGAGCTCCCATCGAGCGTCGCATTGACCGGTCCGCCTCGATCGGTGCCTCCAACTGTGAGCGTGCAGGGACCCGCGACACAACTCGCGATCTTCGAAGGCCGTGATGCGATCGCGATTCCAGATCCTTCAACAGTCTCGGCCCTCCCTGCAGGACGACTCGAAACCGTCCCAGGCGTCGCCCTGTCGCTCCCGATCAACTCCGACGAGAACCTCTCCCCGACCTGGACTCCGGTCCTGACCCCCCCAAGAGCGGATATCCGTCTAACCATCCGATCACTGACCCAGACCTCGACCATCGATCGACTCCCGATCCAAGTCCTCATCGCGCCAGGCGAGGTCGGACGCTGGGACATTGCGCTGGAGCCAGGATCGGAGGATCTCGTATCCATCCAAATCACCGGCCCGACCGATGCTCTGGAAGCGATCAACTCCGGATCAATCGTCCCATCAGCCGCCCTCTCCCTGTCATTCCAAGAGCTCGAACGCGCCATTTCCTCCAAACAAGTCCAGCTCATGGGTCTCCCAGACGGCGTGCAGGTCACCACGACCCTCCCCGAGATCAACTTCACGATCACCGCGGCTCCCCAGCCCATCGACAACCCGGTCCAGACGACCCCCTAACGCTGATCAGCGGATTCACCCCTCCTCAAAAATCACAAAGAATTGACCGATCTGAGCCACCGAATCAGCGCCAATTCAATGACTTCCCGCACATCAAGACCTATCCTACAGACCCCGTAGTCGGCACCGGAGCCGATGCTTGAAGGGGAGTTACTTCCGCTTTGTAGACCAGTTTGAACCGTCCGCGACCGGACGATCAGGGAGCCACCCGTGAAGATCAAGACCGACGAAATCGTCAGCGTCATCAAGCAAGAAATCGAAAGCTTCTCCTCACAACTCGAGATCTCCGAGGTCGGTCGAGTCGTCGAGGTCGGTGACGGGATCGCCCGAATCTACGGGCTCTCCAAAGCCAAAGCTTCCGAACTCATCGAGTTCCAAACCAAGACCGGCACCGTTATGGGTCAGGTCATGAACCTCGAAGAAGACACCGTCGGTGCGGTTATCTTCGGTGACTACCTCTCCGTGAAGGAAGGCGACACCGTCAAAGCAACCGGGAACCTGCTCTCCGTACCAGTCGGTGAAGCCATGCTCGGCCGCGTCGTTGACCCGCTCGGCGTCCCCCTCGACGACGGCGCCGAAATCAACGCAACCGAAACCTCGATGGTCGACATCATCGCTCCAGGCATCGCGGCTCGTCAGCCGGTCCACGAACCACTCCAAACCGGTATCAAAGCGGTCGACGCGATGATCCCAGTCGGTCGTGGTCAGCGTGAACTCATCATCGGTGACCGCAAGACCGGGAAGACCGCAGTCGCGATCGACGCGATCATCAACCAGAAGCAGTTCTGGGGAACCAAAGACGCTGTCGTCTGTGTGTATGTCGCCGTCGGTCAGAAAGAATCCACCGTCGCAGGCGTCGTCCAGACCCTCAAAGACGCTGGCGCGATGGACTACACCATCGTCGTCAACGCAGGTTCATCCTCAACCGCACCGATGCAGTACATCGCACCATACTCCGGAACCGCGATGGGTGAGCACTTCATGTGGTCAGGGAAAGAAGAAGGCAAGACCATGTCCAATGGCGCGCCGTACCCGAAGCACGTCCTCTGTGTCTACGACGACCTCTCCAAGCAAGCGGTCGCGTACCGCCAGCTCTCACTCCTGCTCCGCCGTCCTCCAGGACGCGAAGCATTCCCGGGTGACGTCTTCTACCTGCACTCACGCCTCCTTGAGCGCTCCACCAAGCTCTCCGACGAGAACGGCGCGGGTTCACTCACCGCACTCCCGATCATCGAAACCCAAGAAGGCGACGTCTCGGCGTACATCCCGACCAACGTGATCTCGATTACCGACGGCCAGATCTACCTCGAACCAGAGCTCTTCTTCTCGGGTGTTCGCCCCGCGATCAATGTTGGTATCTCCGTTTCCCGCGTGGGTGGTGCCGCTCAAATCAAAGCGATGAAGAAGATCGCCGGCTCCCTCCGCCTCGACCTCGCGGCCTACCGCGAACTCGAAGCGTTCGCGCAGCTCGGGACCGATCTTGACAAAGCAACCAAAGCACAGCTCGATCGCGGTGCACGCATGGTTGAACTCCTCAAGCAGCCGCAGTATGTCCCGTTCAATGTTGTTGACCAGGTCATCTCGATCTACGCAGGCACCAAGGGCTTCCTCGACAATGTCGAGATCTCCAAGGTCGCTGAGTTCGAGAAAGCAATGCACGAGTACTTCCAGACCAGCGGCAAAGCTATCTGGGACGAGATCGACCAAGCCAAAGCCCTCACCGACGAGATCGAACCCAAGCTCGTCGACGCACTCAACAACTTCAAAGCGGGCTGGAACGGGTAACTCCTCTCTCCAATGCAAGTATCACACGACCCGTCATCTGACGGGTTTTTTATGCATGCGAGTTTCGAGTGCGATAACACGCCTTTGGAATTCGCTTGTATAGACCACGCTCGCCGTGGTACGATGCGCGGGACCGAACCGATTCCTCCGGAGCACCTCAATGCACATCGCATCTCGATACCACGCTGCTCTCTGCGCTATTGTGACCAGCACGCTCTGCGCACAGCCCCTCATACCAGTGCACACCAAGCAGGTCACCGCACCCCCGAGCGACATCACCTCTGGGATGCTCAAACTCCCCGATCCCGAATCGACCGCCGTCACCTCGCGTTCGGCGCTGATCCCGGTCGATCTCCAGTTCATCGATGGCCGATGGTCGTGGTCCATGCCGATCCAGACAACACACCGAGCCGCGAAGATCGCGATCCTCCCGACTCAGCCCAACGCGTGGGATGCACGCCTCACATCAACCGACGGCACATCACTCAACCCACAAACCCAACCACAAAACGATCAACGCGTGTCCTTCGGAGCCGCACCCCTCGCATGGATCGCCGAGGACCGCGACTTCACGCACCTGACCGTTGACCAATCCGTCAACAACCACTGGTCGCTCAACATCACAGCTCAAGGCAATACGCCTGGATTCGTCCTCATCGAGTCCGGACCCGAAGTCTCGCTCTCCACCCACATCAAACAACGCAGCACACTTCAAGACCAACCCATCACCCTCGTGTCTGCATTCTCTGATCAGGTATTGAACACGACCTTCACCGCTGAGATCACCGCACCCTCCGGGATCACCACTACCCAAGCCGCACGCACGGGGTCACCTGAAGTCACCTTTGTGCCCGATGAAGTTGGTCCACACTCGATTCGCTTGATCGCTCAAGGCGTTGACCGCAACAACACGCCGATCCTCCTGACCACACAGCACGCGATCCATGTCGCGCCCATCGCGCCCCTGCTCCAGAATCCAGCAGCAAGCGTCGAGAACAACCAGATTCAAATCGCCTTCGCACCAACCAACTCCCCGCGCCGGACCATCCTCGCCGCGGAAGTCTGGGGACGAAGCAACGATCAGATCGTTCCCGTCGCATGGATCTCCTCAATCGTCGGCTCAGATCGCTCGCTGACCCTCGATCCCCGCTGGATCGCGCTCGCAGGAGTCAATCCAGAATCGCTCGAACTCCGATCCATCCGGCTTCACAACCTCGAATCATTCGTCCCGATCGAAATCATCGACCGAGCCCCAATCCCAGTCGAAGGACTCGTCCTCCCAGGCGCACCAACCGAGATCACCAGCGACATGCTGATGGGAACGCGTCAAGCGTCCATCCCAACCCCGCTCCCAAACACTCAAGCACGCGGCGCAGAACTCGGTCACCGACTCATGCTCGTCCACGGCTACTGCACCGACGCAACCCCATTCACTGTCTCCCATTTCTCCGGCGACCTCGCCGAGTTCCAAGACTACAACCAGAGCCGCTCGCACGACGGGTTCGCGCTCCAAATGCTCGCCCAATCCGCGAACATGAAATCCTTCGGCGTCGTCGGCCACTCCCAAGGCGGGATGGGCGCCCTCCACCTCTACACCTACTACTGGAGCGGGCTCGACTGGGCACGCAACGGCAATCGACTCATCCAATCCGTCGGCGCCCCGTACCAAGGGACCGCACTCGCCGGGAACGCCGCCGTGCTGGGAGACATCTTCGGATTCGGATGCGGCGAAAACACCGACATGACCTACACCGGTTCCGCGAACTGGCTCTCGCTCATCCCAATATCTGCGCGACAGCAGGTCTACTACTACACCACATCATTCGAAGACGGATTCGGATTCGACTTCTGCAACTTCGTCACCGACCTCCTCCTCTCCGATCCCGACGACGGCGTCATCGAACGCTCCGCAGGACAACTCCCCGGCGCCAACAACATGGGACACCTCGAAGGGTGGTGCCACACCCAAGGCATGCGCGACCCCGCACAATGCACCGACCCCAACCGCAACGCGATCATGAATCAGGAGGCCAAACGATGAACCACTTCCGATCAATCGCAGCTGTAGGAATGTGCATGATCGCGACAACCGCAGTCGCGACCGACTTCTGCACAAACCAGACCACCCCGATCCCCGACAACGCGAGCGTCATCAGCATCCCGCTCATCTTTGTCGGACAAGCCAACGAGCTGGTCGACACGATCAACATCGATCTGCTCATGTCCCACGACTGGGTCGGGGACCTTGTTATCCAGCTCCGCTCACCATCGGGAACAACCATCACCCTCCTCGACCGACCCGGGATTCCATCCGCCGGATTCCCAGGCCCATTCGGGTGCGGCGGACGCGATCTCGATTGCACCTTCACCGACCAAGCACTCACCCCAGCAGAGTCGATCTGTTCAACAACCGCGGTTCCCGTCATCACAGGAGAGGTCATCCCGTCAATGCCGATGAGCGCGTTCATCGGCGAACCCGCCTCCGGACTCTGGCACCTGCTCGTCTCCGATGAATCGTCCTACGACTCCGGTACAGTACACGAAGTCTGCCTCTCGATCACCACCAACATCGCGTGTCTCCCAGATCTCAACGCCGACGGCGTCCTTGATTTCTTCGACATCTCCGCATTCCTCACCGCATTCTCCAACCAAGATCCAATCGCGGACTTCTCGGACGACGGCATCTACGACTTCTTTGACGTCAGCGCCTTCCTCAGCGCGTTCACCTCAGGGTGTCCATAACCATCACGACGATCCGTCCTCCATGTGCTAATCGGAATATCTAAACCAACCAGAGACTTCCTCTGCGCTCGTCTGCAGTTGCGGTTGTTCGCTGCGGCGATCCGCTCGATGTGGTTCTCGGAGACCACACGATGCATCGCAGATGTCCGATATCTAAGCGCCTCGTGCAATCAGCCGCGCTGATGACGCTCTCGGTCTGCCCGACCCTCAGCGCCCAGGTCATCAACGAGAACATCAAGTTCTCACCCCCCGATGCAACCAACGGCGCATTCTTCGGCGTCTCCCTCGCGATGACCCAAGACCTCGTCGCGATCGGTGCCTTCCGCGATCAGCAGTCCGGAGCGGTCTACCTGTTCGATGCAAACACCGACCAGTTCCTCCGCAAGATCACCCCGACCGATCTCGCGCCCGACGACGAGTTCGGGGTCTCCGTCGCGCTCTCCGGATCCACTCTCATCGTCGGATCACACAAAGACGACGACCAAGGCACGGACTCCGGATCTGTCTACCTCTTTGACACCAACACCGGACAGCAACTCGCCAAACTCCTCCCAGACGACGGTGCAGCATTCGATAGCTTCGGGATCGACATCGCCACCCACGCAAACATGATCCTGATCGGATCACCCGGAGACAATGCGGGATCCGCGTACCTCTTTGATGCCCAATCCCAAATCCAACTCCGGAAGTTCACCCCCAGCGATCCCACCCCCAACGCACTCTTCGGATCATCAGTCGATCTCAGCGCCACTCGGTCCGTGATCGGAGCGCTGGGCGCCAACAACTCGGGAGTGTCTACAGGAGCCGCGTATGTGTACGACCTCTCCGACGGATCGCAACTCCATAAGCTCGTCGCATCCGACGGAGCGGTGGGGGACTCATTCGGGACCGCCGTCGCGATCGACAACGATCTCATCGCGATCGGCGCATTCGGTCACGATCCAATCGATCCGGACTCAGACTCGCAAACAATCCTGACCGACGCCGGCGCGATCTATCTCTACAACGCCGTCACCGGAGATCAGACTTCAAAGCTTCTCTCCGATGATCCGGATCCTGGAGACGCGCTGGGAATCACCATCGATCTGAACAACACGACCATCGCGAGCGGCGCGTTCGCTGACGACGAGTTCGGATCAGACGCCGGCGCGGTGTACACCTTCAACGCGACCACCGGATCCCAGACCGCCAAACTCCTGACGACCGATGCAGAATCCGGAGATTGGCTCGGGCGCTCCGATGTCAAGATCATCCCCGAATCCGCGCCCGAGAGCGACACCGCAGTGCGCGTCATCGCCGGCGCGATCGCGGATCAGGACAAGGGTCTGTTCACCGGAGCCGCGTACCGATTCTCCGCACCACGCAGCGCGTGTCTCGCGGACTTCAACCAAGACACCCTGCTCGACTTCTTCGACATCAGCGCCTTCCTCTCAGCGTTCGGCAGTACCGACCCCAGCGCCGATATCAACAACGACGGCAGCTTCGATTTCTTCGACATCAGCGCCTTCCTCGTCGCGTACGCCGAGGGATGTGATTGACTGAATCTGGACATCATGCTCCGCTGCTGTGTTGCCTGAAATCACAGTAGACGGGCTCCGGATCAACATTACAAACAGTTAGAAGACCCCAATTCCGCCGGATTGTAGTGGTTTTCACTTATCACACCTTCCAGTTTCTGATACCTTCGGATGCATAGACATCCATCACATCCATTTCTGGAGGACACCATGCGTACCACATCAGCAACCACCACGACCGCCGCACTCGCCCTGCTCACGACCGCAGGACTTGCCAGCGCCCAGTCATTCTCAGGGACCCTCGGCACGCCGGGGTTCAACGGCTCATATGTCGCGGGGATGACCATCCACGACGACGGATCCGGAGAATCCCTCTTCGTCGTCGGCAGCTTCACCATCGCCGGCGGCGGGTCCACAGGATCCCAGATCGCCCGCTGGGACGGCACCGACTGGCAATCCGTCGGAGGCGGACTCCAAGGCGGATACACCAACGCCGTCAAAGCATTCCAAGGCGACCTCATCGCCGCGGGATACTTCGACAGCGCCGATGGCGTCGCGGGATCCGCAAAGCTCGCCCGCTGGGACGGCACCGCATGGAACGCCATGGACGCACAATCCTCAATCTTCCTCAACTCCATGTGGGACCTCGAGGTCTACGACGACGGATCAACCGGTGAACAACTCTACATCGCCGGGAACTACGGCAACCTCAACGGGCAAGCCGGACTCAACCACATCGCCAAATGGGACGGCACAACCTACTCCTCAGTCGGAGGAACCATCGGTGGTGCAGTCCCCCTCATCGTGCTCGATCTCCACCAAGCCAACCTCGGCGCAGGAAACGCCCTCTACGCAGGGGGTCGATTCCTCACCATCGGAGGCACCGCCGCACTCAATGTCGCGCAGTGGGATGGATCATCGTGGAGCGATATGGATCAAGGACTCTCACGCACTTCAGGGTTCGCGCAGGTCCTCCACATGACCAACTGGGACGACGGCTCAGGAGAAGCCCTCTATATCGGAGGACGCTTCAACCTCGCCGGAGGATCGCCAGTCTCCCAGAACATCGCCAAATGGGACGGCATGTCCTGGTCCGACATGGGCAGCGGATTCGACGGCGATGTCCACGAACTCGTTGTCTACGACGACGGATCGGGCGAAGCGCTTTACGCGCTCGGGAACTTCTCAAACTCCGGATCAACCCCAATCGCAGGAGTCGCACGCTGGAACGGGTCCGACTGGGAAGCCGTGAGCACCAGCGTCAACGGCAGCATCTTCACCGGAATTGTCTACGACGCGGGTGAAGGCGAAGCCCTCATCATCGGAGGTGGGTTCAGCAACATCAACGGAACATCATCCAATCGGATCGTCTCCTATCTCACCGCGAGTTGCCCTGCTGATCTCAACAACGACGGCGTCCTCGACTTCTTCGACATTTCCGCGTATCTCGCCGCGTACTCGAGCGCCGATCCGATCGCGGACTTCAACGATGATGGGCTCTTCGATTTCTTCGATATCAGCGCGTACCTCGGTGCCTACAGCGCCGGATGTCCATAACAAACACCTCGTAGCAACTCTAAGAAGCACGCCATATGGCGTGTTTTTTAGTATTCACAGCTCATTCTGAGAATTAGAGAGCACTTGAGCACGATCTGGATACACACGCAAGATGGTTCTTTGTGGAAGTGGAGAGATCCAGTACAATCGAAGTACTCTCGAAGCCGAATCGAACGGAGAAACAATATGAACAAGTCAAGAACGCTCATTGCTGCATGCATTCCATTGGCTCTCACTGAGCCGAGCTTCACGCAGGTCATTGACTTCGAAACGCTACCAAACGGATCGGCAACCACAGATAACATGCTCATCGATGCGCAGTATGAAGCAGAGTACGGCGTGCGGTTTTCGCTCGTCGACCCAATTACTGGAGTTGAAATCGGATTCCCGCGTATCGCTAAGGTTGGATCACCGTTGACCGCATTCGTGTCGTGCGGTGGCGATGACACACCCGATTCCGGTCTTGGTGTCGGTGATTCATTCCTTACTGACGATGGGATACTCGGCTCAAGCGCAATTCTCCGTATCTCATACACATCCCCGGTTCGTGCAGCATCAGGTGTGATTCTCGATGTCGATGCACGATCCGCTGAACCAGGCGCAGTCGAAGCTTGGAATGTATATGCAAGATCGGTGTCTTTGCAAGACATCGATGTGGTACAGATTGTCGCTCCACAGGGACCCGATGAACCGGGGTGCGAAGGATTCAATGGTGAGGGTGATGGGTCTGCCCGCGGGTTTTCATTTACAAGACCAACTGCGGACATCGCCTATTTGGATCTTCAGTATGTCGGTAATGCTAAACTCGGGAGCGTTGGGCTCGCGTTTGATAACTTCTCGCCCGCTACATCCATCGAAGAACTCAGTGTCGAACTTACAGTTAATGGAGCCGAGAATCTTTGTGAGGGCGGGCTTGTCTTTTTGGGATTCACAACAAGCGGCGGATTTTCTGACCAATCCAGTCGATGGGAAAGAAGACTCAGCCCAGATGATCCTTGGGAAGATGTTGAGTTCTTCGATGAGGAGTACTTTCCAGTCGACGGGGAGCAGGTCAGGGTTCTTGTTGATGATGGTTCAATAGAAGTCGCCTCTGAACCATATCAGTTCGAAGTCAATAGACGCGGGTTCGATCTCCGAGATGATGAGCTGATCGAAATCAATGATGCGGCGTTGTTTCTGTTTGGTCAATCAGATCCGTCACCGGAGGAAACTTGGGGTGACGACCCAACGACATTCGAGAATGAAGAAATTGAAACTGTTTCAGAGGGAGTTCATATTGTTCCTATGCTGACAGCCAACGGTGCACACCTCGCAGTCATCTTCAACACGACTGGTGGAACCACCCCCGGAACAGTTCAGACGGAAATCATTTCACTTGGTTGGGAGCCATCATTGATCTTCGTCGATGACCCGGATGATCCAATGTACAACGACACCTACACAGAAGGGGTAATCGCGCCAGGCATGAAACGAATCACACTCGATCAGACATGGGCCGGGAACAAAACCGATGGGTTCATCATCGGTCCTATGACTGATGCAGGATCATGCTCGATCTCCTTTACAGAGAGTTCCGGTCTTTCTACGGGCCTCTGCTTCAACGGCGACGGCGATCCAATCCCATTCGACTTCACCGACGGCATGACCCTTGACTTCAGCAGCAGCTGCTCTGATCCATGCCCTGCCGACCTCACAGACGACGGAGCCTACGACTTCTTCGATGTCTCCGCATTCTTAACCGCATATGGAATCCAAGACCCTATTGCTGATTGGACCGACGATGGTTCATTCGACTTCTTCGACATCAGCGCGTTTCTAACCGCATACAGCTTGGGCTGTCCATAACCCCGATAACAACCCAGAATCAGCCTTCAACACCGAAAGATACTCCTCCGGGAGTATCTTTTTTCACATTACTTTTTCACATTGCTTCGGACACATCGGACCCCGCTGTCGCTTGGACTGATGGACCTACCGCTGGTCCTGAATCACATCAGCATCCTGACACCCATCAGAACCAAGGGACAGACACCATGCCACTCAGAACCTCCATCAACTCCATCGCGTTCCCGCTTTTGCCCATCCTCACGCTCTCGGCGCTCCCCGCTGCGGCCCAGCACACCCACGACCACACATGCGGCACCAACGCCGACCAGAGTTTCATCGAGCTCAACACCACCCCAAGACCACTCGATCGAGCATTCAACGCGCAGCAAGCATTTCACCGTGGCGCGGGATCACTCGAAGACGGATCCATCATCGACATCATGGTCGTCTACACCCCAACCGCCGCGACCAATATCGGTGGCACCTCGGTCATGCTCGATCGAATCAACACCGCGATGGACAACCTCAACACCGCCATGACCGCATCGGGACTCACCACCCAGTTCCGTCTGGTCCACACCGAAGAACTCGTCTACACAGAATCCGGAGATATGTTCGCGCAGCTCGAAGATCTCCGCGAACCAGGTGACGGCGTGATGGACGAGATCCACGATCTCCGCGATCTCTACAAAGCCGACCTCGTCTCACTCATCACCAACACCACCACAGTCTGCGGCGTCGCCAACTTCGGATACCAAGCCAACACGCCGAGTCCAGAACTCGGATTCTCGATCATCAACAAAAACTGTCTCGGAAACGACAGCTATGTCTTCGCACACGAGATCGGTCACAACCTCGGCATGATGCACGATTGGATCGACACCCCCTGCGCCAACGGGGGACAGCCCTACGCGAAGGGATACACCGCACCGGATGAGTCTTTCCAGACCATCATGGGTGTCTCTGGATTCCCCCGCGTCGGACACTTCTCCAACCCCGACATCGATTTCATGGGACAAACCACCGGCGTCCCCATCGGCATGGAAGAACAAGCCGACAACGCCATGAATGCTGAGCTCGCCGCGCCACTCGTCGCCAAGTTCCGCGACCGCGACATGAACTCCAACGGCATCCTCGACTCAGATGAAATCGCCGCGATGACCCTCAACGACTGCAACAACAACGGATACCCAGACCAGTTCGAACAAGACTACAACCGCAACGGAATCCCCGACGACTGCGACATCGCGGATGCAACAAGCACCGACCTCGACAACGACGGCGTCCCCGACGAAGCCGAAGCATCCATCATCCGCGTCGACCAAGACGCGACCGGAACCGGAACAGGTCTCGACTGGGCAAACGCGATGACCGATCTCCAAGACGCGCTCGCGCTCGCCCACGCATCAGACGCAGTCACCGAGATCTGGGTCGCCGAGGGCACCTACAAACCCTCCATCGACGGCCAACGCGCCCGCTACTTCGATCTCCACGGCGGGACCTCACTCCTCGGCGGATTCACCGGCACCGAATCCGATCCATCCGAGCGCCCAGCAACCGGCGCCCAAACCATCCTCTCAGGAGACCTCTTCGACAACGACCTCCCAAGCGCAACCAACCGCGAAGACAACACCCTCCATGTCCTCTACGCCTACCGCGAACCAACCCAACTCACCATCGACCGCTTCACCATCACCGGCGGCGCAGCAGATCTTGAAGTCAACTGCGGCGGATTCATCCACACCGGCGGAGGCATGATGGCCTTCCAGTCCAATGTCATCATCACCAACTGCGAGTTCACCGAAAACTCCGGAGTCATCGGGTCAGCACTCGTCATCTCCAACGGCACCAAAGCCCGCGTCTCGAACAACTCATTCCACCACAACAAAGCCGTCGACGCCGTCGTCGCAACCGTTGTCGGACCTGACATCTACGAAGGGGTCGCAACCGTCCACCTGAACGGGCTTCAAGCAGGAGAGGACAACCAGTTCATCAACAACCGCGTCCAGTTCAACGAAGTCAGTTCAAGCTGCAGCGGTGTCTACATCGCCGGAGGAGACCCGATCTTCGCCAACAACCTCGTCACCGACAACATCGGATACGGCATCTACTCAAACTCCGGAGTCCTCGCGATCCTCACAGAAGACCTCAAAATCACTAACTCCACCATCGCCAACAACTCCGCTCCAAACGCGTTTACCGTCTACAACTCCGGGGTCTACTTCAACCGAGGCGTCGGAACCCTCGAGAACTCCATCGTCTGGAACAACTCCTCAGGAGGAGCCGTCACCCGTGATGGTCAAATCACCGCCACGGGATTCAACAGCGCCCGAAACGCAGACTACTCCATCATCGATCAGTGGGACCTCACCGTCCCAGGCACCGGTTCAACCGACGCCGATCCCCTCTTCGCCGATCCCTCCGGATTCGACTACACACTCCTCACGGGTTCACCCGCGATCGACATGGGAGACAACACCGAACTCCCGATCGATTACCTCGATCTCGACAGTGACGGCGACACCCTCGAAACCCTCCCGATCGACTTCGCCGGACTGCTCCGTCAGTACGACGACCCCGACACCGTCGATACCGGAGTCGGTTCCGCACCGATCGTCGACGCCGGCGCATTCGAGTTCCAACCAACCGTCGCGCCGTGCCCCGCGGACATCAACATCGACGGCGTGCTGGATTTCTTCGACATCTCCGCATTCTTGACCGCGTACGCGATGAGCGACCCGATCGCTGATTTCAGTGGAGATGGCAACTTCGACTTCTTCGATATCAGCGCCTTCCTGACCGCCTACGCCG